>NZ_JAMPLL010000004.1:0-294868 GCF_039962495.1 Leptolyngbya sp. AS-A5 | reverse complement strand
GCAACACACTGCAACAACAATCCACATCACTATTCATAACGAAGGGCAGCCCATTTCTCCAGAGGCGCGATCCATTCTTTTTCAACAATTTCGTCGTACTAAGACTGCTGGAGAGCAGGAAGGATGGGGCTTAGGCTTATTCCTGGCGAAGAGCTTGACTGAAATGCATCAAGGGACAATTGAGGTTGAAAGTGCAGAGGGCAAGGGGACAAGCTTCATCATCACGTTGCCAATCGTCCCGATCGAGACATCTGACCCTCAGTCAAACCAGATCGAGAATGGCTGAGATAATTTCTTCTGGGTCAATGTGCTTGGGCAAGAACCGATCAAACCCGGATTCCAAAACCTTGTTTGCGTTAAATTCTCGCGTGTAAGATGTAACGGCGATCGCTGGAAGGCGAGCCATTCTTCCAAATTCTGCCTGACGAATTTCTTGGATCAGCCAATTGCCATTGCGGTCAGGCAATCTGATGTTAGAAAGAAGGATATCTGGACGAGAGCGATGAAGTTGCGCCAAAGCGTCATTGGCTTGCGTGACCCAGATGGCTTCTGCTCCGGCTTCACTCAGGATAAACAGCAGTAAATCTGCTACATCACACTCATCCTCCACCAGCAAGACTTTTACTCCTGCTAAAAGCTGCGTTTGATGTGCTTGTTTTTTGCCAGTAACACTCACTTGACTAGAAGAATGCTCCATGTCCTAGTTGTCTTAGTCCTTCTCTTTCTCTGACTTAATGGAGCCAATTACGCAGTGTGATTGCCTCACCCTCAGGAGAGAAGCCAAGCACACATCAATATGCATACTTCTCTAACAAACAATGAAAGTCATACACTTCAGCGAGATGAACAACCTAAGACTGAGTCCGTGAAATTCAAAACCGAAGTTACAAGGACGGGCTAACGATTCTCACAGAAGTCTTTAGCCACCTGCAAAAATGTAAGTCACGATCAAATAATCGTGGTTTTTCTAATAGTTTTATGAATTAATTATCGATCGCTTTAATCTACGAGACAAACGCGACAAAACCGACGAGACAAAACGGACGAGACACGAGACAAAACCGTGAGAAACCCATGAGACACGAGGCAGCCTCGTGTCTCATGGGTCAAAAATGACCCCTCTGTCTCGTCTGTCTCGTGTCTCATGGGCAGGCATCAACTATTAAGAGAATGCTTGATCATGGCTGCAAACATTTCGCTTCGCTCTCATAATTTGAAATATATTTAGCCATGATAAATGGCGAATTCTTCCGTCCCGTTGTCTTGTATCTAGTCGGAAACTGAATCGGGTTGTTTGCCACTTGCCAGATGTGTCCACAGTAGGGGAAATATTCACCTTTGACGGGCTTGAAATTGAAACCTAAAAGGTACTGCCCTCGCACTTTGACAATGTCGATCGCGGGTAAGTTTTCTGCAATCTCATCCGGCAAATAGAGCGAACACAGCACCCAGAATCGGGGCTGTTTAATCTTGAATGATCGCCCAGTTTGCGTTGCTTGAACTACGTCTTGAAAGTCCACTTTGTTTCTCCTAAAAATCGTAATCGTCGGTATCAGGCATTGGGGCGACCGAGTATTTGCCCTCTGACTCGCTCAAAAGTTGAGCCGTTGCCAACGCATCCAGCGCGGCTTTAAGTCGCTCTGATGTCAAAGTTGGATCGTCTTTCAGCTTGCGAATCGACTTACGAATCTCGGAAGGCAAAAAAGATTTATCTGTTCGCGCCGCTAACCAATCCACGATCAACGCTGCCACTTCGATCGATTTCTGCTTCCAATTTGGAAACGCTTGCTTAATCAACGGTTGTGAGGATGGAACCTCTGAAATGGTTTCCTCTGCCTCATGCTGGGCGGATGGCGCGTTGTACATCTGCTCTAAGTCTTGTGGGGTTGCAATCGGCCTATGTTCAGCAATCTCGGTCGGTGTGGCATTAGGCGCGAGGGTAGCCAGTTTAGAGATGTCTGCAAGCTTGCCATCAATCAGGCAGGGTTGATCGTGCTCGGAGATATCCAATCCGCATTCTTGAGCGTGTTTCTCCGCAAATCCCTTGAGATAAACGTAAGTCAGGTTATCCCGTAGACTACCCTCGCCTTCGATGCCGAGCGTTTTGACCTCTTGCCCTTGAGCCAGCAAAATCAACCACTTGAGAGGACACAGCGATCGCGGCGGGAAAGACGGTGCAAACAGACGTGCGACGAATGTCGATGATATGGCGATATGGCAGAGCAGCATAATAAAGGCAACTGTCGAGCGGATGCGAT
The DNA here is from genome assembly GCF_039962495.1 of Leptolyngbya sp. AS-A5. NCBI lineage: Bacteria > Bacillati > Cyanobacteriota > Cyanophyceae > Leptolyngbyales > Leptolyngbyaceae > Leptolyngbya > Leptolyngbya sp. AS-A5. The sequence continues at coordinate 292,610 of NZ_JAMPLL010000004.1, read as the reverse complement.
CGCTGGATGTTGCCGTGTGAATCTATCCGTACTTTGTCGCGAAGGCGTTTCCCTAAATTCGACTTGGGAAGCTCCACAAATCGCAAAACAAGCCAATCAGACAACGCAAGAATGGGCGATCGCGGATTGGAAATCAAGCGGTATCAGTGACGATATGCTCTCACTGAATATGCAAGTGATCGTAGGTGAGGAACCGGCCCAAATTCTTGCAGGGCATGAAATTGCGTTTAATCAGAGCATTCAATATGTGACGCGATCGGCTCAATATAGCCTGAGACGATACGAGAATTCGGCTCACGGCGTTTGGGTAGCTTGGGGCAGTACAATCGACGGCGATCTTGCAGAAATCGCTTACGTTAAGCCGAGGGTTCCCCGGTACGATTTCAGCAAGGGGAATCCGAAACCAATCAAATACGAGACCCCTGGAAAGTGCGAGGCGTTGCCGATTCTGCCATTTGTAGATATCGCTACCGCAGAAAAGACTTTCGAGAAATATGGCGTTGTTCCGTTAGAAGGTGAATCGTTCTGGAGAACCGTTAAGCGGTGCAATCTGCCAGTTTGCATCACTGAAGGACCCAAGAAAGCGGTTCTCTTAACTCAGCAAGGGTATCCAGCGATCGCGCTTCGTGGGGTCGCAAATTGGCATCCGAAAGGCGGCAACGAGCTATTCCCGATTCTGCAAGAATTCGCTACTGAAGGAAGGCAAGCCATGATCGTCTTTGACCAAGACGAGAAACCGAAGACGGTCGCTAACGTGGGCTGTCAAGTTCGCCAACTAGGGCAAATTCTACAGAATCACGGCTGCAAAGTCTCGATCGCGACATGGAATAGTGCTGATGGGAAGGGAATTGATGATGCGTTTGTTAATCGTGGCGCGGCATGGCTCGATCAAACGATCGCAACATCGCTCACCCTCAACGAGTGGCGTAAGTGCGGATTGATTCGACAATACTTCGAGATCATTTGCAATCTCAAAGCTCTGATGCTGACACCCGATCGCGATACCACAGATGATTATTTGCCCGAACTGCCTAGCGAGATTCCAATCGGTTCGATTACTGTGATCGCTGCAAACATGGGCGCAGGGAAAACCACTCGAACCACGGAAGACATTATCTGTAATTGGAAACGCAACGGTGGACGGGTCTTGATTCTCTCGATGATCAATTCGCTTAGTCAGCAAATCGCCAGCGCCGCAAACGCGCCGCACATCTCGGATTACGGCGACAATCAGTACGGTGCGTTTTTGCGCGACATTAATGAGGCAAACGGCGCGGCGATGTGCATCGATTCGTTGCGGCGAATTCCCGACTGGTTTATCACAGAAAAGCCTTTATTGCTTGTTCTAGATGAGGTGAATTAGTTTCTTGATCACTCAATCAAGGGCGAAACGCTAGGAAGCAAACACGGAGAAATCCTTGATCGATTCTCTGAGATTTGCCTTGCATGTGGCATGAGTGGCGCGATCGTAGTCAGTGAGTCCGAAATTCACCCATGTTCGATCGAACTGCTCAAGGCTTATTCGGCATCAGACAACGTTCGATACTTTAAGCACCATCGGCAGAATGCACCGCGGCAAGTGACGATCGGATCTGGCGGATTGAGCGGATTCATGAGCAAGATTCTGGCTGATGCCGTTGAAGGTGAAGGCTACGCAGAATCAAAGCGGCTTCTAATTGCGATCGACTCGCAAGCTGGCGGGAAACAGATTGAGCGGCGTTTACAGCGTGAGTTTCCTGATAAAAGAATCGTGCGAATCGACTCGGAAACCAATCGAAAAGGCAAATTTAGAACTTTCTTCGATGATCCGGACAGTTGGTTAAGCCAAATTCAGCCTGATTTCCTGATCGTTTCTCCTTCCATCAAAACGGGTGTTTCAATTACGCGGGAAGGCTTCGATGCTGTTTACGGATATTTCGTAGGTGCGATCGATCCGGATGGCTGGATGTAAAGGTTAGGGCGTTATCGTCCGACCGTTCCCCGGTTCGTGTACTGTCCTAAGTTCGTGTTGACTTCTGGCGATGAGTCGCTCATGTTTCCACGCGCAATTGATCGCAGGCTCACCCAAGATAAACAAGCATTTTCGGCTCACTTTGCCGTTGAAGCTCTGGCAGAAACCGACGATCGCAAAGTCGCAATCCTCACAGCAGCGCAGGCTTATTACTCCGAAATGTGCGCGTTGCGAGGGGCACAGAAAGCGATCGCCCGTGAATATCGGATCTCAGCCCTGCAAGAATTGGGGCACACGGTCGAAATTCAAGAGTGGGGCAAGGATTCCGACGAGCAGAAGGTTTTGAGCCAAGTTCGAGACGAAATCGATAACGAGGATGCCGCTAAATATGCAGATTCCCCCGTCTGCGAGTCGATCGATGCGGCTCACAAAATCCTGGCTTCTGAATGCAGTCTTGAGGATGAAATCAAAGCACTTAAAACTTTAGCGTGTGAACGCTTCCCCGGTCGCAACTTCGATGATTTTGATAACTGCTTGTGGCTCCTGATTAAGCAGCGCGGCAAATTGGGACGGGGAGCAGAAATGCAAGCATTGACCGAGAATATTGCGGCTGCAAAAGAACTCGATCGCGAATCAGTCGAAACAATCTGCCGTGACGAACTTGGAATGGCTCACCGACTGCCCAGGCGGTACGTTCGAGCGCAACTGCTCAGACAGAGTGGGATTTTGCAACTTGCAGATCGCGGCGTTGAATTTTCTAACTCTGACCCACGTTGCATCCAGGTTCAAGACTGGGCAGTTAAGCACGCGAAGCAACTTAGATACTATTTCGGACTGACGATCGCACGGAATACATCGACTCGAAAGGACGCAGGCAACATACACCTGTTGATGTATGCGGTAAACTGCTCAAGGAAATTGGATTGCAGTCCGTAGCAATCAGGACTCAAGGCAAGCGCGGGGCACAAAAGCGTGTCTACACGGTTGCAATTGATTGCGTGAAGGAAAGCGATCAAGCTACTGCTTGGGAATATCGGGATAAGGCACTCGCACCAGCGCGGGAACGGCTAAATCTGATTGCTCCAGTCGAAACGCCTTCTGCATCAGAAACACAGGCAGAATCGGCGAATACCGTCGAAGCAAAACAACATCCGAACACGGAATTAGGGCAAGGTTCTGATCCACCGTATTCACAGGATTTTAGGAGGCAATCAGCATGAGCGAAGCTTCCGAAGCCAATACAGAGCAGCTCTCACATCCAGATGAGGTGCGCTTGCGATGCCACAAATTAATCGATCGCATCGCGAAACGTCCCGGTTCAGCAAAATTGCTGCAACTGGCTGAGAAATCATTAACCCTTTACGCAAATTACAAGAAGAATCGTAGCTATGAGCGGTAAGACTTGGTTCCACACAAAAGAAGCAGCGATCGCGCTTGATCTGACTGCCGGGAAACTGAGAGAGTTATATCGATCGAGAATGTTCAAAGTTGGGTATCACTATCGCGATGTGTCTCCACCCGGATCGAAACGTCCGACGCTGCAATTTCATGTGAATCGATGCTCAGAGCAGCTAAATACGTCTCCTGAGAAGCGGAAAACTTACTAATCGAACCAATGGACTTAAAACAACTGAACAACCGCTTAAAATCGGCGAAAATCGGCGTAACCGTCCGATGTAGAGGCGATCGCCTATCCTTACGTGCAACATTGCCACCCAAACCAGGTGGGACAGACTGGAAACAGCAAGATATCGCACTCGGAATCTATGCCAGTCCAGCCGGACTCAAATATGGATTGCGGAATCACGAATTGTTCTACATCGACTTGGAAAAGCTGAAAGAATCTCCGGTTCTCAGCATCGTCGATCATGAAGACGGAAGCAGCGCAAAGACCGGAGAGAGGAGGGTCTGGGCAGTTTACCCCGAATGGTGGGACAAATGGCAATTGTGGAATGTCTCACGACTGCCGCAGGTCAGCGGAAAGAACAATCGTAAGCTAGGGCATCGAGTGACGGCTGCATTTAGGCGATCCGGTTTCCGCAATCCCTATAATTTGCGGCATCGATGGGCAGTTCGGACGATCGAGTTCGGTTTACCCGTTGAACTCGCAGCACAGCAGATGGGTCACAGCTATAAAGAGCATACAAATACCTATCATTATTGGATCACCGATGAGGTACATCAAAGGGCTTACGACCTTCTAATGCAGCGTGACGATCGCCCATTACCGCCCTAAGCTCTGCCCTAAATTGCAATGTTTATTCAAGTCATTTCGAGATAATTTAGTACATTTGCTCAAGTCAAAAAGCTTGATTTTACTGGGATTTTCGCCTGTATCACGTTGGTATAGGCGTTTTTCATGATCGGACTCTTAATCCGCTGGTTCTGGGTTCGAGCCCCAGGTCATCCATCTGTGAGTTGAGATTTGCTGACACTCACAAGCGCTCGACCAAGTTTGCTACTACTGCAATAAACTCAGTTGGTTCAACTGGCTTGGGGACGTGGGATTGGAACCCTGAAGCTAATGCTTTGATGCGGTCTTCCGTGCGAGCATAGGCAGTCAGGGCGATCGCAGGAATTCTACCTCCCTGTTCTGGCGCTAAGGCTCGAACTTCACGAATCAGGGTGTACCCATCCTCACCTGGCATTCCAATGTCGCTGACCAATACATCAGGTCTTTGCTCAACGCTGCTTTGAGTCATGAACGCTAAAGCTTCCCTCGCCGATGCCGCTGTTGTGACCACCGCCCCCCATTGTCTCAAGAGAGTCGCTAGCAACTCTTGAGCGTCTGCTTCATCATCTACGATCAAAACTTTTAAGCCATCCAATCTCGGTGCATTAGTCAAAGGGGCTGTATCACTGACCGTAGGGTGTACCCGTTCAAGGTTTGTCGATTCCGAGCGAAAGATGGTAACGGGAAGATCGACCATGAAAGTAGCGCCTTGTCCTTCACCGAGACTGACGGCATGAACGCTTCCTCCATGTAGCTCCACCAAATGACGAACGATCGCCAGACCCAGCCCGAGTCCACCGTGCGCTCTAGTGGTTGTACTATCTGCTTGCTGTAAGCGCTCAAAGACGTAAGGTAAAAACTCAGGACTAATTCCCTGCCCGGTGTCACTCACCGTCACTTCAACATGGGAATTGATGCGTTCTAGTCGAATTTGAACTCGACCGCCTTTGGAAGTAAACTTAACGGCATTAGAGAGCAAGTTCCAGAATACCTGTTGAAGGCGGTCGGGGTCGCCGGAAACAGGACCCGCAGCGGGGTCTAAAATACTTTGAAGGCGAATGTTTTTTGCTTCTGCGGCAGGGCGAATAGAATCGATCGCCGCCTCAATGACCGAAACTAGGACGACTGGACGAACATTTAAGCGCAGCTTGCCAGTAATAATTCGAGAAACATCCAGTAGGTCGTCAATGAGTTGATTCTGCGCCCTAGCACTGCGCTCGATCGTCGCGATCGCCCGGCTTGTAGTGGCTTGATCAAGCTGTTTGGAGCGCAACATCGTGGACCATCCCAGTATGGCATTCAAGGGAGTTCGCAACTCGTGGGAGACGGTAGCGAGAAACTCATCTTTGAGTCGATTAGCACGAGATAATTCCTCAGCTTGCTGACGTAACAAAGCCTCAATCTGCTTACTTTCGGTGAGGTCTAAAACAAAACAGACCCAAGCGAGTTCGTCGCTTTCAAGCTCCGCGGCTCCTAGCAGAATGGGAACTCGGCTGCCATCTTTGCGGAGGTACTCTTTCTCAAACGGGGCACAACTGCCGGAGCTAGCAAGTTCTTGCAATACTTGCTCGTCTTGCTGGACGTACTCTGGTGGTGTCATTTCAGCCCAGTTTATACTGCCATTGTGCAAGTCCTCACGGGTATGACCGACCATCTCGAGAAACGCATCATTCGCCTCTATAATCGTGCCCTCAGGACCTGCTAAAAACACGCCAATAATGTTCGCCTCAACCAAGCGGCTGAACCGAGCTTCGCTTTTCATTAGCTTAACCTGTTGAGATCTCAGATTCTCTGCCAAAGTTTCGGCTTGCTGTCGTGCCACAACCTGATCGGTCACCTCAAAGCTAAAGGTAATCACCCCTTCTACAGCGCCGTTAATGTCGAAGATCGGCTGGTAGATGAAGTTGAAAAATCCCTCTTCGATCGTCCCATTCCCTTGTCGGTCAAATTGAACGGCGATCTCGTTGCCGACAAACGGCTGCCCTGTTACAAATACTTGATCTAAGAGTTCATAAAGCCCTTGTCCCTGTAGCTCAGGAAAGGCTTCTCGAGCCGTACGCCCAATCAGTTCGCGGTTCCCTACAAGTTGACAATAGAGAGGATTGGCAAACTCGAAAACGTGATCAGGACCGAACTGGGTACAGATAAACGCTGGAGCTTGAAGCAGGAGTGAATGAAGGCGGTTCCGCTGAACTTCCGCTTCTGAGCGAGCGGCCTGCTCTCGCATGAGCAATTGGTCTCGCTCGGATTCTGCTTGCTTTCGCTCGGTAATGTCGCGAGAAATGACAGCCACAGATTTTGTGGATTGATCTGTACCCAAGGGGGTGAGAATGTATTCGTAAGACCGCACTCCTTGATCGGTCACAAAATCGGTTTCGCCTTTTAGCGATCGACCCGTAGACATCACGGTTTCTCGTTGAGCGTCTACCTCTTCCATTAAATCGGCAGGTAACCCAATGTCTCGCCAAGTTTTTCCAATTAAATCAGTAGCTTGAAAACCCAGCACTTGAGCACCCTTATCGCTGACGTAGCGATATCGCCCCTCTTGATCAAAAACGTAAATATGATCGACGGAGGTTGCAAAAATTGCATTCAGCGTATTTGCCTGTTCTTGGGTCTGAATGACCACTTGCCGATACTGTTCCTCGTTGATCCTCAAATTGGACAACATGCGCTCCACTCGCCGTTTTGCAACTCGGAGTGCATTAGATAGAAGACTGATCAATGCGCCCTCTAGTAGAAATAAACTCAACCGTGAACCGCTCACCCAATTGAGAGACAGGGAATAAATAGGAGGAAGAAAGTAGTAGGTACTAATCAAACCCGACAAAGCAGTTGCAAACAGTCCCGGACCCAAGCCACCTGACCAAGCGCTGATCATTACAGCACCAAAGAACAGCAGGAAAGGACTTTGAGTCATGGCAAGCAATGGGTCTAGCAGAAGCATCAGCAGTGTTGCCATCAAAACGCTGAGTCCAGCGATACCGTAATGCAATAGTTGAGCGCGTGTCAGATTTGGCATACCTTTCTTTGGAACTAGCCATTAATATACCTGCATCGAGGTTGCGATCGCCGTGATTTTGCAGAACGCAGTGGATATGGTTTGCATTTTCTTTCCGTCCGCGCCGCTCGTGACATCGCCGCCCTGCCCGAATTAGACTGGCAATGGTTCACTGAGCTTTGCATTAGCGAAGAGTAGGGAGAGAAAGAATGAAGTGCGGCAATCAAAGCCCTAAAGTTGATCGGCATTTCCGATCGTTTCTATCAATGGCTAGATCAGTTGAAATGGAAGAGAATGTCTGATCCGGACGCTGCACCTGATCCGAATTCTACGTAATGTATGGAAGTCCATAATTCCGCAATTCCGCTCATGGGAAAACCTCGAAAGAAAGTGCAGCGCGATCGCGATCTTGCAGAATAGAAATGCTAAGTGATATTCAAGACCCGTGGATGGCTTTCCAAAGATTTCCGTCAGAAGAGCTATTCAATCACGTTGCTCCACAGGTCTTGAATACAACTAATTTGCTCAGTCAGCGATCGCGCTTTTCAGGCTTATACCGAATTAAACATAGAATGCGACAGATTCTCGCCCCCTAAGTCCCCCAGAATGGGGGACTTAGGGGGCGAGAATCTGTCGCATCCACAAATCAATCTGGTATTATTTTCCATTGCTACTTAATCTTTACAAGAGCCTCTAAGCAGGTCGAAAATGACTTCTGTAACATCGCTAACAGATGTTCTCCTCAACTCCATTAGAAGAACAGCAGTTTGGCATCTATGCTTACTTTTTCTTATCTTTGCGCTTCTTTTTGCCCAATTTTTTAGATGCCACAGGTTCAGTAGGATGCAATTTATCGATCAAAGTTTTCGCACCTGAAACCGCACCCTCAACTGCTGTCATCGTAGTGTTACCTGCTGTTCCAACTGCCTGCTGTACCGATCGCCAAGTCCCCACTTTAAGCGTATCCACCACGTCGTCTAGTGTTGGTGCCACGTCTCGAACAGCATCGCGAACTGCCTCAATCACATCTTGTACACCCAGTGGCGAAGCTCCCATCCCGGAGGCTAGGGTCATGCCAGGTTGCTCTACTGGATGCGCGATAGTATGAGGAAGTTCTTGACCATTGCTGCCGTTCTCAGCCGTTGCAGGCAAAGGAGCATGAGCAGGAAACTTTTGCAGGAGGCGTTCGATCGCCGCTTCTATAATCTGTCCAAGCAGCACACTCGCCATCACCATGCCCGCAGTCTTGATGCCTTGTCCAGCGCTATCTAAGCGGGTCTGATTCTTCTGGTCTTTAGTCTCTTTGTCTTTAGCTTTTTTATTGTGTTTCTTTTTAGATTTTTTCTTAGTCATATCACTACTTCAATCACAGGTGTTCTACTCTAGCTCTCTGCTCTTGCTCACGCCTTCTGCATTAGGAGAGAGCATTTCCGGCAGTTGAGCAAGCAGCCGTTTGAGTTGAGGATGTTGCACCTTTTTGATTGCTTGTAAAACGCTAAACCAGCGCCGCTTTCTGACTTTCGCTTCTGCCCAATCTTCGAGAACGACTTCAACTTGCATGAGAAAGACTTCGACTCGACAAGGCAAACCTAGCTTTCGGCGCTGATAGTCTCCGATCGCCGGAGTTTTGACTAAACCGCGAACTCCTGCTTCTTCGTAAGCTTCTTTTGCTGCCGAGTCCGCTGCGGACATGAACGGTTCAATCCAGCCCTTGGGAATGCTCCAACGATCGGCGTTTTTGGCGGAACTCCGTTTAGTTGTAGTAACTAAGAGCACCTCAATGTTACCCGATTGAATACGGTACGGAATCACGCCAGACTGATGGATTACTGAAAATTCTTTTTGATCAGAATGAGACAGTTTCAACATGAGACAGTTTCAACGATCGTGCGATTGAACTCTTCTTTATTATCTTCTTTATTAATAGTGTCTGTTCAAAGGGAAACTTGCAATCCTGAGAAATTTAAACCTAGCTGCCTCTGTCTGTAGCTAGGTTCAGCGGTCTATCTCTGGCAGGTCGAGTAAAACAGTCCGTCTTGCTACGGTTTGGAGGTCGAATTGGTAACTACTTTATGACCTATACAACTTCGGGAACGGCAAACGATTTAGTCGAAGCGTTTCAGCAATTGGATGCTGATACTCAGCTTGCGTTGTTCTGGTTTATTTACAAGGAAATGGGCGGCGCGATCACACCAGCCGCACCTGGTGCAAGCACCGTTTCGCCCGCGATCGCAGAAGGTATCTTCAACCAAATTAAAGAACTCCCCCACGAAGAACAATTAAACGTACAGCGCGATTTGATTTGCCGCCGCAACACCCAACTCACTCGCGAATATGGCGCACTGGGTGATACAACCAAGCTGCTCGTCTGGTACTTGTTGGCGCAGGGCATGGAAAATGCAACGATCATCCCCATGCCGCCAGGATATCAGCTTGCAGAAGAGGCACAGTCTTTGCTCGATCGCGTGAAGCAAATGGAGTTTGAACAACAAATCACCTTCTTCAGAGACTATGTTGCACCGATGGGCGTTGATCCAACTGTGGCTGAAGTTGATCCTGAAACCGGACTGTAATTTTTAAGTTTCACAGGAAGTAAACTACTCCCTCTAACCCTAAGCGGGTATGGAGGGAGTAGTTTACGCCGATTTAGTTGAATTAGGGGTTGTTCCGTCTTAATTTCCTGGTTTTCCTCAACAAACACTTGATCGACCGTTCCTGACACTCGTGAGCCGATCGAGCGAACCTTTCCAGTGACAGTCGCATTATCCGTCGATTGATGCGCCGAGGAAAATTGCCAATAGAGTTAGCCGAATGTACCCGCAGCGATCGCATTGGGAGATCTCAGATGATTTGGGTTGATAATCATTTAACGAGGCAGCTTTCATTGGAAATTTCACAGTGAAGCGATGAACAGATTAGAGCTAAAGAGTATTGATATACCTGTTTATTTAGCGCTAAATATTTTAACTAGAATGCTCATATGCAAAAGTTATTTAGCATACGTACTATTTAAGAAAGAGAAAACTGCACCCTTTAATCGGTTCTCCAACAGAAGCGGAGGTATAGCGATCCGAAAGGAAGTGGGGAGTGGGGTGTCGATATAGCTCAGCTCTCTCTTTCAAGTTAAAGCCTGCTGCTAAGCTCAAATATCGGGCTAAATCTCTGATAAAGTTTGCTATGACCCCTGGGATTCATGTCACATGGACGAGACTTTAGACCCGAATCCTCCTGAGCTAGAATTACGCATTCGTGCCTTTAGAGCACAAGTTCAGGCGTTTCAGCGATCGATCACTGCTCTGCCGCAACCCGTTCAACCCGCGATCGATCACTCTCTCTCGACTGTCCTTGTTCAACTCGAAACTCTGCTCAATCCGCACTCTGCGTCGCTGCTGATCGCAACCCACCAAACCGAAGAACAATGGTTAGCACTTAGTGCCTGTCTACCCTTTGGCATTTTTAGCTGTAATGTGCAGGGACAGTGTACCTACATCAATTCCCGTTGCGAAGAGATTGTTGGACATACGCTCGAAGAAAGTATTGGAGATCGTTGGCTAAAGTATGTGCATCCCGACGATCGCGATCGGATCTTGCCTCGCTGGATCGAAGATGCTAGGGCAGAGCAACCTCACACTGAGCAATTCCGGGTTATTACCTCGGCTCAAGAAATCCGATGGCTGCACGTCAGAACTGCTCCGATGTTTTCAGAACAGAACGAGTTAATTGGGCATACCGGAACGATCGAAGACATTACTATTCAGAAGCTAGCAGAAGCCAAAGTCCAAGCGTCTCTACAAGAAAAAGAAGCATTACTCAAAGAAATTCATCATCGCGTCAAAAACAATTTGCAGATTATTTCGAGCTTAATTTATTTACAAGCACAGCGCATTCAAGATCCTGAAGTAAAACAAATTTTCAAGGATAGTCAAAGCCGGATTAGTTCGATGGCATTAGTTCACGATACTTTATACCGCTCTGAAGATTTTGCCAATGTCAACCTCTCAGAATACGTACAATCTTTGACGCTGAGTTTATTCAACACTTATCGAATTCAGCCAGAGCGCGTGAATTTATCGGTTCAAGTTCAGCCAAATATCGTAGTCAGCCTAGAGAAAGCAATTCCATGTGGTCTAATCCTGAACGAACTGATGACCAACGCTTTGAAGCATGGATTTATGGATGAAGAAATCGGAGAAGTAACCGTCATCTTGAACCATGATTCTTCTAAGGTTTGCTTAATCGTAGAAAATGACGGAAAAATTCTTCCTGAAAGTTTTGAGCTACAGGAAATTCGATCGATGGGGTTACGCTTAGTGAATGCTTTAGCGAATCAATTAAACGCTCAGATTACAGTTGAAAAAGCTCAAAAAACTCGGTTCAATGTCACATTCAATTGTGCTTAAATCTGTTGCTTAAAATATCTCAACAGAGCCTACAATAAGAGCGAATTAAGAAGTGAGAACGGTGAGCGTGAAAAGAATTCTTGTGGTCGAAGACGAAAGCGTTGTCGCTTGGCACGTGCAGGAAGTATTGCAAACATTTGGATACCAGGTGATTGCGATCGCAACCAGTGCCCGTCAGGCAATCCAAATTGCCACCACCCAGCGCCCGGATTTGGTCTTGATGGATATTTGCTTGCAAGGAAAAAGCGACGGCGTTTCTGCGGCAGAATATCTCTATCTCAAGCTGAATCTTCCCGTTGTTTATCTCACGGCTCACGCAGACGAATACACGCTCAGACGTGCCACCGAAACCTCTCCGTTCGGCTACCTGATTAAACCGTTTCACGAAGCAGATTTACACACCACGATTCAGGTTGCCCTGCGTCGTCACCAGATGGAAGCGGCTCTTAAGGATGTCCAGCAATGGTATGCCACCACCTTAGTTAGCATTGGGGATGCCACGCTCGCCACCGATGTCGATGGATTCATCACGTTCATGAATCCCGCCGCCGAGTTCTTCACAGGCTGGACGCAGGAGCAAGCCTTGGGAGAATTTGCAGGACGGGTACTGAATCTAATCGATGAAGAGACCGGAGCGCCCATCAACAACCCGATTCTGGCAGCTTTATGCCAGGGTGATACAATTACATTGCCCGCTCGTGCAGTTTTACGATCGCGCGACGGAACAAAGCGCCCTGTCGGTGACAGTGCCTCTCCAATTCGCAACCGAGATGGAGAGATTATTGGTGGCGTTATGGTGTTTCAGGATATGAGTGATCGCTGCCAGCGCGAGTCGAGTCTAGATGCCCAAAAGCAAATTCTGGAGACCACGCAATCGCTGTTGAGCGCTCAGCTAAAAGAGCGTACTGAACAGCTTCAATTTGCAATCGCGGTTGATCGACTCCGCCAGCGTATTTTCGATCAGTGCGATACCGATCGAACGGAATTTCTCCAGTGGATGCTGCAAGAAATTGGGCAAACGCTAAACCTTCACTACAGTTGGATTGCCTTTCACGACCCAGCCGCGACGATTTCGACGATCGCAGCGGAGTTTAATGCTGAAGATGCGGAACCGAGATCGCTGCTGCGGCGCACGGTAGAAATTGCGAAATTCTCGTCGTTTTATTCGCGGCTGTTTCAGCGCCAGTGCTGGCTCTGTCCACCCCTAGAGACCCTACCGCCGATTTATCGCGCCCTGGCTCAAGTGATTGTCTGCCCCATTCAGGGAAAGCACGGCACGATCGGCGAATTCGGCATTATTCTGTCAGAGTACCTGCGCTGGAGCGAGTTTCAAGCCGAGGCGATCGGACAACTGGTCAGCCAAGTGATCCGAGCCTATCAATCTGCCCAGCAAAACCAGATTGCACAAGCGCAGATTGTGGAACTGAGTCAGCTCAAGGCGCTCCAGGATGAATTTATTGAGGCGCTGTCTCACGAACTGCGGACACCGCTAACAAATATGCGAATGGTGATCGAGCTAATGCAGCACGGGGTTGCTTCTCTGATCGATCCAGACGTTCCCAACCCTCATGTTCAACGGTTAGATCAATACTTGAACATTCTGCGGCAGGGGTGGCAAGAAAAATTCCGCTTGGTGAGCGATTTACTCGTGTTTCAAAATTCTTCAAGTTCTTCAGATGCGATACCCCTGAACGAAGTGCAAATTCATGATTGGTTAGCGCTCTTAATCGAGCGATTTTCGCGAGACACCACGATCGTAATTCAGCTTAAACAAACTCTAGACCCAGTTCCCAAACTGCTCGTTCACTTGCCTACCCTGGAAAAAGCGCTGAGTCAAATGCTCTTGTATCTCAATCAGTTGACTCCTGATTTACCGATTCAACTCCACACACAAATCGATCTTGAGCAGCAAACGTTTTGCCTCTCCGCCAATTGTGCTTTGAAGAGCGGCAACGAAATCGGGCTTCAGCAAGAACAAAATATTTCTAGCCTGAGATTGGCATTGCTGCGGCGATTTGCATTTGATTTAGGTGCAGATTTAATCGTGAACCAGCAATCGGAAATGACGGTTCTGAAGCTGGCTCTACCCATCAGAATTGCCTAATCCTTATTCCAAACCTAGCTCTCGTCTCAGTAGATTAATCGATTTGCCCACAATAAAGTTTTCGCAGCAGATGACTTGAGGCGGGCGAATGATGTCATCGCGAGAAGCTGAGATCGTTGCTTTTACGCTTGCACAACTTATCTGATCAAAGCAGAAAATCGTTTGTGCCGTTCTCACCATTGCATTGAGTTTATAGCGATCGTCTATCTGTGCGGTCATGACTAACAGGTCATCGCCGCGCAAGCTGTGGATAATCACCTCCGCTACGCCGACAGTGCCACCGCTCAGGCTGACAATGCCTAAACAAGTGCCTTTTGGCATGACTTTGACCAGCTTCAATTCCTGCTCAAAATCGTAGATATCGATCGGAATAACTCGCGCTGCTTTCGGAGACGCGATCGCTTCAGCTTGGGCGATAAAGTAACGACTGGTCACGACGGTACTCGATCGCGTTTGATCTAGCACTTGTCCAAGTTCTTCCATTGGCACAAGCTGCATCGGAATTGCCAGAGCGCGCTCTAGTTCCCGCATCAAAACTTCCCCGTTTGCCAAATCATGCTGGGGAGCCGTCACGAGAACTGAAGCGCTACACCGCAATCGCCAATCAATCTCTGCAAGAAATAATTCTCGCGCTTGTCCGAGTGAACAGCCTTGTTTGACCAGTTCATCCAAACTAGATTGAATGATTTTGTGGGCTTGGGGATATTGTTCAAGCAGGGGAGACTTGATGTGTGCCCCTGTATCGTGCCCTTGATCGCGCACATAAATTCCAGACCCCGCTTGAGCATCGACCACGCCTGCATCTTCTAGTTGGCGATACACTTTGCTAATTGTGTTGCGGTGTAGTCCGGTTTGCATTGCCAGTTGTCGAGTGCTGGGTAAACGATGTCCGGGTGGAAATTGCCGCGATGCGATCGCAAATAAAATCTGGTTATACAGTTGAGTTGATGCCGGGATATCGCTATCTGGCTGAATATGAAATTGCACCATGCCCGTGCCCTCAAACCTCAATCATGGAATCTTACTAGGAAAAATCTTTTAGTTGTTGTGCTCTTAATTAGCCCACAAACGTTGTCCTCATTTTAGAAGAGACAGGAGGCAATGAGTTGGGTACTTCTTCGGGGTTGCGATTTTATCTGGTTGACATTAATTCTACTGACCCTGATACAGACAGTATAGCCTGCGACATTTCGATCCCCTTTTGAGTTTGTCACGGTAGTTAAAGTCAGAACGGTCTGTTCTCGTCGATCTAAAGTTGCGTTTTTCGTTCAGAATACGGAGTGTTGTGTTGTGAGACGCGATCGTGAATTCCTCCTGGATCAAACTTTCAACTGGTTCGCTTGATATTGATGCCTACATCAGCGAACCGGATGTTTCCGCATTGGGTGCCATTATTGTGGTTCAAGAAATTTTCGGGGTGAATTCGCATATTCAAGCAGTGACAAAGCGATTGGCGCAAGCGGGCTACTTGGCGATCGCGCCCGCGATTTTTCAGCGAACTGCACCCGGATTTGAGGTGGAATATAGCGAGGAAGGCACCAAGCTTGGGCGATTCCACAAGGATCAAACGACAGCAGATCAATTGCTGAGCGATTTGAGCGCGACGATCGCGTTTCTGCAAACCAAAGGCTTTAACGAAGTGGGTACGATCGGGTTTTGCTTCGGTGGGCACGTTGCCTATCTGGCAGCAACGTTGCCCGAAGTCAAGGCGACCGCTTCCTTCTATGGTGCGGAAATTGCGACGATGACACCGGGCGAGGGAGAACCAACGATCGCCCGAACGCCAGAAATTAAAGGAACGCTGTATGCTTTTTTCGGTACACAAGATCCACTGATCCCGATCGACCAAATCGACCAAATCGAAGCCGCGCTGAAAGAGCATCACGTTGATCATCGCGTCTTTCGTTACCCAGCAGGACATGGATTCTTTTGCGATCAGCGATTGGACTACAATTCAACTGCGGCGGCGGATGCTTGGGGACAAGTTAAGACGTTATTTTCGAGACTAAGGCACTAGAATTAGAAAGCCAGTTAAGTGGCGATCGTATTTTTCAGGAATCAGTAGAAATGCCAGATCGATCGACTAATGCTTCCTTTTCGATGGAAGATTTCGCTAAAGCTCTAGAGCAGCACGATTACGAGTTTCAAAAGGGGAAACGAGTGACGGGTAAAGCGTTTAGCTATGAAAGCGATGGTGCTTTAGTCGATATCGGAGGAAAATCTCCGGCGTTTTTGCCGATCGAAGAAGCGAGTGTGCGACGGGTGACGGATGTGTCAGTAGTGCTGCCGTTGGATGAGGAGCGAGAATTCGTCATTGTGCGCGAACAGGATGCCGATGGGCGCGTGACCATTTCTCTGCGTCAGCTTGAACTTCAGAAAGTTTGGGAACAGCTCGCGGATTTGCAGGCAACCAATCAGAGTTTACAGGTTCGGGTGACTGGCTCAAATAAAGGTGGTGTTACCGTTGATGTGCAAGGATTACGAGGCTTTATTCCACGATCGCACTTAGTCGAACGCGAAAATCTCGATGCGCTGAAAGGGCAGACACTATCTGCGACGTTTTTGGAACTGGATCGCGATCGCAACAAAATCGTTTTGTCAAATCGTCTGGCAGCACGAGCGGCAAACTTCAGCCAGTTAGAAGTGGGTCAACTGGTCGAAGCAACGATTACCAGTCTCAAGCCGTTTGGTGCGTTTGCCGAATTTGATGGCACAACGGGTCTACTTCACATCAATCAAATTAGTAAGAACTACATCGAATCCCTTCCCTCGCTGCTGCAAGTCGGACAGGTGATTAAAGCGATGATTGTCGATTTGGATGAAGGGCGAGGACGAATTTCGCTTTCGACTCGTGTGTTCGAGAATTATCCGGGAGAAGCGATCGAGGACTTTGCCAAACTGATGGACGAAGCCGAATCGCGGCAGGAACGCGCTCGGAAAAATCTGCTGGGTTAAGGATAAAGAGGGCGATCGGGCTTGGACTAGAGCGATCGCCCTTCTAAGCAGCATTAAAGCCTCAAAGTTCTAGGGCTTTGAGCAATCTCGCAAAGTTTCTTGATTGTTGTATCGCTTCCAATATTCGATCAATCGATAGTCTGGCTTCTGGAACAAGTTCCACCTGCTAGATTTGAGCAACTTCTGATACTTTTTCGGAGAAACTATCTTTAATGTTGCTGCGGCTGTGCGTAAATATAGCGATCGTAGTCCGGTCTTTTGTAAAAATCTAGCAGCCGCTTCATTGCGATTGATTGCAGTATCAATCAAAAGGATCGGAAAGCGCGTGAGTGCTACATATTTCCAAAACTGTAGCTTCTCTCCAGGAGCAGCAAAGAACTCTGTATCGTGAATGTGTGTATGGCGCTCTTCGGGCGCAGGAAGTTCGGTGTAGTAGTAAAAATTGATTGCCTTACGAGTCATCCCCGCTGGCAAAGTGACATCAGAAACACTGTGAAAAGCATATCTTGTATTTTCAAAGACAACGCAGCGATTGAATAATGGCTCGATCACCACGTTTTGCTTGATTTTCCTATCCCATAAGTTCAGTTCGCCGCCATACCCAGGTTGCCATCCTCGATTGAAGTAAGTGAGCAGGGTGAGACGACGGTAGAAGTGGGTGTTTAAGTGACGATTGCGATCGCGGTGGATTTTATGTACGCCCCCCTTTTTCGCAGTTAAAAATCCGGCACCCTGGTAGAGCGGATCGCAGAATAAGGGTTGCTCTACCCCAAAAACTTCTTGCATATACTTCCTGAATTCTGGAGATTCAAGCAGCTTGAACAAGCTTCTTGAGCTTGCGCGTTGAACGATCGTTTGGTGGCGGGGATTGAGGTGCCAACCGTCTAGCAATCCATAATCTGGGGAGTGACGTGGCATTTCCTCTGGCTTCGGAAAGTTCCGCTCGATTTGGTGAGCCAAGTCATCGTCTAGAAAGTTATCGATGATGATGTAGGGAAAAGGGTCACGAACGACTTGGATGTTGTTTAGCGTGTGAGTCAATGTCATAGCACTTCGTCAGGAAATGTACGTGTACGAAATGGTAGAAGTCCATCTGAGATGGCGGGAGCGATCCTTGCTTACAATTCTGCGCTCCAAGTTTGGGCATAGTTGGGCATAAGTTCAATCCAGACACTAGGGAATAGACCCGCTGTATGTATGAGGGATCGCTCTGTCTGATACTCTTACTTTCAAATTCTTCGATCGCACCCCTGAGCAAGCTTATCTCTATGAGTAAGCGACACAACCTTGATGCGGTTCAATGTATAAGAATTAATCTAACAGTGCAAGGTTTAACGCCAGCCTAAAGCGATCTCTAGCGTTATCTTTTTCTTACTGTAAATTCTTTGTAAAGAAGACCGAAATTCAACGGAATAGATCGCTAAATCGCATCGTCCTGAATTATAAAAGCAAGATCAAGCTAAAACAGTTCGATAGTAATATTTTGGGTAATGGAAGAATAATAAAATACAGTTGCGAACAGCGCGAAAGCAGGGTATTGCTTCACTCTATTTCAAAAAATTCCTTAATAACACTGTTATTACGATTAATTATTTAATTATTTGTAAGCAGTACAGTGAGAGTACGTAAATTGATTTACGTACTCTCACTGTACTAAGTAGCAAGTCCTACTTCGTTTAAAGGTTGGGCGTTGCATCGCTGCTCGATCGCACTTAACACCTCCGCTTCTTGAGGAGAAATGCCGTCTTTGCTTTCAGCAATGCGGCGACACTGAGCCAGCAAAGGTGCAGCAAAATCGCAGTTTAACTGATCAAGTAATGCGCCGAGCGGTTGAGGCGATCGTAAGTTTGTCTCGATTGTTTTAAGCGAAGAAGGTTCTAGCTGTAGGGTCTTCAAGTCTGGAAGAATTGACTCCCAGGTTTTTCCTGGATAGCTAGCAAGCAGCATCTGTGCAAGAACTTGATCCATGATGGCTTGCTGATTGATGGCTAGATTGAGATAGTTTTCGCTCTGCTGATGAATGCGTTGGAGTATTTCAGTCTCGGGTTCATTGTTTGCCAGCTTTGCTTCATAAAATCGACTGGCAGCATAGCCCAAGGAGTAAAGAATCGTCGCATTGGTGCTAGCTCCGATCGCGGCTCCCGCAAACGGCACATTTCGCAAGAATCTTAAGCCTGCCTTTAAAGCATTGCTTCCACCCAGCGCTAAACCAAAAATTGCTAATACTTCTCCTTTGCGCTCCGGCTCCCACAGATTCAATCCGTAAGCGGCTGCAATCTCATACACTAATGCAGTTTGTAGTGCCGTGGTTGCGGCGAGATCGAGCGCTAACAATGCTGTTGCAAACCCTGGAAGGATACTTGTGACAAAACCTGTGCTTCCAGCTTGTACTGCTTTTTTGACAATTAAACGATGTGCAATCTGCGCCGCAGTTTCATCGGGAAATTGGCGTTGAAGTTTTTTCGCTGCTTCCTCGGCTTTTTCGAGGTCAACTTGATTGCTAATTCCAATCAGCCATTCTAGCTTCAGAACCCCTGCGAACCGTCTGACAATGGGATTTCGCAGGAGTGGAAAGTTCCCGACAAAATCTAAGACATAACCTGCACGTCTGCTTAAACGCCCGATCCAACCGATCGAGCCTTGGGCGATCGTTCTCCCGAAGTCGAATACGTTTGCAGCGCTACTTTTGCGGGTGCTTAAAGAATTGTGGGTGGGCTTGTTGGAGGGTGCCATCGATTTAGATTGCAGAACTTTAATTAACAATAATGACTGCTATAAAGAGCAATTCCATCATTCTTAGTGAACAACCTTGAACAGCCCAGAGTGTTAGAAACACTGGGCTGCTGACTAAAAGCGTTTAGTTTTTATTGGTCGTATGATCCTGCGTTATGTTTTTGCTATCAGGATTTGGAGCGTCTGGCTTTGCTGCTTGCTTGGTTTTAACTTTGAGTTCAACGGCTTTGACCCCGTTAATCTGCCTAGCTAAAGTTCCGATTTTACCGAGTTGGCTTTGATCCACAACTGTACCGCTCACTGTAACCTTTCCATCTTTCGCATCTACTGCTAATGCACTGTTTGGCAGATTGGCCTCGAGCTTCGATCGCACTTCGCTCGCGAGGTCACTATCATCCCTTACATTTGGATCGCCAATCGCTTGATTGCGCTGCTCCCGCGATCGAATATCGGAATTCAGTTGCTTTCTGCGAGTTTCGTCAGTCGCATCATTCTGACTCGCCTGTGCAGCAGGTTTGTCTACGTTTTGACTGTCTGGCGCTGTTGTGGTGGTATCAGGTGCTTCACTACTCGTTTTTGCAGGGCCGCAAGCTGCGGTACTAATTGCCAACAGACCACTGAGGAAAAGAAGAGTAACTTTTTTCATGACTTTACAAAATAATTGGCTAAGGAGCGAGAGCATTCTTTCCCGCTCCTGATGTTGATTTAACGTTGGTCTAGATCACGATCGACGATCGCATTGCCTTCGGTGTGGACATCGATTTCTTCACGACGCAGGGTTTCTTCGACGGCAAGAGTTTCTTGAACCACTTCCTTGCGAACAACCACTTCCTCACGCACAAAAGCTTCCTTCTGAATTTCGGGAGTTTCTTCGTACACTTCTACGTGAATTTCTGCGTTACTAAAAGCATCGCTTCCTGCCACCGCTTCTGTGTTGGTCGGAGTGATCCGCTCGATCACAACCCGCTCTTTCTCGATCGGAACCGAGACTTGACGAGTTTCGGTTTCAATATGCTTACCGATCGCGACTTCTCCAGTCTTATTGCGATCTTTGTCTACAATCAAGCGTTCTTCGTACAAGCGAACCGCTTCATCATCGGTTGCAGGAGTGCGATCGACAATGGGTGTTGCAGGCGTTTCCATTCTGGTGGGAGCGACGACCGGAGCCGTTGTCTCAACTCGCTTTTGGGTTGCGACCGGGGCATCGGTCAAGGCGGCACTGCTTTCGAGCGGCATCATTGCGGGCGTAACAGCAGCCTGATGAGTATTCGTGGGCTGATCATAAACTGCCCAGTCGTGCAGTCCATTTTGGTGATTGAGGATTGTTTCAGCACGTCGGATTTCTTCGTCTGTGCCATCCACAACCACAAGATAGTCGCCTTGCTGAACGCGATCGTTGTAGATCTTAGCTTCACGTTCAGGAATTCCGAGTCCGACTAAGCCACCAAGCAATCCACCCGATGCTGCACCGATCGCGGTTCCTGCGGCTGCGGTTGCCAGCGTGGTTGCGGCTGCACCCGCCAACATAATCGGGCCTACGCCCGGAATCGCCAGAGTTCCTAAGCCGACGAGCAAGCCTGTTAAGCCACCCAATGCGCCGCCAGATACGGCTCCAACACCTGCGCCTTTGTCCGCTTTGTTGCCCATGCACTTGGTTGTCTCTGCGCCTGCAATGTTCTTGTCGTGATCTGCATCACGAGCAATCACAGAAACGTGATCCATATTAAATCCTGAAGCCTTCAGCTCATGCAGCGCGTTTTCTGCATCTCGGCGATTAGAGAAGATTCCAACTGCTCTTTTGTGGTTGCTCATAGGGGTGCTTTGATGACCTAAAACCATAATATTTAAATTCCAAAATGAGATTGATTAATGAACAGGTCCGTACAGGCTCAATTAACACTAAATTGAATGACAAACTCATCAGCTAAAGGAGGCATTGATCAATAGAAAATCTATCCACCTTGAGAGAGATAACGATCTTCAATCAGTCGCGAAGTGGGGAGTGGAGTGCCGTTTCCTTTTCAACATCCCTACTCCCTACTCTTTTTAGCGCTCACAACTCAACCAGAATCGTTATAGATTCGGGGATCGAATTGGGATTAGCGATGACCGAACCATTTCGCTGCGATCGCGCCGAGGGCTGCCCCTACCATTGGATTACTCAGAAACTTCACCAACGCAGGCTGATCCGCCAACACTTCTTGGAAAATATCGGGATGGTTGTGGTACGCAAAACTCGCTAGCTTACTCACATCATCCGCGCTCATCCGGCTAGGATGGTGGGTCGAAAGACCAAGCTGATGTTCTAAATCGCGATCGTGAATACCGCGTTTTTTCAGATGGCTGAAGAACTCACGCGCAACATCATCGCGCTCGTTCGGTTGAATTTGCGCGATCGCTTTTTGCAATTCGGGTTCCATTTGCTGAGTGGGGACTCGATCAGGATGGAAAGACCGTTGGAACAATTGATGGCGCTGATCGCGGGTTGTTCTTTGAGCAAAATCATCAAAGTTTTGATAGTCCTGCGAGCTGTCTGTATCTCCCAGGCTTTCTTTGTTTCCGCCTGCTAAGTCTTGCATCACCTGACGCTTATATGCATCACTACTTGTCATTGTTTTATCTCCTAAGTCAAATCGCAATTAATTACTAACCAGCTTGATACTGGATCTGCTTCGATTGCTCATCATATTGAGCAGTCAGAATCAGCTTTTTATCAGGCGCATAAACTAAAACTGTTAAATCTTGATTCGGAAAGTTCTTGTGGAAGCCTTGAGCCAGCGATCGGGCTAAGTCTCTCACTTCGTTGGGTTTGACCTGCGGCGAAATCACTACCCCTAGCTTGTTGTTGTCCCGCACATAAGCATCCTTGATCAAGCCTTTACTGGCACTGATCACCCAGGTACCAAAGTCTTGACCCGCAGACGAATTGCCATAGGCAAGTTGTCCATAGCTACTGGTGCGATCGATTTGCGCTTGAGCGGGGGGTTGTTTTGCCGTTGCTGCCCCACCGCACGCAGTCGTTAGGGTTAATAAAAGAACGAGCGCGATCGCGGTTAAAAATCTACGCCCTTGTTGAAAAAAACTCACATTTACCTCCTTCTTTTCTTAAGTAATCGGAGTGCTTTTACTTAAGAGTAAAGAGGCTGCGCGATCGCAATTCACCAGTCTGTGGTGTGATCCCCAAATGCGTCTAACGAAGCCCTAAGATAGACACGATAGACAGATGATGCTTTGATGCCGGATTCCTACGCTGAACATCAGTACACTCGTTTCGATGTTGTACTCAATAGGAATGATTGGATATTAATATGAATTCATTAAAGCTAAATTCTGATGAGTGCTCTGCTTTTGGTCAGCTTGTGTTGCAGTATTTAGAGGAAAATCCGCAGACGAATATGAGCCAGCTTGCAAGAGAGGTGAACATCTCGCGGGCGGGATTTGGGTGGATTTGCCTCAAGCAAAGCAACCCCGATGAAGAAACGGCAACTAAAGTGGCTCGATTAATCGGTGCTGATTTAACGGAGGTGGCGCGACTGGTGCATGAGAACAAGCTAGAGAAGTTGGCACAGCGCCATCAGCTTGTTTATGCAACTCGCTTCAGCAAAGATGCGTTTCACGCTGCGATTCCGCTTGAAGATGCGATCGCTGGATTGAATGCTCTGTTTCAAGCCTTTCACACGGTAACGCAGAGTATTCCAGAGCCTGAAAAACCGACTGATTTTCAGATTTATAAGCAAGCTTATGAGATTATCAAACGAGATTTTTTAAGCCGAAAAATTTCAAGAAAGCACTACGATTCCCATCAGGATCGAAATTAAATTTGGGCGATCGCACTTTTCTGAATCTTAGGCAAGTTAGAAACCTGTCACATTGTCGATCCTCTTTGGTCTGCATCTCCTTTTAGATAGAGAAAGCACAACGGGGATGTGTTCTAACCACTTCACCTGAATAATCCCCGATTCAGGCGATGAGACAGATTATGTTGAGAAGATTTCGGCGATCGCTACAACAATTTTTTACGCGAACTCGATCGATCAACAAGCAACCACTGAATGCAGTGAGTTTGATTGTGATCATTTTGATCGATATCTTCATTTTAGTTAATGTATTTACGGGTCTGAATGATATTAGTAATTGGACAATCAGCCCGAATGAGGCTTATCCCTGCTATTCGGAGTGGCGCGACTATCGAACTTCTACCGCACAAAACAAAGATTTCGAGAGAGTTCGTAGCGCCGTGGTGAATAACTCTCCTGAGATATTTCCAGGAGAAACATCGCCGCGATCGCTGGGATTTCAGGAGCGATATCAGCAAGCGAATCAGGGGAGATTGGGCAGTGTTTCACCGACTTGTCTAGCGTTTGGAGGACTGAAAGACAAGGTTGATAATCCTACAAACCAGAAGCTTGTTAAAACGCTTGACCAAAAACAAAACAGCATTGGCAATCTAGAAAATTCTAATCGCAACATTCGCGCTCAATACGATTCGACACTGCTGGAAAAGATTGCAGGACAAGATCGTGACCAATCGATTAATAATGTGGGTGCCGAGAAAGCCAAAGCACAACTCGATCAAAACAATCAGCAGATTGCTCAACTGAGAGGAGAGATTGCCAAGCTGAGAACAGAATTAGTCGCGAAACCCGAAAGCGTTGAGTTTTTTAATCTTCTTAGAAATGATGGAGCGTTCACTGAGGTTGAGCAGGGATATAAACAAGCATCTTTTTGGTATCCCAGCATTCAGCTAGCATTTCAAGCCTTGTTCCTTGTACCTCTGTTGATTGGTGCAGGGTTGGTTTATCGGTTTGCGGAGCGGAAGCGCTATGGGCTGGTTGCACTGATTAGCTGGCATTTGCTGATCATCTTCTTTATCCCGCTGATTCTGAAAATCTTTGAATTTCTGCAAGTTGGTGCATTATTCAAGTTCTTGTTCGATATCATCAGCGCGATTTTTGGTGGATTGCTGTTTCTGGTGAGCTATGCCTATATTTTGCTCATTCCGATCGCAGGATTTGCCCTGATCAAGCTCTTCCAAAAGATTGCCGTTCGGACTAAACTCCCGCCTTCTGCATTAGTGCAACAGTCTCGCTGTCTTAACTGTACGAGAACCTTGAAGCACAATGAAAACTACTGTCCGCACTGTGGCTATCATCAAAATTTAGAGTGCCACAACTGCCATCAGCCAACTTACAAGCACTTACCCTACTGTCGCAACTGTGGAACAGAGCAAGATTTGAGTCGATCGGACTAAGGCTTTAATCTACAATAATCTCGGTTTGCTTCTCAAGCTCCGAAATTCAGATTGCTCTAATTGATTCTACAAGGACTCTTTGTGCTCAGAAAAGCGATGTTCAAAAAAGCCATTATTTCAACTCTACTGCTGGCTGGAATTTGCGCCCTTCCAGGGATTTCAGAGGCACGTCCTTCTCGTTCCAAACCTGCTCAGCAAACTCGAAATGTTCCAGGGCAATTCGATTACTATGTAATGGCGCTTTCTTGGTCTCCGGATTACTGTGCAACAAATGGCAACCGTGATCCTCAACAATGCGGCACAGGACGGCAATTAGGCTTTGTACTGCATGGCTTGTGGCCCCAGTACGATCGCGGCTATCCACAAAACTGCACTACCGAAGCATTTAACCCAAGAATGCAGCAACAGTTTCCGGGTCTTTATCCCAGTTCAAAGCTATACAGCCACGAATGGGAAAAGCATGGAACTTGTTCAGGTCTATCTCAAGTGCAATACCACCAATTGTCAAAAACGTTCAAAGAGAGTGTTACGATTCCCGATCGCTATGTCCGCCCAACTCAACCATTTCGTGTGACTTTGACGCAGCTTAAACAGGATTTTGTCAGGGCTAATCCTGGTTTTACAGCAAACAGTGTTGCTCCGAGTTGTTCGGGGTCAGGACGGTTTTTACAAGAAACACTGGTGTGCTATTCAAAGGATGGCAAGCCTGGGACTTGTAGTGAAGAAGTGTTACGCCGATCGCGAAGAAGTTGTGGTCAGGCGAACTTTTTAGTGCGGAGTGTACGGTAAGAATTACAGATATACAGTTTTGCTGCGTTGCAAGTAGTTTGCAACGCAGCAAAAAAGTCGAACGGAACTTTTAAGCGACGATCACTTAAATCGCCTGAATCCATTCTTTGATGTCGTATTCCGTCCAGATTTGGTTTTGCCAATATGGATCAGACTCAATCAAATCACGCACGATCGCTTCATTCTCAGCCTCGTAAATTCCAAACACTTTAGTTACATCTTTGGTCGGGCCGATCGTAATCAAAATTCCATCTTCCTTTTGTTTGGCGAGTCCATCTAAATGAGCTTGGCGATATGGTGCTCTTTTTTCTAGCACATCTTCGCAATAGCTCCCCCAAACCACATATTTAGGCACAATCTCACTCCTTAGCTTCTCAGTTCTACGCGGAATTTCTCGGTTAATGCTTCACGCACTTTCTGATGAACCGGATCGACATCTTCATCTTTCAAGGTGCGATCGTCGGCTCGATACACCAATCGAAATGCTAAACTTCTTTGACCTTCCGGGACACGATCGCCTATGTACTCATCAAACAGTTCCACAGATTCGAGCAGCTTACCGCCTGCTTTAACGATCGTGCGCTCTAAATCACTCACCGCAACGTCACGCGCTGCGAAGAACGCAATATCGCGATCGGAAGCGGGATAAGTTGAGAACGGCTTGAAGATCGAAACCATTGCTTCGTCCGTCTCAAGCTGTTGAATCACGACATCGAGATTAAGCTGGAACACATACACTTCATCCGGTAATCCGCGCTCTTGACGCAGTTGGGGATGGAGTTGCCCAAAGGTTCCTAAGCGTTCACCTTTCACCCACAATGAAGCAGTACGTCCCGGATGTAGTCGAGCATCACGACGATCGGGCTGGTATTCCACGGTTAAACCAACACGATCGAAGACGCTATCTAAAACGCCTTTTGCTTCAAACCAGGTCATCGGCTGGTCTTTACCCCCACGCACCCACTTACCCTGAGCCGGATCGCCGCCGAGAATGCCCGCGATCGCTTCAGATTCGATCAGTTCTTCTTCTTGAGCAAAGATGTGACCCACCTCAAACCCGTTCAAGGCTCCATTGCCTTGCTCTAAGTTGTATTGGAATGCCTCGATCAAGCCATTGATCAAATCAGTTCTCAATGCAGAGTATTCGGTAAACAGTGGATTTGCCAGAACAACCTGACGTTCTTCTCCAGGTTTACCCAAGGAATAGTGCATCACTTCGGTTAAACCTGCGGCTCGGAATGCTTCGCGAACTTTGCGCTTAATGACCTGATCGATCGACAAATACCCTAGCTCAGTCTTATCCGGCAAAGTATCTGTGAACTTGTTGTATCCATACAGCCGCGCAATTTCTTCGATCAAATCGATCTCGCGCTCTAAGTCCCGGTAGCGATAAGGCGGAACAGTCACAATCCAGGTTTCTGAGCCATTCGACTGCAACTCACAGCCCAAAGCCGTTAAGGTGCGTTCGATATCACTCGCTTGCAGTTCGCCTAAGTCCTCATCGAGTTCGACCATACCTAACACTTCGCGAACGCGCTCTAAGCGAAGCTCGATCGTTCTCGTTAAAGTACCTTGTCGATGGTCGATCGTGCTTTGCGCCGTAACCGTTCCGCCTGCCGTTTCGAGAATGAGTTCGATCGCTCGGCGGCAAGCGGTTTCCAGTCCTGCCCAGTTCACCCCGCGTTCATATCGGGCGGATGCCTCGGTTCTCAAGCCTTGCGATCGTGCCGATTTACGAATTGCCGCAGAATCAAAAATCGCCGCTTCGAGCAGTACATTCTGAGTCGTATCGCTGACTTCTGTTTCTTCTCCGCCAAACACCCCTGCTAACATCGTCGGCTTGTCGTTCACCGTGATTAACAAGGCTTGCTCTTGCAGTTTGCGGTCTTGACCATCGAGCGTTTTCACCGATTCGCCCGATCGTGCAAATCGCACACCCATTTCGATTTGATCACTTCCAGCGACTTGAATCAAACGATCGAGATCAAACGCATGAAGCGGTTGACCCCATTCGAGCATGATGTAATTCGTCACATCGACAATGTTGTTGATCGATCGTACTCCTGATGCTAACAATCGACGCTGCAACCACAACGGCGAGGGGGCAATCTTGACGTTCTCGATCGTCGTTCCGATGTAGGTCGGGCAAGCTTGAGCATCGCTAATTTTGATTGACAAAGCGCGATTTTGCTCGACTTGCGGTGCGGCGGGTTGCGGGAGTCGCAGCGTTCCGCCTGTTAACGCTGCGACCTCTCGCGCAATTCCAACCAAACTGAGCGCATCTGCCCGATTTGCAGTCGAAGTCAAGTCTAAAATGGCATCATCTAATCCGAGGAGCGGACGCACATCCATTCCCGGCTGCAACGCGCCCGTCACAGTCTCATCAAAAATGTGAATACCTTCTGATTCTTTAGTCAGACCCAGTTCCGACAAAGAACAAATCATCCCTTTGGATTCCACGCCTCTGAGCTTGGCAGGCTTAATTTTTAGATCAACATTCGGTAAGTAAGTTCCAAGCGTTGCCACCGCCACAAAAATATCGGTTCGGACATTTGCCGCACCGCAAACGATTTGAGAGGGACTTTCACCGCCAATATCGACTGTGCAAACACTCAAGCGATCGGCATTCGGATGCTGTTCTCGCGTCAGCACTTTCCCGACGACAACCCCATCCGCCCAAGTGCGTCGATCTTCTATGTCTTCTACCTCAAACCCCGCCATCGTCAGCTTTTCCGCCAACGCCTCTGGAGTCATCGAAATATCTATCAGTTCCCGCAGCCAATTGAGAGAGATACGCATCCGTTGCCTTTAAATTCACGCTAATCAAGCCTCATTTTACCGCTCTTGTTGATCCTGCTGTCCGGAGAAATCAGAGGGCAAATAATTGCAGGTAGCTCGATAGCATCGCTTGACCATAAAACAAGCTCAAACCCGCGCCCAGCGCTAGAAACGGGCCAAACGGCATCGCTTGACGACGCGACAATCGCCCCAATTTTAGCGCGGCAATTCCCACGATCGCCCCCGTTAAACACGCCAAAAATCCCCCGATCAGCATCAACTGCCAGCCCAGCCACGCGCCGATCATCGCCATTAGCTTCGAGTCCCCGGCTCCCATGGCTGTTTGTCCCAGAATCATCGAAGCGACGATCGCAATGAGATCCAATAGCCAGATTCCGACGATCGCGCCGATTACAGCCGTAATGAATTCCCCAATTGCGCCAACGATCCCGCCGCTTAAAAAGCCAACGATCGTGCTGAACACCAACCCCAACACTAATCCCGATTGCGTCAATGGATTTGGTAACGTCATCGTATCGAGATCAATCATCGCCAGTGCAAGCAGCCAACTGAGAAATGTCCAGTATCCAAGCGTTTGTATCGAGATGCCGAAAATCCAGAACACGATGACAAATAAAATACCTGTAATTGCTTCGATTAGCGGGTAGCGAGGAGCGATCGAGCTTTTACAATGAGCGCATTTTCCTTTCAGGCGTAGCCAACCGAACACAGGAATATTCTCGCGTTTTCGCAGGCGAGTTAGGCAGTGGGGACAGCGCGACGGCGGATAAATCAGCGAGAGTCCCGCAGGCAAGCGGTAGATTACGACATTCAGAAAGCTCCCGATCGAGGCACCCACAAAAAACACCAAAACCAGAGCCGGGACAGCAAGAAGATCCATACATTCAGCAAGCATCAGGGCAGACTTCATTTAACTCGATCGAGCTGAAATTCGTGCCCTTCTCTTGTGATTTTTACTCGATTAATTCAAACGGCACAAAACATTCTTGAGGTAGTAAAACTGGCTTGCCCGAAAAAATGATTTTGCCGCGATGCGTAATTCGATTAATCGCCACGCCCAACGGACGATCGATCTCAGGATGTACGGCAAAATAGGTTTCATAAATCAGCCGCGCCGACTGAATTAGAGTCGGATCAAGATAAGTTGTAAAGTCATTTTCATTCACGTCGTTTCCAGTCTCAACTTTCGCTAAAACGTTCATTATTCAAACTTGTCCATATACAGATTGACTGTATCCTATGTCAAAATTCACCATTGGTACAAAAAATCAGTAAAATTTGTTGAAAAGGAACTCTGCATATGCACAGAGTAGGATATTGCACAGACTACTTTTCATCAAATTTACTTTTCATCAAATGTCCAAGCGTCTGTCCAGTCTTTGGGAACTCCTCGATCGAGCAATTCCGTTACCCGATCAACATAAAGTTGTGCTGTGTAATCGTTAGGATTTGCCTTTAGAACCTCTTCAAAATGGCGTTTTGCTTGATCGAACTTCGCTTCTCGGTAACACTCAATCCCCTGATCAAATATGGGCTGAGTTTGCCGCTTCAGCATCCGATTTTCTTCTGTCTCTGCATCTAAAATTTCATACACGGTGATTGGTTCGTTGCGTCCTTTGACGATCGCTCGATCGAGAAAGCGAATTTGATATTGCCCCGGATTACTCAGATACTCTAAGGTTTGTCCAGAGATTAACATCGAAACTCCATAGTATTTGGTTAGTCCTTCCAGTCGAGAGGTGAGGTTGACGGTATCCGAAAACGCATCGCCTTGAATTCGATTAGTTTCCCCAACCATGCCCAGCATCATGTGTCCGACATGAATTCCGATGCCAACTTGAACCGGCAAATCTCCCCGTGCCATTCGCTCAACATTGTATTCTTGTACCCGAAGCTGTTTCGCGACTCCAGCCGCCACCGCATCGTCTGCTCCTTCTGGAAACACTGCCATCATGCCATCACCGAGAAATTTGACAATAATGCCATAGTGATTGCGAATTTCTGGACTGACACGCTTGAGATAAGCATTGACAAAGTTAAAATTATCCTGAGGCGACATCGATTCTGAAATCGTCGTGAACGATCGAATGTCACTAAACATTACCGCCATTGTTTTACTGACATAATCGCCCAACTGCACTTCGGTTACAGACTCTTTGCGGAGAAAGCGCAGATACTCAGACGGAAAGAAACGGGCAAAAGATTCATTCAGCCGCTTGAGTTCTTCCTGGCGAGTGTTAACCGTGCCGACCATCTGAACAAACACACGCGATAGCTGCCCAAGTTCATCATCGCGATCTCTGACTTCGCTTAAATCTTCGGGCTTAAAGGTATGTTCTTCAACCGAGACGGCTGCTTTGGTGAGCTTATTCACTTGCTCAATGTACTGTGCTTGACGCAGGTT
Source organism: Leptolyngbya sp. AS-A5 (assembly GCF_039962495.1). Lineage (NCBI taxonomy): Bacteria > Bacillati > Cyanobacteriota > Cyanophyceae > Leptolyngbyales > Leptolyngbyaceae > Leptolyngbya > Leptolyngbya sp. AS-A5. Next base: position 261,990 of record NZ_JAMPLL010000004.1, on the reverse strand, counting down.
CTCATCGCGCAGTTGGGCTTCGGCTTCTTGGCGCTTGCGGAGGTTATTGTAGGCTCTGGAGTGATAGCGAATCCGGGCAATCAGTTCAACCCGATCGGGCAACTTCACTAAATAGTCATTTGCACCCAGTTCAAAAGCTTGAGCCTTGATCACGGGTTCTTCTTTACTAGATAGAACAATCAGGGGTACATCAGCAGTCGGGGCATCTTGCGATCGCAAAAATCGCACCACCAATAATCCATCCATCTGAGGCATCACTAGATCTTGCAAAATCACAGTCGGATTGCATTGTGCTGCGGCTTTCAGGGCATAAAGTGGATTGTTGCAGTAGTGGAATGCAATATCTGCTTCAGGAGCCAGCATCTTTTGGATGGCTTCGCTGATGATCGCTTGATCATCAATGAGTAGGACTGTGATGGGATCGCTCATACTCATGATCAATGGAAACGGTGCAGTAAGGCAGTGGCGATCGCATCAGGGTTGAGCACATCCACAGCCGCACTTAGCTCGATCGCGGCTTTGGGCATTCCGTAGACCACACAGCTTTCCTCAGCTTGAGCGATCGTGTACCAGCCTCGCTGACGCAATATTCTCAATCCTTCTGCTCCATCCCGCCCCATACCTGTGAGTAAAATAGCAGCACCTTGATCTTTTCCATATTGTGCCACGCTTTTGAAGAAGACATCGACCGACGGACGGTAAGGATAATCGGTTGGATAGGGCGTATAAGCTAAGGTTCCGTTCGATTGCAAACAGAGATGATCATTACTACAAGCAAATAAGACTTTACCTTCTGTGGGTCGATCGCCGCTCATGGCTTTGCTGACGGGGAGCGCAGTTTGTTGATCTAACCAATTAATCATTCCCATCGCAAACTGCACATCGACGTGCTGCACAATCACGATCGCAGCGCTAAAATCGGGTGGCAATTGAGCAAGAATCGTGACGAGCGCTTTTGGCCCGCCTGTTGAAGCCCCAATGACGACTAAGGGCGATCGTGACTGGATGGGAGTAAACTCAGTCTTTCCAATCAGTTTGCCAATGGTTTTGATCTTTGACAGCAGTAACCGTGCATCTTCGGGCGTTCCTGAACTGCTGAGAATGGGTGTATTGACGGCATCGAGTGCGCCATGTCCCATTGCTTCAAACACTTTTGCAGAACTATGCTCCACATCTGCTGTCACTACCAGAATGGCACAGGGCGATCGCTGCATGATTTGCCGCGTCGCTTCGATGCCGTCCATTTCTGGCATAAACAGATCCATTAAAATTAAATCGGGTTGATCCTGAGCGCATTTTTGTACCGCTTCTGCACCGGTGTAGGCAATCCAAGCAACCTGATGCTGAGGAGCCTGCATTAACACTCGTCGCAGCGCTTCCACGGCTAAGCTCATATCATTGACGATCGCAATTCTCATAGCTTACTGCCCGATCAAGTCAACGACTGCCTGAATCAAAGAGTCATCCTGAAAGCTATTTTTAGTTAAATAATAATCTGCTCCCGCTTCGAGTCCTTGCAGTCGATCAGATTCTCGATCGCGATAAGACACCACAATCACCGGAGTCGATCGTAGATGCGGGTTGGCTTTGACCTGCTGAATTAGCTCAATTCCGTTCATTCTAGGCATATCAATATCTGTAATCACTAAATCATAAGTCTGATTGCGAACCGCATTCCAACCTTCCATTCCATCGATCGCGACATCGACTTGATAGCCTTGTTTTTCCAGCAGCTTGCGTTCGACTTCACGCACCGTAATCGAGTCATCCACGACCAGAATCCGCTTTTTCGGCTCTGTGGTTTCAGTGTGGCACGGAGCAGTGAGTCGCCCCGCATCGAGCAATGTGTTGATCGATCGCACCAAGTCCGAAACATCCACAATCAGAATTAATGAGCCATCCGTCATTAACGCTGCGGCGCTGATATCTTGAACTTTTCCTAAGCGCGAATCGAGCGGACGTACGACTAGCTCTCGCTCTCCTAACGTGCGATCGACGATTAATCCATACTGTGCAGATTGGTAGCTCAAAATCACCACGCAAAGAGAATCAGGAAGTGCAGGCGCGTGGGGTAAATCAAACACTTGAGCCAGAGAGATTAAACCGATGTTTTGATCGTTGAACGTAAAGTACGGTTGGTTTTCGACTAGGGAAATTTCCGCACGATCGAGGCGGAGAACACGATCGATGCGCGAGAGAGGAAACGCATATTGTTCGCCAGAAACCTCGACCAGTAAAGTTCGGACTACAGAAAGCGTCAGCGGTAGCTGAAAGTGAAAGCTCGTTCCAGTCCCCGGTGAAGCAATCGCGCGGACAGTACCGCCGACTTCCTGCGCCATCGCTTTTGCAATATCTAGTCCAACGCCACGCCCAGAAAGTTCTGTGACTTTTTTAGACAGCGAAAACCCAGGGAGAAAAAGAAATTCCATCAGTTCTGTATGGGTCATGCGACGGGCAACTTCTGGAGGTGCAAGCCGACGGCGAATTACTTGTTGTCGTACCTGATTTGGATCAATGCCTCGACCATCATCGGAGACTGTAATGACGAGCATTCCACCCCGATGGAAGGCTTCAAGCTGAATGGTGCCTTCGGGAGATTTTCCGGCACTGATGCGCTCTTCGGGAGGCTCTATGCCATGGTCTAGAGCATTTCTTAAAAGATGAGTCAAGGGTGCTTCGAGTTTGGTGAGAATATCGCGATCGACGGCTGTGTTTTCGCCGAGAATTGAGAGTTTGACTTGTTTTCCAAGCTGTCGCGCTAGGTCTCGCACCATGCGAGGAAAGCTTTGCACTCCATCGGAAAACGGGCGCATCTGCGACTGAATGACTTCCCGGTAAAGCTGATCGCTGAGGTTATCTGTGCGACGAATGTATTCACCGAGTTCAGCGATGCGATCGCTCAATAAATTCCGACATTCTCGCTCTTGTTGGCGTAATTGGTCGAATGCTTCAATTTCGTGAGACTGTTGAAGTTCTTCTAGCATTTTAGACAGGGCTAACTGTCTTGAGCGAATCTGCATCAATGACTCGGCAAAGGGTTGAAGCCAGTAAGCTTCGACCATTGATTCTCCGGCAAGTCCAACAATTCGATTGAGATTATCGGCGCTGACTCGTAGGACGCGATCGAGCTGGGCAGTGTTTTCAGGTTCAGGGGGATCGTGTTGGGGAGTGGGAAGTGGGGAGTGGGGAGTGGGAGCGGGAGTGGGGAGTGGGGCTAGGATAGGTTCGGATTGATCTAGCGACAGCGATCGATGGATTGTTTCTAGTTCAGAGCGGTGATGAGAGAACCATTGCTGGACATCTTGCGTTTGGCTAATGGATTGAATTAAATCCACACCTCGAAACAAAGCATCGATCTGGGCAGCATTTAAGCTGAGGGTTTGTTTTTGAGCAGCGACGAAACAATCTTCCATCTGATGAGCTAACTCGACTGCAGCATCTAGACCCACAATGCGGGCGGCTCCTTTGATCGAGTGGGCGGCTCTCATCAAGGCTTCGAGTTCTTGGAGTGAATTTGGAGTCGCTTCGATCGCAACTAGCCCGCGATTGAGAATTGCAGTTTGAGCTTCAACTTCTTGCCGAAACAATGCCATCAATTCTGGATCGCTCTGCATTAAGTTCTGAACGGGTGCAGGTGGGGCTGTTTCTTTAATAACTTCGATTTGTTCTGGTGGTGCAGGAGAAGCGATCGACTTGGGTTGTTCCGGCTGAAATGAAGTGACTTCAAATTGAAGGGGTCGATCGACGTGGTAGCTATCATCGATCAAAGTTTGCGTTTTCGCTAAATCCTCAGCATGATTGAACAACCATTGTTTTGAGTTTGCCGGATCGAGCTGACACATCTGGAGCAATAAAGTACAGCCATGCAGTAATGACTCAATCTTGTCAGGGGTGAGAGAAAGCTGACCAGCATGAGCCGCAGTGAGACAAGACTGAATGACCTCTGCTAAGTGAGTTGCAGCATCGAACTCAATCAAATGAGCAACGCCCACGATCGTCCGAATCGATTGCAACGCCTTCTCAATTTCATGAATTAGATCCGGTTGTTGTTGGAGAGCAGTCAGGGATTGTTTTAAGCGATCGACTTGAGTTTGGGTTTCTTGCCGAAACAGATCGCGCATTGAATAGCTCATAGCAGTCTCCGATCGAGCGTATCAATCAGCAATTCTGCATTCAGATAGTTCACCTTTTGATCGTTACAGATCAGAATGCCCTGGGTATAGGCTGCATTTGTTTTTGTAATCACAACGGGTGGAGCTTGAATCTGGCGCAGCGGATAACGATGAATACCATGCACTTGATCAACCGGAAACACCCATTTCCGCTGAGACGTACCGACAATCAGCATTCGATCGTCATCTGAAGATGCAGCAGCTTCTAAATTGAGAAACTCTCGCAAGGATGCACAGAGCAGAACTTCACCCCGAACATTGGTTAATCCCAGAAATAACCGATCGCTCCGCCGAGGCAGCTTATGAATTCGAGTCGGACGAATCACTTCTTGCAGCGATCGGATTGAAATCGCAAACTGCTCCTGTCCCAGTCGAAACAGAATCAACGACAGCATTTCTTCCGTTGATCGATCGCTTAAAGCTGATCCGCGTTCAGCAATGCTCGTCGTCCATTCCTGAACATAATCGATCGGCACGTCACGTTCGAGCAGAAGCCGTCCGGACTCCGAATACACAGAGCAATTGTGGCAATGCGTCACCTGCGCAAGTTGCTCACAAGTCTGATTGCCTTCTACGCCAATTCGATTCCAGCAATCATTGATATCATCGATCGTGATCATGGCTTTACACCTTGAACTGCGAAATCTCACGCTGTAAGCCTCTCGTTGCATCGTCGAGTTGTCTCAGGGCGTGATTGGTTTCTTGAATCGACTGTGCGGTTTGTTGTGAAGCATCGCGTAGCTGAGCGATCGCAGTGCTAATCTGCTCGGCTCCTCGATATTGTTCATCCATACTTCGGTTGACGCTGACAAATTGCGGCGTGAGTCCCTGAACTTCTGTGATAAAGCTTGCAATTTGCTCACTCACATTGCCAACTTCTTCGACGTATTGCTTCACTTCATTGCGGAACTTATCAACCTCGACTACACCACTGGAAACAGAGGACTGCATTTCTTTCACCATCTGTTCAATTTCCAGCGTTGCGACTGCGGATTGGTCAGCTAGACGACGAATTTCACGCGCCACGACTGCAAATCCAGCTCCGTATTCTCCAGCTTTCTCAGCTTCGATCGCAGCATTAAGCGATAGCAAATTTGTCTGATCTGCAACTTTTGTGATGGTGGTGACGACTGAATTGATATTGTTCGCCTTTTCATCCATCACTTTTAGCTTCGAGGAGATCGAATTCGTTGCATAAGCCAATCGCTGCATTGCGGATTGAATCTTATCTAGATTCGTTTGACTATTGGATGCAGCATCGGTCGTTTCTTGTGCAGTTTTTACAACCTCATCCATCGACTTCACTAAGCCTCCAGCGGTCATCGCAATCTGTCGCGCTGTTGCATTCACTTCGTTCATTGAAGCAAACTGCTCGTTGACCGTGGCTTCGAGTTGTTTTCCGGCGGCTGCAATCTGCGTGGTTGACGTGCTGATTTGAATCCCTGATCGCTGAGCTTGCGAGATTAATTTATTCAAGCTTTTGATCATGTTTTGAAACGCATTCAGCAGTTGTCCGACTTCGGTTCGGTCTTTGGTGTCATCTAGGGAGTAAGCAAGGTTTCCGTCTGCGATCGCTTCTGCGGCATTCACGACTTTGGGAAGCTGCTGTCTTAAAGGCAGGCTATTCAACAAGCCAACAATCAGGGTTAAAATGAGCGCGAGCAGCGTTCCGACAATAATTAATCTCAGCAAAAAGCCTTGAGAGTCGCCAGCAGAAGCTTGAATTTGAGCAAGTTCGTTTTCAAGCTCACTCACAACTCGATTGCGCCGCGCTTGTAAGTCTGTAATTCTAGTCCGTAAAAGCTGTGTTCTTGCTTGAGGCAAATTGTTCTGACCCACTAAGCGAAAAACATTTTGGAAGGTTTCATCGGACTGCTCGATCAGTTGTGACAATTCATTCGCTGCCCCTCTCACTCTGGGATTGTCGGCAGTTTGTAGCTGTTGAGCTTTTTCTATCGCTTGTTTGCGCCCGTCGTTGTAAACTCTCGTAGAGTTTGCTCGTTGTTCTGGAAAGATATAGTATCCCCGAGCGGCAGCAACCATTCGGTTGATACCATCCACTAGAGCATCGGTATTTCTAATATTTTGCTCCACTCTTTGAGCTTGAGCTTGGAGTTGAAAGGCGCGAGTAGATGAGCGGTAGATGATCGCGCTTAAGATGATCAGAAAAATTAGCGGGATTGAGTATCCCAGTAGGATGCGATTGGTGATTTTGTTGAGCATAAAAGTAATAACTATAAGTTGAGAAGCCGTTGTACTCTTGCTTTTAGGCGGGTTGCTGTTGAGAGATCTCCTTGTTGTTCTTTTAAGACTGCTAATTCAATCAAAGCATCATAGAAGTTAGGGTTAAGATAGATCGCTTTTTGAAAGGCTTGTTCTGCGGGTTGAATTTGATTGAGCTCCTGATAGATTTTACCGAGCAACAGGTAGGCGTTCGCGTTCGTGCGATCGAGCGCAAGATGGGCTTTACAAAGCTGAGCAGCTTCGGTCAGTTGTCCGCGATCGACCAGTTGTTTAGCTTGCTCTAGTTTGGAAAGTGAGACTGCGGGAGTAGGCTTTGGTTTTGGCAGTGCAGCAATAGGCGCTTTAATAGACGCTTTTTGAGGTGCGGCTGGAGGCGGTTTAATTTTCTGATAAGCAAATGCGACAGGATGAGCCACAGGTTGATACTGTTGCGATGAAATCTGTAGGGTTTCTGCGGAGCCAACAAATAGTAAGCCAGAGACACTGAGAGCCTGATCCAGCGTGTTGATTACCTGCGATCGTGCAGGTTGATCTAGATAAATCAGCAGGTTTCGACAGAAAATAACCTGATATTGATGTCCAAGTAGACTGTTCGGTTCTAAAAGATTCTTCCGCATGAATTGAACTGTCTCGCGAATGTGCGATCGCACCTGATATCGGTCTTCAACCGTTTGAAAATAGGCAGGATTAATTGATGTTTCTCCCCGGAATGCTCGCTTAGTATAAGTGGCTCTTTTCGCTTTTTCCAGAGCAACTTGACTAATATCGATCGCATCAATCCGAAACTGAGCGCTGCTTAGTCCTGCTTCGAGCAGAGTTATCGCGAGCGAATAAGGTTCTTCTCCAGTCGAGCAAGGTGCTGACAGAACGCGCAAGGTAGAATTTGGATTCCATTCAGTTTTGATCCAATGTTTCAAGCACACAAAAGGTTCACGATCGCGAAAGAACCAAGTCTCAGGAACGACAACCGTTTCGATCAGCGCATCGAGTTCTTCAGCGGAACCCTTCAGGCGATTGTAGTAATCTTTTAAAGTCGGAAGACCGCAGCACAAACGACGCTGCTCGATCGCATAGGCAATCGAGTTGGAACCGATGCTATTTGCATCTAATCCAATTTTCTGTCTTAACATTGCTTCAATCGTTGTTTGTACCATTCACCTAACCAGTTCCTCCGCCAATTAGTGCAACGTTTTGAACATCTGAGACCAGCGCCTCCCACCGTAATCGCTGAATCATGTCTTGTTCGTGCATCAGGACTTCACCTAGATAGGAGCCATCATCGTTTTCAGCCGATGGCATTAAGTCAGGCTGATCGAGCGTTTCTGTGACTCGCTCGGCTAACAATCCGACATAAGCGCGATTGCCCTTTTTGGTAGTGTAGTGCAGCATCATAATTCGGGTACTGTAGCGCGATCGGCAAGGCTCCCCCTGAATCAGTTGGCATAAGTCAACAACAGGCACAATACAATTGCGATATTGAAACACACCTGTGATGTGCTTCGGAGCTTGGTGAATTTTTCGCAGCAGCACAAGCGGCAGCACTTCTACAATGTGAGTGCTGTCGATCGCATAGATATCTCCAGCAATATGAAAAAGCAACAATAACATTGCTGTGGGCTGCCGAAATAAGTTCGTTGCTGAGCTTACCGCGAACTCAACTGCCGCAGTATCTATCTGGGGAATTAAAGATCGAAGATGGACTCGATCTGCTTGCGGATTAACTGAAATGGAGTTTCTTCTTTCGTTGCTTCAGTCACGGTCACTCCCAAACTTTTAAGCGCTTCTTGACGCTGAGACAGTGCCTCCGCAATCTGGTCGGCTAACTCATGATGGCTACTGAGTAAGCTCTGTAGATTAGCGTGATCCACGATAAACAGAATGGTATCTTCGATCGTGCGTAACGTCGCGCTTCGGGGTGTCCCTAACAACAGCGACATCTCTCCGATAAATTCGCCCGATCGTCGGACTGCCACTTGTTGATCGATCGATTCCACCACCACTTCGACCGCACCCGACAGAATCAAATAAAACGCATCGCCCGGATCATTCTCCCGCGCAATCACTTCACCTGCTGCTAGCTTTTTTCGATAGCCTTTTTCGATCACTTGGCGCAATTCGACATCAGAACAATGTTGAAAGTAGCTCACTTTCTTCAGCAAATCGCGCAAAAGCCAGCCGCTAATCGGTTTATCAGGTGCGATCGCTTTAGGCGGTGAGCCATTCTGGATGCCTTGCAGCAGTTGAGCGATCGTGGGTAAATCGTTAAACACAATATCAGTCGGAGCCGCTTTCGTATCCAGGTCGCGATCGCGAAATTCTGCTTCGATCAGAAATTGCAGGGCGCTTTTGATTGAATCTTGCTCGATCGGCCGCTCGATCCACACCAGCAATTCAAACTTCAACATCGATTTTTCAGCATCCAATCCCTTAAAGTAGACTTCCGGTGAAGGAGCCGCTAATACTCGTGATTCTTGACGCGCCGCCGCTAGCAGGGCTTCCATGACCGTAAGCGAATCACTTTCATCAACGACTAAAATCGGGATCACAATGCGGCACTTTGGATCGCGATAGCTCCAGTTGACGACACCATTCTCTAGAAATCGACTATTCGGCACAATCACAAACACATTGTTAATTGTCCGGATAGTTGTACTGCGAATCGAGATGTCTTCAACAATCCCCGCTAATTGCTCAACCTCAATATAATCTCCAACCTTAACAGGCTGCTCAAATAACAATGTGATGCCGCTAATGAAATTACTGGTAATGTTCTGTAGGCCAATCCCGAACCCAAGCCCGATCGCGCCTGCAAACACCGTCAGTGAACTGAAGTTAATGCCCGTTGATTCAATCACCACGAAAAAGCCAATCAGCGTCACTACGTAACTGCCGATCGTGGACAGGGATTCGCTTGTACCGATATTCAAGCCAACTCCCGGAAACACTCGCTGTTTCAAAAGCTGCTTGGTTAAATTAGAAATAACCAGAACAATGATGAGTTGGAACAACAATTCGACCATAGAGCCGATCGAAAATTGCTTCCCACCAAAGGTGAATAAGTGAGTTGAAAAGAAGTTAGACAACTCTTCAAATAATCCCTGAACAACGATTCCGTTGAAGAGTTCCTGAAGTTCCATAAGCACAGCGTTTGAACCTACACAAAAATTAACCCTCTGACTGCACCAATCGTTTCCATCTGAAGAAGGATTTCGATCGATCTCGCGTGACTTGTTTTGGTGAGCTAGTGTAGGCTGAAATTGCTTTCCATGCTTTTTTATCAATTCAACGCGTGAAGAATGCACCTGCCAAAAAGCATGAGAACCAATTGTTCCTGAATCTCATTTCAGGTGGAACAATGGGGACTCTCACGGTGATTACCAGCGTTTCGTTTGGAGCAGTCATCTTTTCAGGTGGATTCTCTGAGGCGCTTCCCTGGGGAATTGGCGTGCTGTTGTTTAGTGCAGCAGTGATCAATACGATCGCTTCTTCATTCAGTTCGTATCCAGGTGTAGTTGCAACGCTTTCGGATAATTCGATTCCAGTTCTGAGCCTGATTGCGCGTCAGATTGTCGAACTGATGCCGAATGCAACGACTGAACAAAAGTTACTCACGCTGTCTGCAACGATCGTGCTGAATTCGATTGTGGGCGGTGCAATTCTAATGGCGTTGGGTAAGTTTCGGCTTGGCGGACTGATTCGATTTATTCCTTATCCGGTCGTGGGTGGGTTTATTGCCAGTACAGGACTATTGTTAGTTCAGGGTGCGCTTCAGTCGCTCAGTGGTGTTGATTATGATCATTTAACCGTGTCAGTCTTTTTGCAACCGAATGTGCTGCTTCAATGGTTGCCTGCGGTGTTTTTTGCGCTGGCGATGTATGTCCTGCCAAAGTCGTTTCAGCATTTTCTGTTGCTTCCAGGCATTATTGTGGCATCGATCGCGCTCTTTTATGCCGGACTGGCACTCACCGGAACCACAATTCAGCAGGCAACAACACAACAATGGCTACTCGGAACAATGCCACCGAACGCATTGTTTCAATTTACTGCGATCCCAGCCGTTACCCACGCTGATTGGTCAGTCGTAACTCAACAGCTCCCGACTCTAGCCGCATTATGGCTAATTGAAGCGATCGCGTTATTGCTCAACGCCAATGGCATTGAACTATTGGTGAAACGCGATTTTGACCTGAATCAAGAATTGAAGATTGCAGGAGCAGCCTCGATCGTCTCTGGTTTAGGTGGCGGTGCGGGTGGGTTTTCGAGTTTGAATGAGACAGCACTCGCGATCCAGTTGGGTGGACGATCACGATTAGTCGGACGAATGATTGCGGCGCTGTGTTTTGCAATTGCGTTTGGTAGTGCTGAGAGTTTAGCCTACTGTCCGAAGTTCATTCTGGTTGGATTACCGCTTCTGTATGGGATTGAACCGTTGTATGAGTGGATTTATCAGGCTTGGTTTCGGTTTTCACGATCGGACTACGGGATTATTTTGCTGATCGTTGCGGTGACGGCAACGGCGGGATATTTGCAGGGAATTGCAGTCGGATTGATGGCTGCGATCGTGCTGTTTGTGATTCAGTATAGTCAACTTGCCATCACGAAACGCATTAGCTCAGGGACATATCATCACAGCAATGTTCTCCGAACACCCGAAGAAATGGATATTCTTGAAGCAAAAGGTCAGCAGATTTTGGTGCTAGAGCTACAAGGATTGATCTTTTTTGGCACAGCAAACAAGTTACTCAATCAAATTCGCGCTCACCTAGACCAGAATTCACAAGTCAGGTTTGTCATTCTGGATTTTCGATTAGTGAGCGGACTTGATGCTTCTGCGGTGTTAAGTTTTGCCAAATTAGGACAGCTTGCAACCGAGAAACAGGTGCATCTATTGTTTACGCAATTGTCTCGTGAAGCAAAGCAATGGTTAAGTCAGGGAGATTGTTTAGATGAAACTGCTCCATTGTGTCATCGATTTGATGATCTCGATCGTGGCTTAGAATGGTGCGAACAACAAATCCTACAGGCTTACCCGTTAATCCAACTTGAACCCAGTTCAGAGTATCCCGATCGTGCGTTTCGTCGCTATTTGAAGTCTGCGTTTCTCGATCCGGAGCAGGTTGATCGATTGATGTTAATGCTGAAAACTTGTGTGCTTCAGCCTGGAGAGTATTTGTTTTATCAGGGTGATCCGTTTGATGGATTGTACTTTGTTGGTTCAGGGCAAGTGAGCGTGGTGATAGACCTGGATCAGAAGCAAACGAAGCGAATTCGGACTTATACGATCGGGAACACGATCGGTGAGATGGGCTTGTATCGCCAAACAGTACGCATGGCTTCCGTCGTGGCAGATAAGCCGAGTGTGCTGTATTTCCTCTCTTCTGAGGCATTCGAGCAGATTGAAAGTTCTAATCCGTTGTTAGCTGCGAATATTCATCGCTTTGTGGTGAATCTGCTAGCGGAACGGCTCGAACATCGCGAACAAGAACTCAAGAATTTGCTGAGTAACTGAATTGCAAAGTAGCTACCCCGGAATAGAGCAGCTACTGATGTTGACTGAACTCAATTAGCGAACAACTAACCCCGCTTTGGGTTTACGGCTAGGAGGTTTACGATCGGATTTGCGCTTGAGTCCGATCGCGAGTGCTTCTTTGCCATCAGAACCAAATTGCCCTTTGACAACTTCTTTCATCGCAAGAACCGCATTATGAAAAGCCTGTTCTGCCTGACGTGCAGCTTCGGCAGCTTCGCGGGCGAGCACTTGCTGTTCGATTTGGCGTTGTTGCATAGTCAGCATCGTTCGGTAAGCAGCTTGTAAGCCTTCTGGAGTTGCTTCTGTACGGTTTGTTTGATAGCCAGCAATGGTACTCAGCCCATTCATTGACTCGATATCTTGTTGCAGAATCTCGCGGGAGAGACGTTTAGTAGGCATGGATTTTCTCCATCTTTATAAGGTGTGCTTTTATCGTTCCCTGAGAGAGATTGAAAATTGGAAGGGCATAGATCTGGCTTGCTGAGGGACGATTTACAAGTTTTCCGTGAATTCCACAAAGAAATAGAATTCGCACGTCGTCGAATTCTATTGGCACAGTGAAGTTATGTATATTCCGCAGCGCCAATCGAGTTCGACGCAGCGCCAATCGAATTTGACGTAGGGAAAATCGAATTCGCGTGACAGAATTATGTATATCCCGCAATGCCAATCGAATTTTTCCTGCGTCGAATTCGATTAGCGCTTTTGCTCTTTTATCTCACGATCGATCACTCTCTAAATCCCCTCTCGCCCTTAATTCAACGATCGATGTCTTCTCAGTTTCAGCCCTATCTTGAGTCGATCCGTGCCACTTATGAAAAGTGGTGGCAGCTTTACACGCTAACGGATGCTGCGGGAAAAGAACGGCAGGCAAAACAAGCAGCGCTGACATTTGATTTTGGGCTGATGGTTCAAACGGTGAAGAAAGAGGAGCGGCGTGAGGAGGAAAAGATCGAGCGATTTTCGGTACTCGAAGGGATTCGGAAGTATGCAGAGCAGCACGTTTTGTTAGTCGGGCGACCGGGTTCGGGGAAGTCTACAGCACTGGCGCGGTTGATGCTGGAAGAAGCAACGATCGCATCGTCAAGACTTCCGGTGTTGGTCGAGTTGCGGTATTGGCAGGGATCGATCGAGCAATTGATCCGCGATTCGTTTACTCGACATGAAATGCCTGCTGAATTGTTTGAGGAGGCGTTAGGTCGATCGCTGCTCTTGTTTGACGGTGTAAATGAATTGCCATCGGAGGAAGCGCGATCGCAGTTATCCGCCTTTCGCCGTAATCATCCCAAACTGCCGATGATTTTCACGACACGCGATTTAAGCCTTGGCGGAGATTTGGGAACTGAGAAGAAATTAGAAATGCAACCGCTCACCGAGGCGCAAATGCAGACGTTTATTCGAGCGTATGTGCCAGAGCAAGCGGAGCAAATGCTGCGGCAGTTGAAAAACCGATTGCGGGAGTTTGGACAAACGCCGTTGCTGTTGTGGATGCTGTGCGAGGTGATTCAACAAAGCCCAGATTCGACATTACCCAGAAATTTAGGCGAGATCTTTAGGGCGTTTACAGAAGCGTATGAGCGAAGTAGCGTCCGTAAGCATGAGGTCGCAGCTCTTAAAGGAGACGTGAAGCCGTTGAGCGATCGGAGATTGTGGAAAAAAGCTTTGAAAGCTTTGGCTTTTCTAATGATGAAAGGAGAAACGCCTGTTGATTTTCGAGCGGTCATTGATCGAGATGAAGCAGAAGAAGAGTTAAACCGAATCTTTCCAAGCGAGCCATTTCCAATTCGCGACCTTCTGGATGACTTGCTCAAATATCATCTGCTACGCAAGCAAAGCTCAGATCAAATTGAATTTCAGCATCAGATGATTCAGGAATATTATGCAGCGGAGGCACTACGGGAGCAGTTGCCCAAGTTAGAGAATGAGCAACTAAAGCAGGAGTATTTAAATTTTCTGAAGTGGACGGAGCCTATAGCATTAATGCTAGCCCTGATAAACAATGAAGCAACAGCGCTACGAGTGGTACAGTTAGCCACCAAAGAAGTTGATTTAATACTAGGGGCAAGACTGGCAGGAGAAGGGAAATTAGCATTTCAGAATACAACTGTAGATGTTCTTAAACAATTGGAATTAGCTCAGCCAATTAAGCTTACTCTTTTGCATAAAACATTTTCAGAAAGCCTAGTTCCAAGTTTGCTGAAAGACTTAAATGATGAAAGTGACTGGAAGCGGGTACACGCAGCATACGAGTTGGGCGAAATTAGCAGCGATGCTGCAATTGATGGCTTAATTCAAGCACTTGGAGATAAGAATCCTGAGGTACGTTTTTACTCTACTTATGCACTTATCAAAATTGGTAGCGAGAATGTAGTTAATAGCTTGACGCAAGCTATTAACAGCAAAAACTGCTACGTGCGTGAGAATTCTGCTAAAGCACTAGGGGAGATCGGCATTTCAAAGGCACAAGAATCCCTAATTAAATCTCTAAGCGATAAAGAAGCTAATGTGCGTAGTGCGGCTGCTTATGCGTTAGGAAGAATTGGTTGCGAACTTGCTGTTAAGGATTTAATTCAAGCTTTGACAGATAAAAGTTCTCATGTACGTAGTAGTGCTGCTTTAGCCTTAAGTAGAATAGGCTCTCAAAGCGCTAATTGTGCAAGATTTGCCCTTATTCACACTTTATCTGATGAAGAATCTGAAGTCGTATATTACGCCGCTCAAGCTCTCGCAGAAATTCAGTGTGAAGAAGCGATCGCAGCTCTCGTTCAAGCTTTTCGTGACGATAATTACTCGATTAATCAGGCAATTGCTGAGGCTCTTAGAAAGATTGATAGTAAAGCTTCTAGAATGGTTCTTATTCAATGCTTGGAAAGTAACAGTGCATCCGTGAGAAGGGCAACTGTACAAGCATTAGGCAAGAAAGAAATTAAATATGCATTAAATTCTATAATTCAGGTTTTCGAGAATGATACTGACTCTTACGTTTTAGCAAGCGCGGCTTCTGCATTAGGTGAAGATAGTAGCGATATAGCAGTTAATACTTTGATTCGAGGCGCAGAAAGGGAGTCTTGGGAAGTGCGTCGCCATACAGCTCATGCATTAAGTTCTGTTTCAACAGATAGAGCCGTTGCTGTACTTCTTCAACTTATAAACGATGAGAATGCTGAGGTTCGCTGGATATCAGCCCTGTCTTTAGGAGAAATTAGGAATGAAGTAGCAATTCCTGCACTTACTGAAGCTTTAATGGATCAAAGTGCAGATGTTCGCAAATGTGCTGCTGAGGCATTAGGCAAAATTGGCAGTAAATCGGGAACCTCCGCTCTGCTTAAAGCTCAGGCTGATCAATCATCAGAAGTTCGGATTTGTGTGATTGAAGCACTGAAATCAATTAATGATACTGCTGCAATTCCCTGCTTAATATCACTCTTAGATGATGAAGATATGTCAGTTCGTCGAAATGCCGCTTCTGCTTTAAGTCATTTTGGGAGTGATGCAGGAGTTGAAACTTTAATACAGGATTTACTAGAAATTTCTGCCTTGTACACTAGTTTAGACGAACAAGCAGATTTAGGAGCACTACCTGATGAATACGAGAGTTCGAGAATTGCCATCGCTTTGGGACAAATTGCTAGCCCTGAGATAATAAAACGAATTTACGAATGTGCTCTAACGGCTGAAATACCTGAAGCTTTCAACGCAATTGAGATGATTCAGTCTAGATGCAAATTCTACAATTATAAAGTTTTTCAATCCTTTCTCAAAGCACAGAAAGCCGATCGACAAACTCCCCAAAACAACGAGTCGAACGCTATAACAGTACAAACCATAGAGAGGTTAACGATCATGACCGACAAAGCCCCGATTTTCAATCAGCAAAATGCAACGATCGGAGTGAATTACGCTGCTGAAGGCAGCAAACAAGAATTTACGCAGCACAATCATGCTTCAGAATCTAGCACAGAAGCCGAACAACAGCTTGCCGACCTCCTTACACAACTCCGGGCGAAGTATCCTAGCAAAACTGATGCAGAAATCCTCAATATTTTAATCAACGGCTTCGCCACGATGCCCCAAAACAATCCGCAAAACTGGCAACGTTGGCAAGACATCTTCAGCGTCATCTTTGCAGGCGGAATCGAAGCCACTAAAATTCTCGTCCCTGTTGCTGGCATCCCGATCGAAGTTCTCAAACGCCTCTACGAAGTCTACGATCGCAATCGCACACAACTTCCAGGAACCTAAGTCATCTGAGATACTGTTCAAAGTCAAAGAACTCTAGTAACTCTTTCAACGAAGTCCGATCGCTCGTCGGTGTCGTCGCCTCTACTTCTTGAATCGTTTCCGCCGTTAGATACTGAAACACCTCTCGACGCAGCTTATCGATCGCATCCTTCGGAAACGCTTCGATCTCCTGCTCAAACCTTGCCAATCGGCTTTTTGCCAAATTCACCTGAAATCTGCAGCGTCTTAACAAGCGTTGTCGAATGTTCTCTGCAAGTGCTGGATCAGTCGCTTCAAGATCAACGATCGCACCGGATTGCAACAATGGCACCACATCTAAGTTTTCTTCCAAAAACAATAGGCTGCCTTCCCGGTTGTACATTGCAATTCCATCAATTCCTAATGCTCCCAAATCTGCAAGAGCAAGAATCCGAGCGACGATCGGCAAGTCGGGTTGATTGAGAGCAGGCTGATAGATAGATTGTTCTCTCACATCAAAATTACAAATTGTTGCATTGATCGCAGATCGAATGATGAATCGATCGCCTTCAATCGAAACCGTCGAACAGTGCAAATCAAGATAGTCAAACAGTCGCTCAAGGGTTGCAGCCTCACTCATACCCATCGATCGATATCTCGCCATATGAGGATGTAACTGCACTTCAAACACTTGCACCATGTCGTGAGCAATCACACAAAGATCAAGCAAGCGTTCAATTTGATCAATCGCATCTGCGCCCAAATCAGATCGAATGGCT
Organism: Leptolyngbya sp. AS-A5; assembly: GCF_039962495.1. Taxonomy (NCBI): domain Bacteria; kingdom Bacillati; phylum Cyanobacteriota; class Cyanophyceae; order Leptolyngbyales; family Leptolyngbyaceae; genus Leptolyngbya; species Leptolyngbya sp. AS-A5. The sequence continues at coordinate 245,065 of NZ_JAMPLL010000004.1, read as the reverse complement.
TCATAAATCAACTGCGCTCGACGTTGCACCTGAGCAATATGATCGCGGGTGTGATAGTACAGTTGATGAGCTTCAATCTGTCGATCGAACTCTTGTAGCGATGATGCTTTAACCTTGTTAATACAATCGATAAAAGTCGGTGAAGATAAATCGGATTGCGGCACGTCGGGACTCGTCGAACAACGATTGGAGAGCACTTCATTGTAGTAGATGGCTCTAGAAATGAGTATCTTCCTAATGGAGTTTAAGCGCTTCCAAATCGATAACCCTTGCCATAAACAGTCGTAATCAACGGCGTTTCGCCTTTCGCTTCTATCTTGCGACGGAGTAGTCGAATCTGCGCGACTAAAGCATTACTGGTCGGTTTCTCGCTCTCGCTCCAGAGATACTGTGAAATTTGCTCATGCGTCAGAAGCTGATTCGGTTGCCGCATCAAATAGGCAAGCAGTTGACTCTCTTTTTCGGAAAGCTCGATCGCTCGTCCATTGCGATATGCCACTTGATTTTGGACATCTAACTCCAAGCCATCGACCCGCAATCGAGGGATAGCAGCAGGCTCGATCGTCGTCGGTCGGCGCAACAACGCCCGCACCCGCGCCAAGAGTTCTCGCAATTCAAACGGCTTGACGATGTAGTCATCTGCCCCGGCATCGAGTCCCTGAACGCGATCGTCGATCGTATCTTTTGCCGTGAGAAACAGCACCGGGGTTGCGTCCCTGAGCGATCGAAGATGCCGACAAATTTCTAAGCCAGAGTGCCCCGGCAGCATCCAATCCAAAATCAACAAATCATACTGATTTGCCGACGCAAGCTGTAAGCCACGATCACCATCCTGCGCGACATCCACCTCATACCCTTCACGGGTCAACGAACGGCTTAGTGGTTCAGCCATTTCAATTTCATCATCGACCAGCAGAATTTTCATGCCCCAAGACTTAAAGGAAAAAGAATCGATCCGGATCTAAGATATAGATTCTGACATTTCTCTTAAAGAGTTTGATGTATGTTGACGGTTGCATTGCCGAAAGGCGGATTATTAAAAGACAGTATTCGGTTATTAAACGCGATCGGGCTAGATTTTAGCGCGTTTCTCGAACCTGGCAATCGACAACTGCAAATTACAGACCCAACCGGAACCGCGAAAGCCTTATTAGTGCGGAACGCAGATGTTCCGGTGTATGTCGAATATGGGCAAGCACAGCTTGGAATCGTGGGTTATGACGTGCTACGAGAAAAAACGCCGAATGTAGCGCATCTGGTGGATTTAGGGTTTGGGCAGTGCCGGATGTCGGTTGCAGTGAAGGCTTCGAGTCATTATCGATCGTCGTTAGAATTGCCGCTGCATGGTCGTGTGGCTTCTAAGTTTGTTCACTGCGCCCGTGAGTATTTTGAGAACTTAGATTTGCCGGTCGAAATCGTGCCGCTTTACGGATCAGTCGAGTTAGGCCCAATTACGGGAATGTCAGAAGCGATCGTCGATCTAGTCGCCACTGGAAACACTCTGCGAGAAAACGGACTGATCGAAATCGATGTGTTGTTTCACAGTACAGCGCGGCTGATTGCTCATCCGTTAAGCTATCGACTGGATACGGACAACGTGAGTCACGTTATTGATCAAATTCGGAATCAACTTACTGCCGCGATCGTATGATTTCTTCTCGCCGCCCCCAACAAACTGACTGGCGTTTATTTCTCAGCCTTGCGCCTTACGCCCGTCGGAATGCGCGATTTTTGCTGCTGTCGCTGGTGTTTCTGGTTCCGTCAGCGATCGCCAGCACCGTACAGCCGATTCTGATTGGTAAAGCTGTTTCTCTGTTGAAGCGTGAACCTTCTGCCTTCGATTTTCCCTTTAGTTTTTTGCGCGACTTCTCTCTGGAAACTGGATTAAATGCCTTAGCGCTTCTATTGCTTGCAACCGTCTTACTTCGATTGGTGTGCGATGCGGCTCAGGGATTCTTAGTTCAGAATGTTGGTCAGCGAATTACTGCGAATATTCGGAGTGATTTGTTTACTCATGTGACTTCGTTGGCGGTGCGATTCTTCGATCGCACTCCAGTCGGGAAGTTAATCACCCGCCTCACCAGTGATGTTGAAGCTTTGGGAGAAGTCTTTTCAACAGGTGCGATCGGGGTTGTCGGCGATCTGGCAACGATGCTGTTTATCGCAGGCGCAATGTTCCTGATTCAGTGGCAACTGGCGTTACTGTTGATTTCTATGCTGATTCCGGTGACGGGATTGATTGTGTATTTTCAGCAGCAGTACCGCAAAGCGAACTATCGAGCGCGTGAGGAACTGTCAGAACTCAACTCAATGCTGCAAGAGAACATTACCGGAATTGGGGTTGTGCAGCTATTTCGACGAGAGCAATTTAACAGTGAACTATATCGCACTGTGAATAAGCGCTATATCAAAGAAGTCGATCGCACGATCTTTCACGATTCTGCGGTTTCTGCCACCTTGGAATGGGTTTCGCTTGTTGCGATCGCAGGTGTTCTCGGCGTGGGCGGTTGGCTCGTCACCGGTGGAAATCTCAACTTTGGGGTGCTTTCAACCTTTATTCTGTATGCTCAACGGTTGTTTGATCCGTTGCGTCAGTTTGCCGAAAAATTCACCGCAATTCAAGCCGGATTTACCGCAGTTGAGCGCGTCAGTGAGATTTTGACGGAACCGATCGAGATTCGCGATCGGGCAGACGGACATATTCCTCCTTCTAAAAACGAAGGTGAAATCCGCTTTGAAAACGTCTCGTTCGCCTACAAGTCGGATGAATATGTGCTGCAAAACCTCGATTTCACGATTCGTCCGGGTGAGCAAGTTGCGTTAGTCGGGCCTACCGGAGCCGGAAAAAGCTCGATTATTCGCTTACTCAGTCGGTTGTATGACCCCACTAGAGGCAGAATTTTACTGGATGGAGTAGATATTCGCGATTTGCCTCAAGCAGAACTGCGGCGACGAATGGCGATTATTTTGCAAGATGGCTTTCTGTTTGCAGGCGATGTGAAGAGCAACATCACGCTAGGAGAATCCTACAGCTTTGAGCAAGTTCGATCGGCGGCTGAGCAAACCAATGTCGATCGCTTGATCGAACAATTGCCCCAAGGCTACGACACCATGCTGCGTGAGCGCGGCACGAATCTCTCTGGCGGGCAAAAACAGCTACTTGCATTTGCTCGCGCAGCGATCCGCGATCCGAGAATTCTCGTTTTGGACGAAGCGACCGCCAGCTTAGATGTCGGAACCGAAGCCCTGATCCAAGAAGCGTTAGAACGATTGCTAGTGAATCGAACTGCGATCATTATTGCTCACCGACTTTCGACGATTCGGAATGTCGATCGCATCTTGGTATTAAAACGCGGTCAGCTTGTCGAATCGGGAACGCACGACGAGCTTTTAGATTTGGGTGGACTCTACGCCAGCTTATATCACTTGCAGATGTTGGAGAGTTAATAGATACCTGAGTTCGGCGGATTTTTCGCTTCGTTGATGTCCAGTCGTGCCCCCTAAATCCCCCATTTTGGGAGACTTTGAGAATCCAATCTCCTTCTTCTTTGGCTTGAAGACCCCCACGAGTGGGGGATTTAGGGGGCTTGCAAGATCTGTAGCGATTAAAGATCAATTTGGTATGAGATTCATACAATCAGTTCGTTTCCTGACAACTCAAACGCAGTGATACCGAATTAAACATAGAATGCGACAGATCATACTCAAAGTCCCCCATTCTGGGGGATTTAGGGGGCGAGAATCTGTCGCATCACAAATCAATCTGGTATGAGAAAACCCAACTCACGTTTGATAAAGTTGTCCCGCCTTCACCTCTAAAATCTGTGCTGAATCTATCCACTGAGCATCAAACGATCCTAGATGTGTTGTGGTGATCAAGGTCTGAAACCGATCCTGAATCGCTTCTAACAATTGATTTTGTCGGTTTAAATCCAATTCCGCCAACACATCATCTAACAATAAAAGCGGCGGCTCTCCGATCACATCTTCAATCAATTTAAGCTCTGCTAACTTCAACGCTAAAACTAAAGTCCGTTGTTGACCCTGTGAACCATACTGACGAGCAGGCGTTTGATTAATCAAAAACTCCACCTCATCCCGGTGCGCTCCCACTAACGTCGTTCCTTGATGTTGTTCTGCGATCGCTCTTGCCTGAATCTTCTCTAAAAATGCCTGCTGCAACGCTTCCGGCGTATCCGTCTCAGCAGTAACATTCGGCGCATAGTGAATCTCTAACTTTTCCGTACTGCCACTAATTGCTTGATGCCACTGTTCCGCAAACGGCGCTAATCGACCTAACACTCTCGCACGCCGTCGAATTACTCTTGATCCGGCGATCGCTAACTGAGCATCCCACAGCGCTAAATCCGGTGATGAAACGGCTCTGCCTTCACTTTCCTCTTTTAATCGCGCTCTGAGTAAAGCATTTCGCTGCCGCAGCACTTGGTTATATTGTTGCAGCACATACGCATAAATCGGCTCAAGTTGAACTAAGAGCGCATCAATCCAATGTCTACGCTGCTCCGGCCCTCCCCGTACTAAGTCCAGATCTAAGCTGGAAAACTGCACCATGTTTAACGTGCCGAGAAAATCGAGTTGTCGCCGCATTGATACCCCATTTTGCGCGACCGATCGCCGCCCACTTTCGCGCAGCGTCATGCTTAGCTCAATTTCTCCAATTTCGCGCTTTAAGTTTCCGGTGATTTGAGACAGCGTTTCACCGTCGTAAATCAAATCACGATCGCGGGAAGTCCGATGCGATTTCAGCGAAGACAATAGCTCCACCGCTTCCAGCAAATTCGACTTTCCCTGAGCATTGTTGCCGAGCAGAATCGTTTTTGCAGCCGTAAAATCAATGTGCTGGTCGTGATAGTTACGAAAATTGCGAAGATGCAGGGAGCGCAGATACATATAAGCGACAGAACTGAGCATTCGGAATTCGGATAATCCCCGAATTCTTCCCAAGTGTATCAAATCAAGCATAAAAGCCGCTCTCAGATTGAGGGCGGCTTAAGGCTGATGAGGAATTGGACTTAGCGCTTCTGGCTGAAATAGAACCGGAAGAATAACTTCTCTAGTTCAATCCACACAAACATCAATGCGCTCACACCCACACAGACCATCAATTCGTTGAACGGTAGATAGTGTGTGCCGAAGAAGGCGCGTAAAGGCGCAACATACACTAACAACAATTGCAGAATCGAAGTCAAAATCACCGCACCCCAAACATAGAGATTGGTAAACGGATTCAGTTCGATCGTTAATCGATTGTTGGAGCGAATTGCGATCGCGTGTCCCATCTGTGCGAGACATAGAGTCGTAAACACAATCGTTTTCCAGCGATCGGCATCCAAGTTGCCGCCGAAGTTTGTCGTCGTGTAATTGTACGCCCAGACCATCGTTGAAATCGCGAGAATCGCTAACACAATCCCGATCCGAATCATGTACGTCCCCAAGCCGCGCGCAAAAATGCTTTCTCCCGGATTGTTCGGCGGACGGTTCATCACGTTCGGTTCTGCCGGTTCAACCGCCAGCGCCAACGCAGGTAACCCATCGGTTACAAGGTTCATCCACAGAATTTGTAGCGGTGTGAGCGGGACGCTTCCGGTGGCAGCGACGGCTGGAATTAACACCACTGAAGCGGCAATCGTAATCACTTCCCCAATGTTCGATCCCAGAATGTACTTGATAAAGCGGCGAATGTTGGTATAAACTACGCGCCCTTCTTCGGTCGCAGCGACGATCGTCGCAAAGTTATCATCCAGCAGCACCATATCCGAAGCTTCTTTACTCACATCGGTTCCGGTAATTCCCATTGCGATCCCGATGTCTGCTTGCTTCAGTGCAGGGGCATCATTTACTCCGTCTCCGGTCATTGCGGCAATTTGTCCCCGACGCTGGAGCGCTTTTACAATCCGCAGCTTGTGTTCCGGTGCAACCCGCGCATACACACTGACGCGATCGACGTTCTGTTCGAGTTCTTGGTCGCTCATCACTTCAAGTTCGCGCCCAATTAGCACTTCATCTCCGGGTTTGGAAATGCCCAAATCCTGTGCGATCGCGCTGGCGGTCAGTTGGTGATCTCCAGTAATCATTACCGGACGAATGCCTGCGGTGCGGCATCGCTTCACCGCTTCGCGCACTTCAGGACGCGGCGCATCAAGCATATCCACCAAGCCTAACCAGACTAATCCTTGCTCTGAAGCTTCGTCAGCAGTTTCTGGCGGCACTTCTTTCAGAGGCTTGTAAGCGAATCCCAAGACCCGCAGACCGTTTCCAGCAAGTTCATTGTTGCGCTGAAGAATCTGAGCGCGCTGAGCTTGAGTAATTGGCTCGACGCGATCGCCAATCTGAATCTGATGACAGCGCTCTAGAACAATTTCTGGCGATCCTTTCGTGAACATCAAGAAAGGTGTAGAGAGAAAGTCTGTTTCCGATTGCAGTAAGCCTGCGGCATCCTTGACGATCACACTCATGCGTTTGCGATCGGACGAAAACGGAAACTCTGAAACCCGCGGAAGTTTGCTGCTCCACTGATCGCGCTCTAATCCTGCTTTCGCCGCAGCCGTTAACAACGCTCCCTCAGTTGGATCACCAATAATAATCCACTGTCCGCCTTCTTGTTGCAGAATCGAATCGTTACACAAGGTACAAGCGAGAAGCAAGGCTCTCAATTCTGGCTGATCTGCGGGAATAACTCTCGATCCATCGATCAGAAATTCACCGTCGGGTGCATAGCCTTCACCTGTAATCTTTGGGCTGGAGCTAATTGTATGCAGCGATTGCACCACCATTTTGTTCTGGGTCAAAGTCCCGGTTTTATCAGAACAAATCGTCGTCACAGACCCCAACGTTTCTACCGCAGGCAGCTTCCGAATCAACGCTTGTCGACGCACCATGCGCTGAGTTCCGATCGCCAACGTTACTGTAATGACCGCAGGCAAGCCTTCAGGCACGACTGCCACCGCCATACTGAGCGAGGTTTGCAGCAAGTTTTGCAGTTTGCTGAAATCGCGAGTAATGATCAAGCCACCGATCACGACGATCGCCACCAGTACCAGTGCCCCTGTCACTAGCGCTTTACTCAACTGATCCATCCGCTTCTGCAACGGAGTCGGCTCCGATTCCACACCCTGAATTTGTGCAGCAATTTTTCCGAGTTCCGTTCGCATTCCGGTTCCGGTCACTACCACCGTGCCGCGACCGTTGACTACTTCAGTGCCTTGATAGATCATGTTGATGCGATCGGCAGGCATCGCATCCTCTCTGACCGTAATCTTGGCGTTTTTGTTGACGGCTTCGGCTTCTCCGGTGAGTGCTGCTTCTCGGATTTGCAGGTTTGCCGCTTCGAGAATCCGCCCATCTGCCGCCACCTGAACCCCTGCTTCCACCAGCATCACATCACCCGGCACCAGATACTTGGAATCGACCTCGGTGACTCGTCCTCCCCGCAGGATGCGTACCCTCGGCGACGAAAGTTGCTTAAGTGCCGCTAACGCTTTTTCAGCGCGGCTCTCCTGAACATACCCTAATGCACCATTTAGCACGACGATCGCCAGAATCGCGATCGTATCCTTAAAAGGCACTTCACCAGGCTTGAGATTGTTCTGCGTTAGTGCGATCAGATCGAGAATTCCAGAGACGAGAGCGACACCAATCAGCATCAGCAACATGACGTTCTTGAACTGATCGATCAAGATTTCCCACGGACTACGACCGCCAGATTCCTCTAGCTCGTTGGTTCCGTATTGATCCAGGCGGAGTGCCGCCTCTTGTTCACTTAAACCCGACTGAACATCGCTTTTCAGGGTTGAGAGCGATTGGGTGGTATCTAAGGTATGCCAAGCTGTGGTTGGCGACGGAAGTGAATGACCAGACATAAGAGACTCAGAAGTTATGGGATAACTGCCGTGTGGCACTTTAACATAGTGCCCAACAGACAAAGCATAGCACTAGCAATTAGTATTTTTTCCAAATTCGTTATAAAATCTAGACAATATCGTTTCAGGATACCGGTGTGAAGCGTCTGAAGGTACAGATTGAGCAGGTTATAGGTTGAGCAGTGCAGATTTGCGACTTTAAATAATGGTGAGCCATCCGTTTCTTCCCCCTCAGTTAATCGGGCGAGATCAAGAACTCGATCAAGTCAGTCAAATTTTGCTCAGCGATCGCGATCTGCTCTTAGCAGGTGTGCCCGGAATTGGTCGGCGTACTCTGATTCGAGCGGCGGCTCGTGATTGTGGCGCAAAAGTGCTAGAAATCGACTGTCTCCGCGCTACAAATTATTGCCGATTCTTGCAGTTACTCGCAGATGCGATCGTCACGACGTTTGAATCTCCCGAAGAACTGACCTTTATCGATCGCTGGAGTAAAGATCATCCGTTCATTTTGCGATCGACAGGCGGCAGATCCCAGATCATCTGGCATTCGTCACCGGGTAAGGAATGGGCTTTGTTTGAGGCGCTTTTGAGGCTGCCACAAGCTCTAGCGGAATGGTTTAACAGTCGGGTGGTGATTGTATTTCTGAACTTTCCGCATCTGAGGTCATTCGATCGGTCGAATAAATGGGAGCAGTATTTACGTCAGGAAGTCCGGCGGCAGAGTCGGGTGAGCTATGCGCTGATCGCAACTGTGGCAGAGCGTTGGACAGAGACGAAAGAATTGCCAGTCGTGTCGCTCAGTCCGGTATCGAATAAAACAATGCAAAATTGGATTGCTCAAGCGATGCTAACTGAGCGGTTAGAGCTTGAACCAGAGAGCTTAGTGCTGTTTCTCAATTATGTGCAGGGGCATTTTGGCGATGCGATTACGCTGGCGCGGCGGATTTGGCTGGAGTATGGCAAACGTGAAGCGGTTCGCAAGAATTTTGAGCCAGTCACCGTGATTCAGCCGCATCATGTCGATCGCAGCGCGATCGGGCTGATTCAAGATCTTTCGGTGACGTTTGAATCGCTGATTTTGCTGTTGCCGTATAGCCAAGTTCGGGTGCTAGAAAGCTTGGCGCTTGATCCGACAGATAGCCCTCATGCCCGCGAGTATATTCAGAAGCACAATCTGTCGCGGGGGGGCGGGCTGCAAGGAGCGCTAGCAAGCTTAGAGCAGAAGGGTTTGGTGTACGGAGCCGAGTTGGGCTATCGGATTGCCTTGCCGCTATTGGGCGCGTGGCTGAGACATCGACTCACCTAAAAAATATTTCGACTACCATAGGTGCGATTCAATTTATTTGCACAGAGGTTAAAAACCGATATAGTCAAAGCATCTACTGTTATACAGAGCAGACTATGTCAAGAGCAGGGAGCGCATTAAGGCAGGTGCTTGAATCCCACAGCATCACGCAATATCAACTGTCGGCGATGATGGGGGTGAATCGATCGAACTTCAGTCGCTGGCTCCGGGGTGAGCGCGATCCATTAGCTGAAGTTGTAGTCGAAATTTATAAGGCGTTAAAGTCAGTGAATCCGAAGGCGGCATCAGAGTTCATTCGCTTGTATTTAGAGGTCGCACCTGATGAAGAGGTTTAACCTCTTTACCATTTTTAACCTCTTTACCATTGCGGTACGTTCACCCAAGTTCCAGTCTCGTTTGATTCGTGCGCGCGATCCATCAGGAGTTGTGAATATACGCCTTCTTTTAAGGAAGGTGAAAGGGACTCTTGGCGATCGATCCCTAACACCCATTGATCAACGACGCGGATAAACGGCGCGATGCGTCCATCTGCAAACACTTGCTTAAACGCAAAGTGTGGCGGAATTTCGAGTTCTGCGAGTTCTTGTCCTATAGGTGCGCCCCAGAGCTTGAATCCGTGAACGTAGTCTTTCTGATTGTCGCTGCCAAGAATGAGAGTGCCGCGATCTCCATACACCTCAATCCAATGGCCCCGTCCTTGAGCGGTAACGGAACTGATACAGATTTGGCACGGAGTTCCATCTATCAGTTCTAGCGTGACATTACAAGTGTCATCGGAATCGACGGGTTTGAGTTCGCCTGTGGCGGGATCAAAACGGCTCGAAATGGCGGTACTGAGACTGGCAGTTAAGCGATCGACTTCACCAAATAGCCACGCGATGTAATCAAACGTATGAGAGCCGAGTGCGCCCAAGGCACCGCCGCCTTGATCTTTGCAGGCGTACCAATTCCAGGGGCGAGAGGCATCAGCGCGACTAGAAACGAGCCAATCGATTTTAATTAAGCGTTTTTGTCCGACGTAATTTTGCTCAAGCAGATCCGCAAAATGCTGCCAAGCGGGAACGAAACGGAACTCAAAATTCATGCTGGTGACAACGCGATTTGAGCGCGATCGACGGTATAAGTCTTTTGCTTGAATCACGTTTAATGCGGTGGGTTTTTCTAGCAGCAAATGTTTCCCGGCATCGATCGCCATTTTTGCCATATCGAAATGCAAAAATGGCGGCGTTGAGATGCTGACAGCATCAAGGTTTGGCAGTGCCAGAACTTCCTCGATCATTGAGCAAGCGTGAGGAATTTGATGAGACTGTGCGATCGCTTGTGCTTTTTGTGCGTCTCGATGATAGACCGCAACCACTTCAGTCCGTGGATGTGCTTGAAGTCCAGGAATGTGAACTTTCTGCCCAAATCCCGTTCCAACAACTGCTACACCAATCTTAGAGCCTGTCATTTTAATTTTATTGAAGTTCGATCGCGTCTTGCTCAGTCTACTGCAAAATGGAATCGATCTCGGCGTACTTAACAACGGGCAAACTTATTCTCAGCTAGAATCACCACTAGCACTGGAGTTTAGGAGCAGGGTTATGCAGTTTTGGGACGCGTTGCTGAGTCAAAGTGTGGAAACGGTGATCAATCCGATCGTTGAGAAATTTAAGTGGCTGATTGTGAGCGCGATCGTGCTTCTGATACTCGGTCTATTTGGCTTACAGTTCCTACCGCATTTCGCAACCACGGTTGAGGTGAGAAATCTTATCTTCTCAGGACTGCAAAACGCGGATCAATTAACCTCAGCCACAATGACAGCTAAGGCGACCATCCGCGTCGAAGAACCTACTGACGTGTTTGGCTTACAAGTTGGACAAACAAACCTGGTTTACGAAGGCGTATCCCAAGTGCAAGCAGGGATTGATCTTAAACAGTTGCAAGTAAAATCCGTGAGTCCGAGCAAAGTTCACCTGGTTCTGCCTGCACCTTACATCCGAGACATCGGGTTAAACGTGGGACATTCGACCATTCTGGCAAACTATAGTGAATGGTTTGCCCCAAAAGCCTCTGCTGAACTGGAAGAAGAAGCGCAACTCAAAGCGATCGCTGCGATTCGCCAAGAGGTCTATAAAAGCAACATTAGAGCTGTTGGGAAATAGGGGATACTAGGAGCAGCAAGATGAATTCAAACGAATGCTAGACCTTGAACGAGCGCTGAACCAAGATCGCCTACTTCGAGCATTGACTGGACTGAATCGCAAAGCTTTTGATGCCTTGCTACCCAATTTTGAGCAAGCGTATGAGGCAAGTCGAATTGCTGCAAAGCCTGTGCGGAAACGGGCAGGGGGAGATGGACGTAAAGCGAGACTAAGCAGCATTGAAGCCAAGCTGTTCTACATTCTGTTCTACTTCAAATGCTATCCCACGTTTGATTTAGCTGGCATTTTGTTTGACCTTGACCGTTCGCAGACGCATGAATGGATGCACGAATTACAACCGGTTCTCGAAGCAGCTTTGGGGACTGAGATGGTACTGCCTGAACGCAAACTCCGCAGTCTTGAAGCCTTCATGGAAGTGTTTCCAGGCGTTGAGCGCGTGATGATTGATGGAACCGAGCGTCCGGTTCAACGACCAAAAGATACTGAACAACAAACCCTGAACTATTCCGGGAAAAAGCGTCGCCATACCCGCAAACATCTGGCGGCGGTAGACCAAACCAAACGAGTGCTTGTATTGAGCAAAGCGCGTGAGGGAAAGCTGCACGATAAGCGCTTTGAAACCGAGGAGGAGATCGCGTTTCACATTCCCGACGAAATTCCCATTGAAGTAGACTTGGGGTTTCAAGGCTTGCAATCCGAGTACACAAACATTCGCATTCCACATAAGAAACCCAGAGGAGGCGAGTTAACCAACGAACAAAAGCAAGAAAATCGCAGTTTGAGCCAGTCGCGGGTCGTCTGCGAGAATGCGTTCGCAGGCATCAAGCGCTATCGGGCGGTCAGCGCGATTTACCGCAATCACATTCAGGATTTTGATGACCATTTGATGCTCACTGCTGCTGGATTGTGGAACTTCTACTTGAAAGCAGCTTAATCTCAGAAACAAAGAGCAGATTTCTGCTACAAGATCAAGTTATTCCCCAACAACTCTAATATTACAAGACGGCAGCAAATAACAGTGCCAAACAATTGCTCACTGAAATTCTACGAAAATTGAACTATCAAACCATTGTGATTGAGACCCAGGTTCCCTAGGATGGAGCCTGTGCAAAGTGACGCTAACTTAATCTCATGCTTTGTTTAGTTCATCTCTTAGCACAGATGCCAAGGGATCTTTACTGGGAAAGCTCGGCTTCATTGTTCGTCGATCATTTCTAATCGTTCAGATGTTCAGTTTTTTTGACGATCGCTTTCCGCAATCGAGAAAGACCAAACACAGCAAAGCCAAATAGCGGATTGAATGCAAATGGCACAGGCGTAATACCTGAGTCAGTAATCGCAACCTGGTTTAGCCGAAACTGTCCACCCGCAGCAGTGGTATTGTCTCCAATAAAGATTGTATTGGCGGTTTTGTAAGGATTTGGAATACCACCCGCATCAGGCTCTGTTGTGTAATCGCGCAATCGACCCGCTAGGAGCGGCGTGGTATAGTTGCCGTTTGTATAGAGATAATAAGTGTTGCCCAGAATTGACAAATCATATTGATTGACAGTCGTTCTAGTGTCGAAGGCTGCTCCTTCTGCTTGAGTGAATCGGGGTGGTTCGGTTGCACCATCTTCTTGCGCCCAAACTCGATCGATAAAAAAACCAAGCTCGATCGCCTTGGTGGTATCAGTGCTGACGATAAGAATGCTCAATCCTGCACGATCATCTTTACCATCTCCATTCTTATCGGCTGGATTGCTGCTAGCTGAGAAATTTCGAGACTCTTGTAGCAGTTGCAGATCAAATCGAAGGTTATATCCTGCATTTGAGTCTAGCGATATGTCAGTCCGACCATATCCAGATTCGATATTGTTGTTTGTCATACTGCTAAACGTCGTTCCGCTTGCGTCAGAGGTCTGAGTAGATGACGCAGTTTGGGGAAAAACAAATGGATTTCTGGCAACATATAGCCAGCCTTGACTATTGGGGGGCGTACCGCTAGCACCGTTGTAAAGGACTGTAGTGAGCGCAAAAGCACTTTCCGAGCCGAGAAGCAAAAAGGCGCTAGTGAGGGTCGTTGTAAGTAGTTTTTTCATCAAGTCTGACCATGATTGTCATGAAGTGCTGATCGTAGCTTTCCCCATCGAAAGGGATTCGTACCGTAAATTCAACGAGTCGTTAGCCTTGTGTTTGCATCGGAGCTTTAAGCAAAAGATCTTGGCTGGAAATTTCACGTCGTTGTCTCAATTGTTGTGCTGGATGGCACAGAAAAATTGCACGATCGACACAACCCTTAGAAAGTCGATCGCGCCTGCCTGCTGAAGCTCACTCATCAATCGCCCCGAAAACACAGCGCGAATTCATGCTGCATTTGTGGCATCAGTGTTTGAGTCTTGGCTAATGTCACTAAATAGGTCTCAATACCTCCAAATAAATTTCCAGCATACAAATGCAGAATTTTCATCACCTATTCTCTCTTCATCTAAACCAAAATTGGCTGTACCACTTCTTGATGAATTACCCGCTGATAGATTCGTAAACTTTCTTGCGCCATCAACACTTGGTCAAACTGCTGCGATCGTGCTTGAGCCGCGATCGCAAACTTACCACGCAGATGTGGCTCTCGCAGCAATCGATTCGCAGCATTCGCCAGTGCGGCCGGATCATTCACTGGCACGGTTAATCCCTCAACTTCATGACGGCTCACCCAGGTGACTCCACTATCTGGAATTGCTGCATTGATCACAGGACAAGCACTCGCCATTGCTTCCACTTGCACCAAGCCAAATGCTTCGCTCCGAGCATTCGACGGAAACCATAAAGCGGTCGCACCACGATAAGCTCCAATCAGTTCATCCTGGCTGACATGCCGCTGAAACACCACACGATCGCTTACGTCACAGTCGATCGCATGTTGCCGCAGAGACTCAGCAAGCTCTCCTTTGCCCACAATGATCAAAGTTCCGGGAACTTTTTGCAAGGCTGAAATTGCAATGTGCAGCGCTTTATAGTAAACCAATCGTCCTACACAAAGCCAAATTGGGCCTGGATATGTAGCTCTAAGCTTTCTCTCATACGCGATCGCAGTCGCACTTGGTTGCCGATAGACCGACAAATCAACTCCTAGGGGCAACACTTCAACGCGCCCCTGGTACGGACGCAAAAAAGTTGACCCTGCTAAATAGCTCGGATTCGTGACCAGAACTCGCGCTGCACGTTCATATACATAGTTTAATAAGGGATTTACAACATGCTTAAGGACTTGCTGCTTCACAATATCACTGTGATGCGTCACCACGAGCGGCACGGAAGAATTTGCTAGTGCCCAATGCAATGCCATTGCAGGATTGGGCGCGTGTAAATGAGCAATATCATAGGAAAAATCCTTTCTGCTGAAGTGCTGAGAAAAGGCAGTAAACAAATCAAACCGCGCTACTGTTCCCAATCGCCCCAATCGAATCACGCGAACATTGCGATCGACTTCTTCGATGGTAGTCGTTCGACTCGTTTCTTGACCTGTTTGATCACACGCATTTACACAGACAACATCAACTTTTGCGCCTAATGCAGCTTGTGAAGTTGCCAATGCTCTAACATGAGTTTCGATTCCTCCAGGCTGGGGTGGATAGTATTTTGATAAGTGACAAATCCGAAGTGGAGCACTTGGATCACGTTCTACAGCGCGAATAGAATGGGACGATACAAGGTGATCTGAGGTTGGCAAGTAAGACATGGCAAGAATAGCAGTGTCACAATGTAGGCAACAGGCAAATTGCAAAAAATAGAGCAATGCAACACAGAAGCAGCAAAGCGGCGGCTGTAGAGACAATGCAGCTTGGTAAATGCTTGAACTCCGCTGATTGGATTGTACTGAGTGTATTTTCTTTTGAGGCTACGTGAATGTGCGGTTATTTCAACTGCTTGCTCAAAAACCGCTCGAAATTCTAGTCATTTCTCACAATGTGCTGATCAAGCTAAAACACTGTGCTATTAATTCAGCGTCTGAACTGAGTAGAAGCATTGAGAACTGGGCAGGCATATTGCAAAGCAACGATCGCACAAACGATCACGTAAAAAACCCCGATCTTTTAAGTCGGAGTTTTTTAGCTCAGTAGAACCCGCTATTAGTTCCCTAATAAAAGCCGTAATAGTCCAAATGCTCCCGTAATCGGGCTAACAACTGCACCTAACAAATCAGACACCTTCGCGGTCGCACTGCGATTGACCACAATGACATCATTTTGACGAATCGCCGGATTAGAAGCCTCGTCTAATCCTCTTGTCACATCAAACTTGAACTCTCGCCGATCGACTTTCCCGTCCGGCATCAATCGAACTAGCTCGACCTTTGCTCGATTTCCTCGCCCTGGATTAATTCCTCCGGCAGCTAAAACAGCTTGCATGAGTGTAGAATTCGGACGCACTGCCACCCCTCCAGGTCGCATTACCTCACCAACAACATTCACCTGAATCTGCTCTGGTGAGAAATTGCTCATAGCTATACTGCTCACCTCGATTGGATCAAGTTTAGTTGCAGTTGGAACAAAAATCGTATCGCCGTCTTTTAGCGGTACATCCTGCGCCAGTTCACCCGCTTGCAAATACTTCCACAAATTGATCTTGATTGTTTCTTGTGAACCATCGACTTGAGGACGACGGACTTCGATCTCCCGAATGTTTGCCATCTGAGCAATTCCACCTGCGGTCTGAATCGCTTTAGAAACGGTGGGCCATTGGCTTCCCCCTTCAAAAGAACTCCGCTGCGCCAAACTGGACTGTGTGATTTCGCTACCGATCGTGCTCACGATATAAGACCCCGGACGATTCACAGCACCAATGATGCCAATCTTCAAAGGACGAGGTGCCAGTAAACTCACCGTAATCACCGGATTTTGCACAAATTTCTTGTAGCGCTCCTTCAGTTGTTCAGTTGCTTGAGCGATCGTTAATCCCTGTACCGAAACGCCACCAACCCATGGCAAATTCAACGCGCCATCCAGCAAAACCGTATATCGCGGCTCAAAGGTCAGCTCAGGGATATCAAACATCTCCACCCGCACCAGATCGCCTGCACCCAGCTTATAGCTGCTATCGACAGGTACGGCAACCGTTGCGGCAGTCGGCGCAGGCTGCACTCCAGGAGGAACAGGCGACGATTGCAACACAGGCAGCGGCATCGATCGAGCAGTCGGCATCGGAGACTGTGCCAATGCTGCGAACGGTTGGACTGCGGTTGCCGTGAGCGCAAGACAAACGCGGGACATCAAGCGATTGAGAGCTTCATTCATAATGCAGTCACATTAACGAAGTAAGAAAGGATCAGGGGAGGCTGACCTACAGTAAGGGATCGCACTGATTTCACACTCTGTAATATCCCCAGAATCTTGAATATTGCTCTGGTAGTAAATTCCGTACTCCTACGGACTCTGGAACGCAAAGAGCATGGAATACTGGGCGCAAGCTGATCACACTCGGTCAGCAAATCTTCGCGAGTAGCATCACGGATTACCCTTTCTAAGCCGCATGAGCATTAATCCTTTATCGAAGCTGTACCAATCCGATTCAAGCCAAGAACCAGGGAACGCCCTGCACTTCGTTAGCTTTAAAGGCACTGATAGTCGATCGGAACTCGATCTCAAGAAAATCTGGGACGTGGTGCGACGACGCAAAGTGTTTGTCGGCATGATCGCGCTGATTTTGTTTTCGGCAACGATGTCCTGGTCAGTCACCCGCAAGCCTGTCTACATGAGTATGTTTCGGCTGCTGATTGAGCCAACAAAACCCAATCCAGCCCAACAACTTGGGGTGCCGCTAGAGCAAAACGTAGGTATCAACTATACGACCTTAGCGAAAGTGCTGACGAGCGCAGAAGTCCTAGGGCCTGTGTTCACAGCGCTGCAAAAGGAACATCCGTCTCTTACGCGGGATCAGTTTTTAAAGAATCTTTCAGTGACCCGATTAAAAGAAACTGAAATTGTTGAAGTTAGCTATATCGATAACGATGCGAATCAGGGATTAGCGATCACTGAGAAGCTGTCTGAAACATATCTAAATTATGGTGAGCAACTGCGAAACCGCAATCTGCAGCAGGGAATTAAGTTTGTTGAGAAGCAACTGCCAACGCTCTACGATCGCGTGAATCAGATCCAAAGCAAGCTTGAAGGATTTCGGGAACAAAATAAGATAGTCAATCCTGAAGACCGCGCTCAGTATTTAATTGAAATGAGCGCCAAAATCGAATCCGACCAAAAGGCGACGCAGGCGAAATTAGCCGAGTCAAAAGCGCTCTATGGCACGTTGAGAAAGCAGGTGGGTAATAGTCCTGAAGTGGCGATCGCAGCCTCTGCACTCAGCGAGTCGAAAAACTTTCAAGCCTTGCGCGAACAACTTCAGCAGCTAGAGACGCAACTTTCGATGAACATCGAGCGTCTCACTCCCGACGCGCCGCCGGTGCAAGCCTTAATCAAGCGGCGGGACGGCGTTTTAGCACAACTGGAGCGAGAAGCAAAACGCACCCTGAGTAATACGGGTATTAAGCAAGCCTCTGGAAACCTCAGCGGAACCCTGATTGATCTCAATCGTCAGCTTGTGGCGGTGAGCAACGAGATTCAAGGCTTAGAAGCCAAAGATCGATCGCTTGTTGGCACTGCGCGGGAACTTCAATCTGCTCTAACTACGATTCCAGCCCTAGTGCGCCAAAATGTTGATTTACAGCGCGAACTGAAAGTGGCAAATGATAGTCTCGATCGCTTTCTTGCAAGTCGCGAGAGTTTGCAAATCGAAGCTGCTCAAAAAACTCAGCCATGGCAAGTGATTGCGTCTCCGGCTCAATATCCTGCTCCGATTTTCCCGACGATTCCTCAAAGTGCAGCCTTGGGATTCTTGGGCAGTATGTTTGTTGGTGTGCTTGCAGCATTGCTGGTCGATAAGCTTGATGATGTGCTGTACTCGGCAGATGACCTGAAGCAAGATGCAAAATTCCCTTTGCTCAGCGTGATTCCGTTCTACAAAAACTTAGGCGAACTCAGCTTACCTGCAATGACATCGCTGCGGAATCTGCCTGCATCGTCGATCGAAGCTTCAACTCACCCTGCTCAAACCTTCTCGATCGATCTGAGTGAAGATGCAGCCATCTTTCGCGAAGCGTTTCGTAGTTTGAACCTCAGCCTCTCGATGTCGAACTTGCAAAATCCCCTGCATTCGGTCGTGGTGGCATCAGCATTAGCAAGCGATGGTAAATCGACTGTCACCCTAAATATGGGGTTAGCAGCCGCAACAATGGGGCAGCGCGTTTTGATTGTAGATGCTGACCTGTATCGCTCCAAGCTTCACACCTACGCCAAAGTCTCAAACGAACAAGGATTAAGCCAATTCTTGACTTCCGATGCAACCGTGCATCACTTGATTCAACAATCGCCGATGGAGCAAAATCTCTTTGTTCTCACGGCTGGTAAGCCTCAAATGGATGCAAGCCGCTTGCTTTCTTCCGCCAAGATGAAACAGATGATGGAAGATCTCAAGGAGGATTACGACCTAATTATCTATGATGCTCCGCCGATTTTAGGATTCTCAGATAGCTTAATTCTGGCGGGTCAAGCGGATGGCAGCATCATTGTTGTAGGGCTTGGAAATACAGGACGTACTGCATTGATTGAATCGCTGCGAGGACTACAACTTTCTAGTAGTCCAGTTTTAGGCATCGTTGCAAACTGCCTCAAGCCTGGGACACACCTTGCACACAAATACCACGAGTACGTGCGGCGCAACTACAATTCCGAAACGGTAGGAACAGCTTGATTGTTGCGTTGTAAAGCATCAGGGCAACTTCAGATCAAGGATGAAACGCAGCATGAACGCAAAATATACTAGGTCAGTAGAGCGATCGACGCAATTTTCCCCAATTGCGCTTCCCACTTGGCGAATTCCGCTGCCGAAAGTCACTTGGTTGCATAGCTTTGTGTTGATGCAGTTTCTTCTTCAGGTTCTGTTATTAGTGCCTGAAATTGCAGACTTCAGAATTTTGATGCGTGCAGGGTCGTTTGCTCTAAGCTTGGGACTGCTGTGGAAAGTTCCCAAAGCTGGCATCAAACTTCCAGCGAAACCTTGGGTGATCGTAGTGCTATGCATTATGGCATTAGAGTTGTTTTGGCATCCTTATCACAGCAGCACGCTTGCAGCGGTGGCACAATGCCTGATGTACTTGGCGGTGCTTGCACCCTTGTTTTGGGTGAGCCGATTAGAGATTAGCGATCGTTCTTTTCGCGGACTACTCTACCTCATCTGGGGATTTCACGCCATAAGCTCAATGGTCGGGGTGCTGCAGGTCTACTATCCAGAGATGTTTGAGTTTGCTGTGTCTGCCGTGATTCGGAGCAATCCGTTTGGCGGAGAGAATTTAAAGATTGTGCTAGCGAATGGCATCTCGATCTACCGTCCAACCGGACTATCCGATGTACCAGGGGGGGCTGCAACCTCCGGCTTTTATGCGCTGCTTCTCGGAACAGGTATCGCATTGCAAGAGCGCAATCTCATCTTTCGATTATTAGGTATTGCGAGCGTTCCCGTGGGGTTGTTCTGTCTCTATCTGTCACAAGTGAGAACGTTGTTCATTCTGTCGTTTATCTGTTTGATTGTGATCGCGTTGATGCTCATTCAACTTAAACGACTTGGGCAGGTTGCAGCCATGTGCGCGATCGCAATAGTCGTTGTGATGATAACGACTCAATGGGCAATCAATGTGGGTGGAGAGACGACGAGCGATCGCTTTCTCTCACTGGTCGCGGATTCTCCTAATAAAGTGATTCATGAAAATCGCGGGACATTTCTTGAACATACGATTACCGAATACCTACCTGAGTATCCATTCGGAGCGGGCTTAGGACGATGGGGCATGATGAATGACTATTTCGGTAATAACTCCAATCCGATCACTTCTCCACTGTGGGCAGAAATTCAATGGACGGGTTGGTTGCTCGATGGTGGAATTGCATTAGTGCTTGCTTATGCAGGAGCAATTGTTGCAGCTTGCTCTGGAACTTGGCAGGTCATTTCTAATCGGCGGTCATCGCTGCAATTATGGGGTGCAATTGTCTTTGCTTACAACGTGGGTGTGATCGTGTTTACCTTTAGTTATCCTGTGTTCATCGGTCAGTACGGACTAGAGTTCTGGTTGATTAATACAGCGCTATTTGTGGCTGCACGGTCTGAAGCACGATCGCACCGTATTCTTTTCACTCAAAAAGAAGGATGAAGCTTGTTCCTATTGATAATCGTCAAAGTAATGAATGCGAGGGAAAATCATGGCTAAGAAAGTGATTCTGGTCATGGCTTCACCGCCTGTTCCCTTTGGCAAGGCAGATAGCCATTGGTACTATGTTCTGCTGAAAGGACTGGTCGATCGTGGTCATCAAGTTTCAGCGTTTGTCGCTTGTGAAACGCCAGAGGAAATTGAGCAAACTCAAGCTCTATTTACTGGCTATGATCTGCAATGTTATCTTTTCCGTCCGCCTCAAGGACTGCGGGGAAAATGGCAAAGCTTCCGTCGTCCTCACTCTTATATGTTTGATTCTGCCTTTCGTCAGGCGGTATCAAAGCGATTGGCTGAGCCATATGATGTTTTACAGTTGGAGGGGCTTTGGAGCGGATGGTTGGGACTAGCTCAACCAGAAAAGACAGTTACTAGCGTACATTATCTATTTTGCGAAGATGGTACGTTTGAATCTCCCCAGTGGAAGACAAGGCTTCAAGGGTGGATTAGTTATGGTGCAGAGCGGTATCTGTTAAAGTCATTGCCGCGATTTATTACGCTTTCAGAGCGCTTAGCCGATCGCATTCATCAGATTCACCCCGATGCAATCACGCATACTATTCCGCTTGGATTTGATCTTTCACACTCTCCGTTTAATCAGGACAAATCCCAACAGAGTCAGCCGATCGTCGGCTTGATTGGAAGTTTCGGTTGGAAGCCGACCTATTCAGCAGCAGAACGGCTTTTGACGCGCTTATGGGCAGAGATTAAGGCTCAAGTGCCAAATGCTCGGCTTCAAATCGTCGGACGCGGTGCTAGGGAAAGGCTTGCCGCTTTTGAGGGTCAGCCTGATTTGTCGATTCATCAAGATGTGCCAGATATTGCGCCTTACTTCAACCAGATGGACGTGCTGCTGTATGCGCCGAGTGCGGGTAGTGGGATGAAAGTAAAAGTGATGGAATCTTTTGCGTTTGGAACCTGTGTTGTGACAACCCCCGAAGGAGTCGAAGGACTACCCGCACAAGATGAGGTTCATGCTGGAATTGCTGAAGACGATCGCGCCCTCATTCAAAAAACTGTGGCATTACTGAAAGATCCGACTCGTCGAGAAACTCAGCGTCGCAATGCTCGATTGCTGCTAGAACAAACCTGTAGTCCTGATGTGACACTGGCTCAAGTTGAGCGCGTTTATGATGCGATCGTGGAGGCGAATCAATGAAGGTTGGATTCGATGCGCGGCATTTGAGAGCGAACTCGCTGCGCGGCATGGATCGCTATACGATTGAACTGATCAAAGAGCTAACCCGATTAGGAGTCGGTGTAACGCTCTTTCATCGAGAACGGGAGCCCTTAAATTTAGCTCATGTCCAAGGTTTCGATTGTCGAGTCGTGGGTTTGTCTGATTACTGCGGTTTGCATTGGGAGCAAGTTGCAGTTCCGATGGCACTGGCTCAGGGAAAGTTCGATCTTTACCATGCTCCAGCAGAACGGGGAGTTCCTTTATTGGCTCCGTGTCCTGTTGTGTTTACAGTGCATAGTGTGACAGCACATAGCTATTATCATTTTGTTCAACAAGGATTTCTACCGGGGACGGTGGCTGACTATCTGGGCTACGATTTTCAGCCGAATGCGATCGACTTCTGGAAGGTTCTGTTTAAATTACAGCTTAGAAAAGCCCGTCACATTCTTGCACCTTCTGATTTTTGTCGCAGTGAACTCCTTCAGTTTCTCGGTCTTTCACCCGATAAAGTGACAACAACGCATCTGGCAACAAGCGACAGTTTTCAACACGATCAACAATCAAAAATGCTGCTCGGACGCCTGAACATCAATCAGCCTTACATTCTGTATGTCGGAGGCTATGAACCTCACAAGAATGTATCAGGATTGCTTAAAGTGTTCGCTTTGGTGAAACAACACTGTCCTGAAGTCATGCTCGTGGTCGTTGGAACGCAATTTCCTTTTAAACAACTACAGCAAGAAGCTATCGCGCTTGGGTTAACGCTCGATCAAGATGTTCTCTTTCTCGTTGATCTCGGTGATGAATTGGTCGCACTCTACCGCAATGCAGAGCTGTTTGTGTCACTGTCTTGGCGCGAAACCTTTTGCTTGCCTGCACTAGAAGCCTTGACTTGTGGAACTCCAGCCATTGGTAGCAAATTTGGTGCTTTTCCTGAGGTGACAGGTGAAGCAGGAATTACAATTGATCCGCGTGATCTTCAGGCGACTGCAGAGACGATCGTTCAAAAGCTGAGAATACAACTAAAAGAACAGGTGCTTGAGACAGCTTATCAGCAGTCACAGAAGTTCTCTTGGACGGAAACCGCTAAAAAAACGTTAGGCATCTATCAAAAGCTTCTTGCTCATTAGAGAGATATTCAATATGACTACTGTAATTGAACATTCCTCCAGTTCCTTGCGACAAGAAATTCAGCGTCGCTTGCTGAATGTTTGGGGTGTAATGACGATCGCTCCAGGCTGGCACTACCAGGCTTTTGAGAAGTTTGGCGAGTGTCTCTCAAATCGTTCGATGTGCCGAGCAGTGCTTCCGAATGATTGTTCTCTCATGTGCGATCTCAGAGATCACGTACAGCGACAAATCTACTTTTTGGGAACTTACGAACCGATCGAGGCTTACTTGTTCAATCAATTGCTCAAACCCGGAATGACGGTGATTGATGCAGGAGCAAATATTGGGCAATACACGCTACTGGCGGCAACAGGTGTTGGAGAAACGGGCGCAGTTCATAGTTTTGAGCCTGTTCCTACAACATTTTCTCAGCTTCGTCAAAATGTTGAAGACAATTCTCTTCCTAATGTCTATCTCAATCAAGCAGGTCTCTGGTACAAATCAGCCTCGATTGCTCTGGGGTTGTCTTCTGAGATGCTGCAAAACTGTGGTGCTTATAGCATTGGTGTACTCGACCAAGCAACTGAAGTCAGCGCGATCGCACTAACTTTAGATGACTATGCAGCACAGCGCAACATTCAGAAGGTCGATCTGATCAAGATGGATATTGAGGGAGCAGAATACGCTGCCCTGATGGGAATGCAAGCGATCATTCAGCGCGATCGCCCGGTGTTTCTGATGGAAGTGAATACCATTGCGCTCGATCGCATGGGTTATCAAAAATCTCAGATTTGGCAGTTCATGGTCAAAGAACAGGGTTACACTGCATACGGGATTGGGATAACGGCTTGTAAACTGCTGCAAAACTTGGATGAGATCGCTCAAAGTAATGTAATTTTTGTCCATCCATCCTGCGGAATCGATCTCACTCAGACGACTTGGAATTTTAAGGGTGTTCTGCGTTGGAGTAGACGTTGTAAAGCATTGCTGTGAACCTGAATGACTCAAACCGTGACGAGATCGCGTCGATCAATCAACAATTTTGCTTCTGCACTGTTGCTACAAGTTGTTACAGTCGGAATTGGCATCGTCAGTACCCCGTTATTGCTGAAGTGGTTGGGTAACGATCGCTTTGGCGCATTTCGATCCGCAAGCGATTGGCTCGGTCATCTCAAACTCCTGGAACTTGGATTAGGTGGCTCTTTGATGCCGTTGATCGCGATCGCGTTGGGGCAAGGCGACCAAGCAAAGGTTCGTTTAACCCTTTCTGTGGGCATTCGTGCTTATTTCAAAGTTGCTTGCTTGATGTTGAGCGGCGCGATCGTTCTGGGCTATTTGATTCTGCATCTCGTTCCGGTTCAGGCAGCACTGACTCAAGAACTTCAGCTTGGCTACTGGCTCGGTCTCTTAAGTTTAATCTGGCTTCCTCTTACGCCTTTTCGATTGCTTGCAGATGCAGCACAACGCAGTGATTTAGTTAATTTTGTGTTTATTGTGCAAAGTTTAATTATCACTGGACTTTCGCTTTATCTGGCTCAGGCGAGTGTGGGTATACCTGGACAATTTTTGGCAGTAGTTGCAGGAACTGCGATCGCAAGTCTTCTCTTGAGTTGGCGAGGTATCTGTCGTTGTCCTGATGCGTTCTCAGTGGCGCTGCGCCCTCCTCGATCGGCAACTCACGCAATTCAGCAGCAAATTGATCAGCTTAGTGTCCCAACCCTTCTGTTTAATGTGTCAGGGCACATGAGTTTGCTGACCGATAATATGGTCATTGCCTATTTTCTTGGCTCTGCCAGTGTTGTTCCCTTTGTTCTGACTCAGCGGCTGGGTGCTCTAGCACAAGCACAAGTCCAAGTCATAGGGAACGCAGCTTGGGCTGCTCTAGCAGATTTGTATGCCAATAAACAACTGGCGGCATTTAACGCAAAGACTGTTTATCTGACAAAGCTGGTTGTGATTCTGGGCTTGATGCTAACGATTCCGATCACACTGTACAATCCAAAATTTGTGCAGTTGTGGGTTGGTCCAGAACAATTTGCAGGATGGCAAGTCAATGTTTTAGCGGCAATCAATGCGGTTTTGCTCGGAGTGTTATCGCTTTGGGGCTGGTGCTTTACTGGCACTGGAAATATCACCAAATTTCTACCGATCGCACTAACAGGATCGAGCGTTAATATTGCGGTCAGTTTGCTTGCGACCCCTGTTTTTAAGATGTCAGGACCACTGCTTGGCACGTTTGTTGCCTTGATTACGGTTTATCTCTGGTGGATACCTTGCCGGATGAAGCAAGTATTTGGCACGTCT
Source organism: Leptolyngbya sp. AS-A5 (assembly GCF_039962495.1). Classification (NCBI taxonomy): domain Bacteria; kingdom Bacillati; phylum Cyanobacteriota; class Cyanophyceae; order Leptolyngbyales; family Leptolyngbyaceae; genus Leptolyngbya; species Leptolyngbya sp. AS-A5. The sequence goes on along the minus strand of NZ_JAMPLL010000004.1, from coordinate 219,849 downwards.
GTAAGAGCCTTAATCGGCGCGATCGCACGTCCTTTGCTGGTTGCACTGTTTTATCTTCCGGGTGCAATCTGGTTTGCTCAAACTTATCCTCCAGATGGATGGCTAACGCTTGGCTTCTCGATGTCCGCGATCGCCATAACCTTTCTAGGAATTGCATGGTTGAGTCTACTCAACTCAGAAGAGCGATCTGAATGGAGCCAACGCTTCAAGCAGTTCTTTTAGCTCAACATCGAGGTAACTGTTTGAAGGATAGCGCATCCAACAATTTCTAGAATCTGATTCGAGGGTAGCGATCGCTATCCTCGTTTAACGTGGTTTTAATAGTTAGATTCCTCGTGCCTGGAGTCCATCCTGCCATCCTGCTATCCGCTCTGCCCAGACGGTTTGCAAAATCTTTAATTCTCGATATGGATGCCCATATAGTTGAATGGCTCGTAAACTTGCGAGTAGCCCAGGTGAATTAACAGAACCAAATAGGAACAGATAAAAAAGTCGCCAAAATCGGAGATGGACAGGGCTAAATTTTGCAAGAATGAAGCATTCGTTGTAGCAACCATTGACGATTTTTACCTGCAAATCTCCACCCCGACCACTGGTATAAACCGTATTCGTTGGATAGTGATTGACAACATTCGTAAAATCGAACAGGACCTGGTATCCTCTTGCTTTCACCTGAAGACAGGCATCGAGTTCAAACTTTTGCCAGTAGGGTCTAAGCGCGGATTCAAATCGATCGAACGCACTGCGTCTGAGGCTCATGTTGTATCCGACCAAATGATCACACTCGATCGGTTCACGATTTGTCCAGGCTTCGATGTGATCATACATATTGCCGTGGCTCTTGCCGTACCAAGTTAAGCGTCCGATTGGCTTGACCGATCGCTTTGGAAAGGGCGAAGCATCAGGATGATGATTGTTTGCTGATCCACCGACTGCTCCAACTGAGGAATCTGCATAAAACGATAGATGTCGAGCCAGCCAAGTTTCAGGCACAATCACATCATCGTCACACAGCAGAATAATGTCTGAGATAGCAGCATCGAGGGCTGCATTTTCCGCGTTTACAATTCCTGCTTCAGCGCAATGAAGTAAGCGCAACACATAAGGCAATGAGGGTAGCAGCCATTGCACGACATCACGAGTAGCAGTATCGTCTGCTTGCCAAACTACAATCACTTCATCTGGGAGTTGAGTTTGAGTAGCTAAGCTCAGTAAGCAACGACGCAAATACTCAGGGCGACGAAAGCTAGGAATGAGAACACTAGAAGACAACGACAGCATAAGTTTTCTTGCAATTTCGCTTAAATTTTGCCTTGATCAGGCTAAGCAAAAATCCGTAAATTTGCGCTATTCGATGCAATCGTCAATAGAATTCCCGTGTTTCTACGCTGGGTAGAATCGCACAAACATTACATAGTTCTACTCACAGAAAGCGCAATGCTATTCGCTTCAAGGATCTAATCTGAGTAGAGTTACTCAAGCTTGAGAAGACTCTGAAGATTTTGACCGGCGATAGTCGTTATACGAGGCTAACGTATTTTCCATGGATGTCATTTATCTGCTCCGTCGGATTGCTTACAAGTTCTACGAAGTTCTGCATCCAGATGAACCCTGGATTGCTCAAGGAGCAATTCAATATTGCGATCGTCATCTACAAAGAGATCAAGTCGGGTTTGAATGGGGAAGTGGTCGGAGTACCGCATGGTTTGGTAAACGCTTGCGGACGCTCGTTAGCATTGAATTTGATCAGGAATGGCATAACAAGGTGACAGAGAAGCTGCGTCGTCAAAATCTTACAAACGTGGAATGTCGCTATATTCCAGTAGAGCATCCTTTGTCGGAGCCGACTCCCGCCCATTATCCGAAGACGCCAGCCTATGTTATTGCAATCAACCAGTTCGACGATAACTCTGTTGATTTTGCTATGGTAGATGGCCACTATCGCCAAGCTTGTATCTTAGCGGCACTTCCTAAGTTAAAGCCAGGTGGTTTACTGCTAGTTGACAACACAGATTGGATTACACTTTCCGAGTGGGGTGTGCCTGCTGACTGGCAGATTGTTCATCAGAGCAGAAATGTTATGACCCAAACCACGATTTGGCAGAAGCCTGTTGCACAGCAATTGGAGCAGACGTTTGGCTCTTCGGGATTGTTCGTTTAGTGGCGTAATCGCAATTATGAAGTCTTTTCCCCGAAAACTCTTAACAATCGGGCATTCCTACATTGTTCCGCTCAATCGTCGTCTTGCAAATGAAATGTCCCGTGTGGGTCAAGCAAATTGGGAGATTACGGTTGTCTCGCCTTTGGCACTCAAAGGCGATCTGCGTCCTCTAAAGTTTGAGCCAGACCTGCACGATCGCGCCTCGGTTGAAGGAATTCCAGTTCTGTTTGATCGAGTTCCACACCTCATGCTGTACGGCAAGCGACTGCGGGAAATCTTGCACCAGGATTGGGATTTAGTCCATTGTTGGGAGGAGCCTTACGTTTTATCTGGTGGACAGATTGCTTGGCACACTCCTGCTCAAGCTCCTTTGGTTTACTTCACCTTTCAGAACAATTCCAAGCGCTATCCACCGCCCTTTAACTGGATTGAAGCTCAGACGATGCAGCAATCGGCAGGATGGATTGCCAGTGGTCATACAGTTGCAAATGCACTCAAGCACCGTCAAGGGTACGATCGACCGATGCAAATTATCCCTCTTGGAGTTGATGTAGAGCATTTTTCTCCATCTCCTGCAATCCGGCAAAGCATTCATCATCAATTGGAGTGGGATCACAGCGATGCTCCGGTGATTGGCTTTTTGGGGCGATTTGTGCCAGAAAAAGGACTGTCGATGTTGATGCGGGTGCTTAATCGCCTTGCTCAACCTTGGCGAGCGATGTTTGTCGGCACAGGAGTCATGGAAGCAGAACTGCGATCGTGGGCAGCTCAGTATGGCGATCGCGTCCGCATCTGTACTACGGTTACTCATGATCAAGTGCCACAGTATCTTAATGCAATGGACATGTTGTGTGCGCCTAGTCAAACGGCGCTCCATTGGCGTGAGCAGTTTGGGCGAATGCTGATCGAAGCCTTTGCTTGTGGTGTTCCAGTGATTGGTAGTGATAGTGGTGAGATTCCCTATGTGATTGGAGATGCAGGAATTGTGCTGGGTGAGAAAGATGAACAGGCATGGTTGAGAGCCATTTCGACGCTGCTAGATAATCCGACGCAAAGAACGGCACTGGCTGAAAGAGGACTCGATCATGTCCATTCTGTCTATCAATGGTCAGTGGTGGCACGACAGCATTTGAAGTTTTTCGACTCAATTTTAGGAGAAAAGCGAGTTAAGCAATATATTTAGCTCAACTTTCGGCAGCTAGTAGGATGAGGAAGTAAAAGACGATGCCATCGCAGCGATTGGTCGGGTTTGATTGCTTAAAAGTTGCAGCAGCTTACGGAGTCGTAGTGATTCATGGTTTAGGAGAAATTCCTAAGACCTACTGGGCAAGTACATTCTCTAGTTTTTTTGTCCAATTTTCTGTGCCTGTTTTCTTGATGATGGCATTCTACTTTGGCATCTCTAGTCTTTACAACTCAGATTGGAGAAAGTATCTGTTTAACCGCTTTAAGCGTCTTCTGGTTCCTTTTTATCTATGGTCAACAATCTATTTACTTGCCAGATTACTCAAGCAAGTTTTACTAAAAGATGAGTCGCTAGGAAAGCTTTTGGCTGATCCAATCTCGCTTTTGTTAGGGAGTGCAGGAGTTCAGCTCTACTTTCTGCCGTTGCTATTTACGGGGATGGTTGCTGCGGTTTTTATCACTCGTTGGGTGCGACCCGATCCATTTTGGGTGCCCTTTTGCCTCCTGATGGGAAGTTTGTGTCTCAGTACGCCGCTACAGATGAATGGTGGGTTACTAGATGCTCAGCAAATTATGGCTGTTACTCAAAGTTTTATTTTGGTGAATTGTTATAGCCTCCTGCTTAGGCTTGGACGGTCTCAGCAAATTGCTGAGGGCTTTGTGATTGTGGTTGTTTGGGTGTTATATTGCTTGCCCTACATATGCGTCAGCATTCTGTTCCTCAATTCCGAAGTGCGATCGCTGCTCACTCGATACACCAATAGTCGATCAGTTGCGATCGTTGGTATCTCTTTAACCCTTACCTTAATTCTCATTGTTTTCTTTGGATTTCATTGGCTGCGATTTCTAGTTCCTGTGTTAGCGTTGCTTATTGGTGTTTTAAGCTCGAAAATGCTGAGACAGAGATTGATCTGGATCGAGCGTTTTAGCTACCTCAGCTTTGGTATCTACTTAGTTCATGGTTTACTCACCGCAGGACTCAGCCCGATCTTGATTCGGTTGAATTTTATGGCTTCAACTATGAAGCTCTCTTTACCTGGTCTATTGATCATTTCTACGCTAATTTTCTGCCTAAGCGCGTTAATTACTGCTTTGATTGCACGTCATAAGCAAGCTGCTCAGCTTCTATTTGGTATATAGCTCACTCTTCAGGAGAAGCCCAACAGTGCTAAAATCTAACCTTCGCGACCCGATCGCAGCAATTTTCAGAGCTTTACCTTACTTTCGGGGTAAGTATCGCTTAGCTCCAGGATTACTGCCTTTGATGACGGATTATCAAAATGAGCAGGATTGTTTAGTCGATATCAAACTGCGGGACGGCGGCTTGATGCGAATCGATCTACGAAGCTTTACAGAACAAAGAGCCTTCTTTGCGGGAGATTATGATGGTGGGGTGCTGAAGCGCTTTGCCTCAATCCTGAACTCAGATAGTGTTGTGTTAGATGTGGGCGCAAATGTCGGGTTTTATTCGATCGCGCTCGGTCGAAGACTACAACAGCTTGGGAATGGGAAGCTTTGGGCAGTTGAGCCTGTTCCAACAAATTATGATCGTCTACTCTACAATATACGGCTCAACCATCTAGAGGATGTTGTGTTTCCGCTACAAACCGCGCTCGGAAATCATACAGGTACAATTCCTCTGCACTTAGGAAAAGGGACTGACAATCTAGCAACTACGGGCAATGCTTTTATCTGTCAAGGCAACACTGCAACAGAGATCGCGCCAAATTGCTCTGCGCCAATTACGACTCTAGATGCGTTGGCTCAAACTCATAATATTACAAGCTGCACTTTCATCAAGGTTGATATTGAAGGGGCGGAACTTGACTTTCTTCAAGGCGGTCAAAAACTTCTGGCTCGTTGTAGACCAATAATCTATGGGGAGTTTAGCCCCTATTGGTGTCAGGAGTTTGGCTACTCTTTCTTAGATGTCGCAACACTGTTCTCAGAGTGGGATTATCGCTTTTATCAACAAGTCGGACGCGCTCGCTTTGTTCAAGTTAAAGCGATTACTCCAGAGCTACAGGATGTTTTACTGGTTCCGCAAGAAACGAGTGCAGAGATTTTAGCCAAGCTCGGAGCTTCTAATTAAGTCATGCGTGCGGCTCTAATTCTCGACTATCCGGAGGAACAATGGCACAGTATGGATCTCTGCGCTCAAATGTTGTTGAATCATTGGCGCAGCGATCGTACTTGGCAACTCGATCGCATTTGTCCCTCGTTTCAGCATCGCCTAACGCGCTTTCCCAAGTTTGGAAGCCGTAAAGCTGCGTTTAATAGCGATCGCTTACTGAATCGCTTCTGGGACTATCCCAACTATGTGAGAAGGATTACTCCACAGTTTGATGTGTTTCATGTTTGTGACCACACTTATGCTCAGCTAGTCCATGAGCTACCTGCGAATCGAGCAGGAGTGTATTGTCATGATATTGATGCGTTCCGATCTCTCGTTGAACCCGAACAAGAGCCTCGCCCTCGTTGGTATCGAGTAATGTCGCAACGAATTTTAGACGGTTTGCAGAAAGCTGCGATCGTGTTTTATTCCACTCAATTTGTGCGGCAACAATTAGAACATTATCAATTGGTTAATCCGGCTCAATTAGTTCATGCCCCTTTAGGCATTGCGCCGGAGTTTTCGATTGATTCAGGGGTTCCTGTGTCGATCAAGTATCCATTTATCCTGCACATTGGAAGCTGTATCCCGCGTAAACGGGTTGATATCTTGCTGGATGTATTTGGTGAGCTAAGCCGATCTTATCCTGATTTGCATCTGGTGAAAGTTGGGGGCGACTGGACATCTGAACAACGGCAACAACTCTATCGCTTGAACATTCGCTCTAAGATCATTCACTTACACAATCTTCCGACTGCGACGATCGCAGCTTTGTATCGTCGGGCTGAAGTGGTGCTGATTCCTAGTGAAGCAGAAGGGTTTGGGCTGCCGTTGATTGAAGCGTTAGCGTGTGGTGCGATCGTGGTTGCCAGTGATTTACCGGTGTTGCGCGAAGTGGCTGGAGATGCAGCGCTCTACTGTCCGGTCGGCGAGATCTCAATTTGGGTGAAGACAATCCAAACTGTTTTGAACAACCCTGACAAAGCTCCAGATCGATCGCTGAGACTCGTTCAAGCGAGCCGATATTCCTGGCAAACTCACGCTGACACAATTATGCAAGCTTATCTTCGACTCGGAGCTTAGGTGATGAGACTGTTGTTTTTTAATGCAATTGGGGCGATCGGTGGAGCAGAACGATCGCTGTTAACGATGCTGGAAAGCTTACGCAAGCTTGATCCATCAATCGAGATTTTTTTAGTGGTTGGCACAGAGGGAGCGCTGATTGAGGCGGCTGAAAAGCTTGATGTGAGAGTGATTTGCTTGCCTCTGCCCCAGTCGATTAATCGCTTTGGGGATAGTGGAGCACGATCGCAGTTCTCAAAATTGAAACTTTTATTCAAAGCTGGAATTGCTCTACCAAAGTTTCTCAACTACTTGAAACAGATGCGTAGAACAATTCAAAGAATTCAACCAGACTTAATTCACTCAAACAGTATTAAAACTCATATTCTCCTAGCCTCTCTACCGAGAGTTCAAGCCCCGATCGTTTGGCATATTCATGATTTTTATCAGTCTCGTCCTCTAGTTGCACAGATTCTACGCTGGGCACAACGGTCGGCAACAGGCGCGATCGCAGTTTCAAATGTGGTTGCTAAAGATGCAAAGCGGTTACTGTCTCATCTGCCGATTCAGGTGATTTACAATGCGGTTTCTGTGTGTTCGATTCGCGATCGTTCCACTCAGAATCAGTGTGTTCGAATTGGATTGGTCGCAACGTTTGCACGCTGGAAAGGACATGATGTATTTCTAAAAGCGGCATCGCAAGTGGTGGCACAGTTTCCTGACGTGCCTGTACAGTTTCTGATTGTGGGTGCGCCAATCTATCAAACTCAGGGATCACAGTTTTCATTGCTAGAACTGCAAGCAGAAGTCAACCGATTAAAGATCGATCGCTATGTGCGGTTTCTCGGATTTCAGTCGGAGATGGCTGATGTTTATCAGTCTCTGGACATTGTGGTTCATGCCAGCACTCAGCCTGAACCGTTTGGTTTAGTGATTGCAGAAGCGATGACGTTTGGGAAAGCGGTGATTGTTTCTAATGCAGGAGGCGCAGCAGAACTGGTCACGCCGAATGAAGACGCGATCGCACTCCCGCCCGGAGATGTGAATGCTCTAGCGCAAGCATTGATCCACTTAATTCAGAATCCGCAAAAACGGCAGCAGCTTGGACAGAATGCTAGACAAACTGCGATCGCACGATTTAACAGTGATCGGATTGGTGCAGCGCTCTTGCAGGTTTATCGCGATTGTGGATGCGTCGATCGGAGCTTAGAAAAGGTCTGATGAAGTATGGAGCGTGAAGTGTAATTTATCAACGCCGAAGTGTTTTAGCCCGATCGTCAGCAAAAAAGATTCAGCCGCAACTCCCAAAGATTCAATCACGACTCTTAAAGACTCAGCCGTGACTTCCGAAAGCTGAACGCCCACTATCAAAGACTCAGAGGAGAAATGCACAACTGCGACGATCGCGCTTGATCAAATTTCTCCCTTTCCTCAAAGTTCCCCACTCGTGGAGGATTTAGGGGGCACGCATCTGCTCTCAATTGCAAGCCCAAAAAAACATGGAGCAAGCAAAACGCCCACTCCACGGTAATCAACTCTCTATCTAAAAGCTTTCATTATCGCGTAGCAGCCATCGGACGGTTCCGAACCTTCTTCACCCGTGCCCAACCCGTCAAAGACCAAAGATAGAGAAACACAACGCCCGAAATCACCGCACCTAATGTCCACTTCGTCCCCTTCTTCAGTAGATTCTTAGTCTGTTGTTCCAACGCTGCCTTTGCTTGAACTTGAGTCTGCTGTGCCGCCGTTTCAAGTCCCTCTAGCTGGCGCTTACGAAACTCATCCGCATTGAAGTTCTGCAACCCTCCAACCGTCGATCGCGCTACCAGTTCTTTCACCTGCTCATCGCTCAGCTTACCGAGTTGCTCCTGAGCCGACTTTGCTCGTTCACGCTGCTGCGATAGCTGTGCAACCATCTCCGCATTGTTCTGATTATAAATCCGCCAGCCAGAACTCACCGTCAGCGGCACCAACAGGAAATACGCGATCGCATACACGAGCAATATCCAAGACAACGGCTTCAACAAAAACCGTTCCGCCTTAGTCCGATTCGTCTCTTCACCCAGAAAGATCAGACCTAACCCAATCAGCGGAAAACCCACTCGCTCAATCAAATTACCAGCCGTATTAAACTCCCATCCTGAGTTAAATAATTGTAGTGGATATAAGATATCAACCAAATCAAACAAACACAGCACTAAAATACCGTAACCAATCACGCGCAACCCAGAGATTGCTTTACCTGCCGAAGTAGACTCAAACTGCATCACAAATCCTCACGATTAAAGCTTTGGAAATCTTGGTAGCCACCAAGCGTAAACATCTTGCCAAACGGCTTCTAATTGTTGATGAACATCCTGCATCGAACGATCGATGATCGGGGTCGAAATCGTCACCCACAAACACCGCGTATCGCGCACATCTTCAGCTCCCAGCACAATGGGTAAGATGCGATCGACGGTCAGATCATGAGCATTGCGATTCGCAAAAAATTGCTCTCGATTGATTGTACTGGAACCTTGTGAATTGATACAGGAACTTAGATAAGCAGTGCGATCGTGTTCAAACAGTTGGTAGAATCCGGTTTGTCCTTGTTTTGTCGTTGGATTAACCGTTACACTCTGATGATTCAAGCCATAGATGTCTAAATAAACTGGAATATCTCCATGCGTGGTGGTGAGATAGTGGACTTGAACATTAAAGGCACGATCGTTGACCTGATACTTATACTGATAGCCATTTGCGCTCGGTGCATTGACCTGAGTTGGAAGCGGTTTCAGCACCAGTGCAGTGCCTTCGACCAACTTAGACTGCTTTAAAGGCATCTGGCTCGGAAACGTGAAAGGTGTGTACTGACCAAGATTCGGATCAAACACCGCTCTACCAATCACTAGAACTGTGCAAAATAAAGTTAGCCTGAGCAGCGGAAAATACAGCGACTTCGATGAAATCATAAACTTAGTGCATAGACTTAGTGCGAGGAGTGTTCTAGCTCTTCAGGAGTTTCCGTTGCCTCAATAGAAGCCTCTGGCTCTAGCTTTCTGTATTCGACCAAATACTGACAGTAACTCGTGAAAATCGTCATCGAGATCATCGAAAAGACTTGTGCTCCACCTGTGCCATGCCAGTAATCAAAGCTTGCCGTATCTTTCTTTGAAACGAGATACGCCAAAAACATGACGCGAAACCCATTAATGATGAATGCAGACAGAATCGCGATCGTGGGCACCATGAACTTCTGCTTCAATGTTGTAGGAAAAATCAGCAGAAATAGAGCGGCTACCTTCAACGTCACGACGATCGCCTCTAGCCCAGAGCAACCCGAATAAACTTGGACAGCTCCAGTCGGCATAATTAGCTTCGTGCCTTGACGCTCCACCAAAAAGCCGAGATACCACATCAGAGTGTGAGCGTATTTTGCAGTAACCACACTCGAATCGACCAGACTTTCGGATATGACCATCAAGAAATGAATCGGGATGACCATCACAAGGATAATCCAGAGTTCACGCCGATAATCCTTGAACTGCCTAAACCCGACTGCAATTAACCCGATCGCGCCTCCAATGAATAAGGGCGTTACCTCTAATAAAAGGGTATAACCGACCTGGTAATTTAGCCCTCGCACTAGCAATAACGCAATCAAAAACCAGCCGACACATTGAGAGAGCTTTTCCCGCTTTAACAGCAAACGATCGCGCTTCTGCCATAGGGAGTAGCCAAGCGCAGACCATTCGACCATTTCTAGCGAAAGATGACTAAAATCGCCCGACAACCGCCAATATAGCTGTAGGTGCAGTACCACCAAACCCAGTGCAATTGCCAACAGCCAGTAGTTTGAATCATTGACAATCTGGGTAAAACGGGCGCGATACTCAAGCAAACGCATGAAGCTAACTTTCCGTAATAATTTGCGATCGCATTCCAATCTTAATACCGGAGTTTTCGCCCTCATCCCCTAACCCCTTCTCCCTAGGGAGAAGGGAATCAGACTCTTGCTCCCTCGGGAGAGGGTTGGGGTGAGGGCACAGATACTAAAACTCAATCACTCTATCAATTGCCCTTAGCTCGTGCATTGCGCGATTGACGTAACACCTTACCCAACGTTTGAAACTCTGAATTGTTTGACAACGTGACTAGAACTTCTTCCCTCATTGTCAGAACGACATTATTGTAAGCACGGATCGCGGTCGCAAGTGAATTCTTACTGATATTCGTACAGGTTGGTGCAGCAATATCGCTACCGCAGCCCGCTAACAATGGCTCACTCGCAATCAATGATTCTGCAAGCCCTTGAGCAAGTTGCTGAATCTCAGTTGAACTCAAGCTGAGATTGCCTAGTGAAAGCACAATCTTCGCTGCGGTTTGCATCGTTGGTAGTGAGGCTTTTGCAGCATCCAAAGCAGGTAAAACGCCTGCTAGAATCGCCGCAATTTTTGCATTCTGTGCAGTAAACGACTGAATTATCGGTTTTCCGTCTACGCCTTTGAGCGCATCAGAGTTCGAGGTAAATCGAATCTCGACTTGGCGATCAAGCTTAGGAATCAGAACAACCTCAATGTTGCGGGTCACTCCGAGTCGATCGTTGCCAAAAATCGTAAACTGTCCAGATTGAGTGTTCAGTCTATCTACATAGCGCGAAAACCGTGCTGCGATACTGGCAGGTGTACTGCCTTCACGCTTGAGGTCTAAACGCACAAATCCCGGACGCTCAACCTCAACTCCCGGCTCATTCGGAGGCACCGCAGGCTGAGATACGATCGCTCTTAACTCGCCAATAATCTCGATAAAGCGACCTCCCGCAGGTGAACCAGGCTGCGGCAGAGATGGAGGAGCCTTTTCAGAGCCGGGATTATAGCCAGGAGTTCCAGTCGGGGTGTGTGCAGCAACCGGAGTTGCGATCGACAGCGTAAAGATTGCTCCTAGCACCGTCGTAGACTTGAGTAGAACAGCAATTTGCTTCATCATCTTAGTATCGATATCCGAGATAGTTAAACCCATAGCCAACGCTAAAAGAGAACACGGTGTTGTTATCATTCCGATTCAGAACATTACCGACAACAAACGTGAGAAACAGCGGCGTTGTTTTAATCGGAACATAAGAAACACCCAGATTTAAGTCTTGTCCTGTCCAACTTCCAATCACTGATGCTTGAGGAACAACACGCAGACCCGCACTAGCAAAAACTCCAACGCCACCGCGTCCGTTCACAGTGTTGTCATACGATCGAAACCGTCCTCCTCCCACACCGAGCGTTAAGGTCAGAGGCAGTGAATCCTCGACGTTTCCGGGGCGTAAGTCAAAGATTTTGCTGGCAACGCCATACAGGGACGAGTCAATTCTGCTGGCTTCATCACCCCAGCGGATGCCAGAATCAAATCCAAGCGCGATCGCAGCTTTGCCGGGAAGAGAGCGGTGTAACTTTAGCCCAACTTCACCGTTGGCACCAAAGCGACGAAGGCTACCGATGTTGAAGTTGACTTCTAAGCCAAGTTCGCGTTCAGAGTCACCCAAACCAAATCCAAAGCTGAGTGCAGAATCGGCTTCATTAATTCTTGGTCGACGATTTGCGAAAAATAGTCCCACAAACGCATCGCCAAAATTTGCGCCAAACGCACTTGGAACACCGACAGTAGAACCCGGAGAATATGCAGGAATCCGAAGCTCTTCTAAAGGTTCAATCAGCAATTGCCTACGGAGATCCTGAGAGTTCCCAGTTTCAGGAGCCTGAGCAATAGGGGAGTCAGCAACAGAGGGTGAGTTGAGGAGTTTTTCAGCACTGGTTTCTGGCTTCTGCTGTAAAAACTCTGCTCTTGAAATAATCTTTGGCTCCCGATCGATTGCTGCGCCTTGAACAGTTGGAGCGGCAACTGCTGGTTTTACTTTCTGTTCGGGTTTTACCTTTTGATTGGGCTTTACTTCCTGAGCAGGTTTTAGCCATGAGGCATTAGGAACCTCTAACGCGATCGCTGCCACTTTTGAGGCGATTTTGCTCGAATCGTTTGCGGCTGCAATTTTAACGCCTCCGAATCCCGCCAGAACAAAAGTAACTGCAAAACAACGCATCCAGAAGGTTGATATACGAAAATGTCGAATAAATTGTCTGTCCTTCATAGTGATCACAGCTTCAGAACTGTTCGTGGGGTGAAATCAGGGCAAAGCCTACTGCATCGATAGTTTACAAACAGTTTCTCTACGTATACTCCGTGAATATCTGTATATTTTTTATGAATCACAGAATTAATTGGGTAATCTTACGGGTACGGTCTATAAATCAGAAGATTTCTGAGTAATTTTGCTTCTGGAATTTTCCGGAATAGCGCTCACTGTACTGTAGTGATCTCCACAAGCTTGCAAATAGAACTCACGCTGCAAAAACTTGAACTATTTTTTCAGGCTGCCTCTCTACTGCGATCGACGATTCTAATTGCACTTGTCATCCCACTTAGTTTCGGGCTGGCATTATGAAAGGGTTTATTCGCTCTAATTTATTTCGTTGCTCGATGTGCATTATTGCAACTGCTGTTTTTGCGGCTGCACCTTCTCAGATAGTGCAGGCTCAATCGACAGGATCGAACCCTACGGGAAGCGAAGCTACCGTACGAGCAATGACAACTTACAAAAATACCAATCAACGTTGGGTCGAGATTCGGCTCTCGACGCAGCGACTGATTGCTTGGGAAGGCAAAAAGCAGGTTCATGCGGTGATTGTTTCAACCGGAAAGGCAAGCACCCCGACTCCTCAAGGAGTATTTCGCATTCAATCGAAGTATCGCGTTGCCCGAATGCAAGGGGATGACTATGATATTCCCGATGTGCCTTACACGATGTATTACTCAGGAGGCTACGGAATTCATGGGGCGTACTGGCACAATCGTTTTGGTACACCTGTCAGTCATGGTTGCGTGAATGTTGCAGTGGATCACGCACAGTGGTTATTCAATTGGGCAAAAGTTGGAACTCCAGTGGTTGTTCGTTGAAGTTGAGCCGCGATCGTTGCCGAACTAACCACTGGAACGATTACAAGTTTAGTGAGATTGAGAGAGCGCTGCTCTAACTCCGGTTTTGGAGAGTTGGCGTAGCGCTCTTTCAATAGCTTCTACAAATCGCAGAGATTGTACTAAATCATCGCCAAAAATCTCGCTTAAGCTGAGTAAAGGACGGACATCGGCTTTGTTAACTCTCGCTGTCAGTACAGTCGATAATGGGTCTTCAATGGTGATCGCTTGTCCTTGGTCGTCTTGCCCCATCAAACAGTAGAACCAAGCCGCGATCGTGAAACTAAGATATTTAATTTCACCCTGTTGTTGCAGCAGATCGCGCAGTGAACCTAGTAGAAACTTAGGAACTTTAACAGAACTACTAGAGCAGAGACGAGAGACACGATCGCGAATCTTAGGATTTTCAAATCGCTCAATCAGTGTTCTCTTGTAATCTGTTAAACCTAATCCAGGAACAGGCTGAAGCGTCGGTGTCACTTCTTCCATGAACGCCATGACTGCATTTCGGCATTGCACATCTGCCATGACTTCATGCACATAGGTATAACCAAGCAATGTTCCCAGATAACCAATTAACAGATGGCTTGCATTTAACAGTCGAATTTTAATCAATTCATAGGAATGCACATTAGTTGTGAATTGCACTCCGACTGTTTCTAACTCCGGTCTTCCTGCACAGAACTGATCTTCAATCACCCATTGCAGAAAAGGTTCCGCCATCACTGGAAAATCATCAATAAGCCCAAACTGATCTGCAACCAAAGCACGATCGCTATCCGTCGTGGCGGGTGTAATCCGATCAACCATACTATTCGGAAAGGCTCCGTGTTCAGAGAGCCATTGTCCTAAAGCTGGATCATGGAGTTCAGCAAAGGTCGTCAGCATCTTTCGAGTAATGTTGCCATTGCCTTGTAGATTGTCACAAGACTGCACGGTAAAGGGTGCCAATCCTTGCTCGCGACGTTGATTCAATGCTGCTGTTAAAAAGCCATAAGTGCCGATCGGCTGTTCCGGCTGCTGTAAATCATGTTGAATGGTGGGATGGTTGATCTCTAATTCGCCGCTGGCTTCGTTGTAGTAATATCCTCCTTCTGTAATCGTGAGGGTCACAATTCGACAGTCAGGCGATGCCATTGCAGCAATCACAGATTGTGGGTCTTCAGGGGCGAACAGATAGCGATCAATTGCTCCAATAATCCGAGCGCGATCGTGGTTGGGCGATCGCTCGACTAAGGTATAGAGATGATCTTGAGACTGGAGTGCATCGCGCATTCGTCGGTCTTGCTGTAACAATCCGATGCCACAAATTCCCCAGCGAAAATCAGAGGTTTGATGAAAATAGTTATCCACATATAAAGCTTGATGCGCTCGATGAAAACCGCCAACACCGATATGCACAATGCCGTTTTTCAGGAGATAGCGATCGTACTGTGGAACACGGATTGTCTTTGATAAACGAGATAAAGCTGCCTGATTAAGCTTGGTAGCTGAGTGGGTCTGACTCATGGATTGATTGGTGTAGAGAGAATAACAATGTTTTCTGCTTCCTAACAAAGCAAAACATTGCTCAATACTTCAGATCATAGTCAGCCTAAAGCTAGATGATCAGAACTAGAAATATATGTTTATCCCAAAATATAGGTTTATCCGATCGTCATCCAAGCCCTAAGCACTTCTGCAACTGTCCAAGCCTGGGCGATACAGCCATGCGGCATCATCGGGGCATCGCCATCAAAAATCTCACTCAGGCTTCCCAATCCCTGAGCGCGGAGGTGATTTGCCATCGGTTCAAGAAATTCCCGCGCTTTGGTTGAGTCGCCATACACTCGATAATGCGCGATCGCATACGCCCCAATCAGCCACCCCCAAACCGTCCCTTGATGATAAGCGCCGTCACGATGCAGTGGATCGCCTGCATAATGTCCGTGATAATTTGGATGATGCGGATCGAGCGATCGCAACCCGTAAGAAGTGAGCAGCGATCGAGAACAGGCATCAACCACCCCTTTTTGCTGGTTTTGCGTTAAAGGACTTTCTGGCAGCGAGACGGCAAAAATCTGGTTTGGACGCAGCGCTGCATCATTCCCGTTTGCGGTATCAAGAACATCAAAACAGTAGCCCGTGTCAGGGTTCCAGAAGCGCTCAAAGCGGGCAAGCACTCGTTCTGCCATTGCATCGTATTCGCGGTAGGGTTTACCGATGCGACGGGCGAACTTTGCGATGATGCGAAGCGCGTTGTACCAGAGGGCATTAATCTCGATCGGCTTACCAATCCGAGGCGTAACGACCCAATCGCCGATTTTGGCATCCATCCAGGTGAGTTGCGTTCCGGGTTCTCCCGCATAGAGCAAACCATCTGCGGAATCTAGGTGAATGTTGTAGCGAGTACCGCGACAATGCCAGTCGATGATTTCGGACAACATCGGAAATAAGTTTTCGATCACGTCATGGTCATCAGTTGCGTTGTAGTAATCGAAAATCGCAACGAAATACCATAAGGTCGCATCAACGGTATTGTATTCGGGAATGATTCCAGCGTCAGGAAAGCGATTCGGAAGCATTCCTCGATCGACATATTGAGCGAACGTGTAGAGAATCGATCGCGCAATTTCAACTCGCCCAGTCGCAAGCGTTAACCCTGACAGGCTAATCATTGTATCCCGTCCCCAATCGCTGAACCAGGGATAGCCTGCAATAATCGTTTTGCCGCTTGGAGGACGACTGACGATAAACTGATCCGCCGCCAGCACCAATTGGCGAATCCAAGCAGGAGAGGTTTCGACTTGCTTCACGCGATCGAGCCGCCAACAGTCGAATATTCGCTGCTCGTAGTTGCGCTGCGATCGCAAAGCAGTTTCGCCATCCAGATTCGGAGCCGTTTCGGTGCTCGTGACAAATGTGAGCGATTGACCCGGATACAGTGTGGCTTCAAACGTGGCGATGTGTAGGTGGTCTTCGAGATCACTGAGTCCTCTTGTCCGTTCGATCGCCAAATCAAATCCGTAATACCAATCGTGGGTTGGGGTGAGCGTTGCGCCCCGACAGAATAGATAAAAGGGTACTGCTTCGGGATGGGCAGAAACTTGTAAACCGTGTCCGATCGCTGCGGTTTCCATCCGCCAACCCTTACCGGAAGTATTGCCGTGATAATCCCGATAATTGATAAAAGCTTTGAACGTTAGCGTTAACGGTTGTGTTGCTCGGTGTAGCTGATAATGCACATAGGTTGTATTTTCTCCCTGCTGCATCCAGATGCGTTTTTCTAAAATTGCATCGCCGCAAGCATAGCGCCATACGGGAACTGTACCTTCAAGAAAAAATCGCTCAATCTGTTTATATCCTTGGGGTTTCACGGTGCGATCGACCCAGCGATTTGTGCTGAGTGGATAGATCTCTGTCCCGTATTGAACTGATTCTTCGAGCTTTGAGGTGAGCAAGGTGCGATCGAGCGGTGGGTTTAAGGCTGCGATCAAAAGTCCGTGATAGCGACGGGTCAGGAGTCCCGCGATCGTCCCAGAAGCAAATCCTCCAATTCCATTTGTGACGAGCCATTCTCGCGCTTCTGAGGTCGGCAAGATGCCACAAATTTCCCGCCCAAAATCAATCACCATAAAAATATCCCAGCCAGTCTCATGATTCTAAAAGACGGAAGCGATTAGGGTCGGATCTTGCTATAAGAAATTTGGATTTTCAATATGGGTCAATCTTGGGGATCAAGATATTCTTCTGATTTGACTCTAAACTCAAGCATGGCGTTTGGGAGATAGTTTGGGAGATAGATTGTGACCCCGATCCTTTTTGTGACTGATTTAGACCATACTCTGGTGGGCGATGACTTCGCGCATGAGGAACTAAACGAATGGTTCCAACAAACACGATCGACCGGAAGTAAAATCGTCTATTCCACCGGTCGATCGCTGATTCGATACCAAGAACTTGCTGCCGAAGCCCCGCTGATCGAACCCGATTTATTAATCGCGTCGGTGGGCACAGCAATCTACTCGCGGCTAGATGGCGCGCCTGATTTAGAGTGGCAAAAAAAGCTCACGGTCGGATGGAATCGCGATCGAGTGATGGCTGTTACCGCCCATTTTTTAGATCTCGTTCTGCAAGCCGAAACCGAACAGAGTGACTTTAAAGCGAGCTTCTTTTTGACTGAAGAAGCCGCGATCGAGCTTTTACCGCAGCTAGATTATCAACTCAAACAGCAGGAGCTAGATGTCCAACTGATTTACAGTAGTGGACGAGATTTAGATATCCTTCCACGTCACGCTAATAAGGGATCAGCCCTGACTTTCGTGCGACAGACTTTGGGATTTGCACCAGAGCAAACGATCGTCTGTGGTGATTCTGGGAATGATATTGCCTTGTTTGCGGTTGGATCAGAGCGTGGAATTATGGTGGGCAATGCACAACCAGAATTGCGGTCATGGCATCGTGATCATCCCGCTCCGCATCACTATTTGGCGAAGTCCTACTGTGCCGCTGGCATCCTCGAAGGGCTAGAATACTTCGGGTTTCGCTAGAATGAAGGCATGATTGGTTATCTCAAAGGCACGATCGCGGCAATTCAAAAAACAACAAACAATCGCGTCACCTTAACGCTTGAGGTGAATCAGGTTGGCTATGATGTGCAGGTTGTGCCGCGCTTACTACAGTCGCTTCCATCTGAGGGCGAACAAGCCCAGATTTTTACTCACTTAAACATGCGCGAAGATCAAGTGACGCTGTTCGGGTTTGGCTCGGCAGCAGAGCGTGATTTGTTTCGGCAGTTGGTTAGTGTGAGCGGCATTGGCCCACAGCTTGCGGTGGCACTGCTCGATACCTTAGGGCTGCAAGATTTGGTGCAGGCGATCGTGTCTGGCAATACTCGCTTGTTGTCGCGGACTCCGGGTGTGGGTGCAAAAACGGCTGAACGGATTGCTTTAGAACTGAAAACGAAGCTCTCGGAATGGCGGCAACAGTCGGGAATTGTGGTGACTCCGGGTGCAGGCCCCGCCTCGAATATTCTCGAAGATGTGGAGATGACGCTGCTGGCATTGGGCTATACCGATCAAGAAATTACCCAAGCCCTGCAAGCGGTCGGGCAAAATACCGCCCTGTCAAAATCTGGGGATGCAGAAGCCTGGATTCGACAAGCGATCGCTTGGTTGAGTCAATAATGGAAGACGAGTTGTCTCGCTCCGGTTTAACCGCGATTCTACTCAGCTCAAAAGCAGCGCTTCAAAGATTTTGACGTGGGGAAGACATCAAAAGTTCTGTGGTGAGAATGAAATCGGGCTGTTGCGTTGGCGATCGCGCTTTTTCGGTATGATTGTCACCGCTCCCGATTTTGCTTTGGTTTATGTTGTCGCTTCTCTCTAGTTTGATTGTGTCGCAAGCTACTCCCTCACCCTCTCCACAGTCTCCACAAACGATCGTGCAGCCTCAAGAAATGCGCGTTCTTCCGGGTGAACTCGATTCCGTGCTGGTGTTTAACAGTAACAGCCCTGAAGTGGTGCAGACTGAAGGGATTTTGCTATCAACTTTTCCACCAACTGGAAAGCAAGCTCCTGCGGCTCACCTCGATCAAGTCTTTTCGGGACGCTTTGACATTTTCGCGCATCACATTGCGAAACCTGTGACACCGACGGATTTGAGAACGCTTTATCTGGGAGTGATTGCGAACAATCCGGGCAAAGAGCCTGTGACGATCGACATTTTGCAAGCAGCAAGCCATCTCAGTCAGCCAGATGCCCCGTTTATCAAGCTTCCGACTGCGGTGGAAAATAACGACGGTAAGGCGTTTTCAGGCCCTGGAAGTCGGGCAGTCGGTGAAGTGTTACGCGGACTGAGGCAAGATATCTTTCCGGCTCAGGTTGTGATTCCGCCGGGAGAGAGTCGGATGCTGTTGAATCTGCCGATTCCGGTTAAGCCGCTCACACCGCCGCTCAACGGTCGATCGACGTTGATGAGACTCCGCAGCACTGGAGCGGTTTATCTTGCAAGCTTGGGAATGTTTGCCAAGCAAAATCCGGACGGAACCGAACGCGAACCGAGTTTAGCGGAATGGGAAACGCTACTGGATACTGCAAATCTTTCAACGCCTCGCGACAAAGTACCCACCCCGATCGAGCAGACCACGGGAAATGTAATCTATGGACGAGTGGCAGGCGTTGGGGTTGGATCTCAATGGAACGGGCGGATTTTGGATCAAGGGCAAGATTTTCTCAGCACACCCGAACCCGGCAAAGGAATTTCATATGGTTTAGCGACTTTGAATCGCGGCACATTGGGCACAAACCAAAACCAGAGCGCAAAACTGATTCGGCGTTACCCGGACACAGCTTATCAAGCGCATGGAAACTACGCGATTCAGTACAGCCTCACGATGCCTTTGAAAAATACCACTGATCGAGCGCAAACCGTTGTGGTGACGGTTGAAACCCCGCTAAAACGCGAAGACACTAACCAAGGACTGCGCTTTTTGCAGCCACCTGGACCGCAAATGAACTTTCGCGGAACGGTGCGACTGTTGTACAACGACGATCGCGGCTTACCCCGAACTCAATATGTCCACCTGGTACAACAGCGAGGGCAGCAAGGCGATCCGCTGATTACACTACAGATGAAACCGCAAGAACGGCGTTTAGTGCAGTTTGATTTCCTCTATCCGCCGGATGCAACTCCGCCGCAAGTTCTCACCGTGAAAACCTTGCCGTAGTTAGCTTAACGACTTCAACTGCGGTAATAGCTCTTGAAAAGCTCTTCCACGATGGCTAATTTCCTGCTTCATCTTTAGCGGCATTTCTGAAAATGTCATGCCCTTTTCAGGAACGTAGAAGATCGGGTCATAGCCAAATCCACCTTCGCCGCGTGGAGCCGTAAGAATTTCACCCGGACAAATTCCTTCAGTTAGAAGCGCGATCGTGCCATCGCGTTTAGCAAGCGCGATCGCGCAGACGAACTGCGCTCGTCGATCGGAAATTCCCTCTAATTCTCCTAACAGCTTGCCGATTCGCGCTCGATCCGAGTCAGCATATCGGGCTGAGTAAATACCGGGTCTGCCATCAAGCGCAGCGACTTCTAAACCGGAATCATCTGCGATCGCCCAGTGCCCGGTTGCGATCGCGACTTGAGTGGCTTTCTGAGCGGCGTTTTCTCGGAATGTCGCTCCGGTTTCTTCCATCTCTAAGTCGGGTGGCTTCAGGTGCAATTCCCAATTCAGCCCTGCTAAATAAGGCTCAATTTCTTTGACTTTACCTGGATTCCCGGTCGCTACTACTAAAACTGTCATGGTTCAATCCACTGCCGAAACGCATCCCAATTGGAAATATCTTCTAATAATGCCTGATATCCGCTGACATTGGGGTGTAAGCCGTCTTCGGTGAATTGCTGCTTGCACCAGTCTGACCCCCGCGATCGCCAAATTTCCAAGAGATTCAGATGCGGAATTTGACGTGCTTCACAGGTCGATCGGATCGCTTCGTTGTAGCGCATTTGATCGGCGTGATTGTAGTACATACAATCGAGGAACGGCATTTTTGCTTCATCGACCGGAATCATGCCAACGAAGAGAACGGGGCAGAGGCGCAGAGAGCGATCGAGCAAGTCTGCAATCTCGGTTTGGAACACTTCAAACGGCAGCACGTTCTTACCATCGGGCTTGCTTAACCGGGGAGAATCATTCACGCCGACTGACAGAATAATTAAGTCTGGAACCCGATTGCGTAACTCCCCCCGATGGCGAAACTCATCTTCGAGCCGTCGCGCCACCTGTCGCACTCCATCGCCGCGCACTCCCAGATTGTACAGCGCGTGATTTGCCTCACCGGGACTCATCCAGCGTCGTCTGAGTCGCTCGACCCAACCGCCTCCAACTGGGTCGCCAAATCCATAGACGATGCTATCTCCGATCGCCAAAATTCGCAGCGAAGCTGTAGGAGAAACGGTTGAATGAGCCGAAGGAGAAACCAATATTTGCATGAAACTGTGCGAATGAGACAGGTCTGCGTTATTAATAGAGTCTGAGCTAACTCGGACTTTATCACTGTAGACGGATTTTCTCAAAACTTTACACAAGGTTTGGAAATCTGTCACGATCGAGCTTTCTGTCAGTCTTTATGGGAGAGAACAACTAATGGCAAAATCTGGCTCTTTACACAAGCGTCCTACGTTCGATACGGTTCAACTGATGCGCCGCGCTGATGATTTGATTGGCGCTGCTTCTAACCGCTATCGGATTACGGTTCAAGTTGCGAATCGGGCAAAACGTCGTCGTTTTGAAGACTTTGACAGTGGCGATGATCCGATGATGAAGCCAGTGATGCGGGCGATTATTGAGATGTCAGATGAACTGACGCAGCCCGAAATTATTGGAGAATAATTTATTGGGGCGAGAGAAGCGATCTTTAGCCCCAGTTTTTTAGCGAGTGAAGCGATGAAGCGATTTTTAATTCTGACAAGTGTGGTGGTGCTGTTGGTCTGGGCGAGTCCGGTTGTTGCTCAGACTATTGTTGCCCAAACCACGCCGACTCCTGGGCGGGTTCGGATTCAGGACGCATGGCAGCAAGTGTACAAGGATGTTCCCGATTTGGCGCTGGAAAATCAGTACGTCAATCGCGAGACAGGCAAAGCCGATCCGAGCAATACGTTGGTCACTCGTTTGATTCGATATCACTACTTCATCAAGGGTCGTCCGGTTAGTTTTCGGCTCGACTGGAAATATACACTCGCAGATTATTTAGGCATCAATGATCCGATGCAGGCTGAATCGTATCCGGGGTCGGATAATTTGCGTAAGAATCCGTTTGAGAGCGATCGAGCCATTATCAAAAAGCTCAATCGCAAACAGCGCGACGCGCTGGTTCAAGCGTTGGTGAATGTGTTTACTCGTCAGCAATGAGTCGAATTCTTAAAACTGGGAACGGTTGGCGGTTGGGTTGGAATGCAGCAGCTTCGGAGTTTAAGGGCTTAGTCGGTGGAAATGATTGGGCGATCGAACTTACCGAAGAAGAATGGAATGATTTTCGGCGTTTGAGTGATCAACTGCATGAAGCCTTACAGCAGATTGCTCAAGAACTGATGGACGAAGAACGGATTGCTTGTGAACTGGAGAGCGATCGCGTTTGGCTTGAGGCTGAGGGTTTTCCCGATGCTTACAGTTTGCGCTTGATTGTGCAGACGGGGCGTAGAGCAGAAGGGTATTGGGAGAATGCTTTGGAGTTGCGGCAGGCATTGAACACGTTGCCTTTAGGCACAGCAGAGCTGACCGGAGGCTTCTAAAAGGGTAGCTTTGTGCCATCCCAGGAAAAGAATTCGCCGCTATCGCTAGCCTGTAGCTTGTCGAGAACGGCTATCAGTTGTGGAACAGTTCGATCGACTGAAAATAGTTTTTCCGGCGGAACATTGCGCTGAAAAGGTTTCGATAGTCTGGTATCCGTTGTTCCAGGATGCAAGGTGACGACGATCGCATTTGGACAGGTGCGCTTGAATTCGATCGCAGTGGTTCGCATGAACATATTTAAGGCAGCTTTCGAGGCGCGATATCCATACCAACCGCCGATTTGATTGTCTTCGATGCTTCCGACTTTGGCGGAAATGGTCGCAAGAATTGCGCGATCGCGATGTTTTAACAAGGGCTGGACGTGCTTTGCTAACAATGCGGCAGCAATACTATTGATTTGAAAGTATTTCAGTAACTGATTGGCATTGAGATGACGCAAGCTTTTCTCAGGCTGCATTGTGCCATCGTGTAGAACGCCGACGCAGTTGATGACGTAGTGAAGTTCGGATGTTTCTGATTTGATTTGGGCGATCGCTTTCTCGATCTGAGTTTCATCAGTGAGATCAAGCGATAAGCGCTCTAAGTTGGGATGCTCAAGGTTGAAGAGGTCACACTCTGGACTGCGGTAAGTGGCGTAAACGCGATCGACTCGATTGAGAAACTGTCGCGCAAATTCTAGTCCGATTCCTTGACTCGCTCCCACAATTAGCGCTGTTGTCATCGTTGCAATTCTTTACAAACAAAAGTGTTTTGAGTATAGCATCGGAATTTGCAACACCTGCCTGATCACTGCAGGGTTCTATGGTAATGATCGCGATCGCATTGATGCTCCAGCAAGACTTGGAGGATGTCTGAACAGTATAGATAGTTCCTTTGCTGCCTTGCGTTCCCGCCCTAAGTTTATTTCAGGGCGGGATGTGGCAATGAGGAAGACCGCTCAAACATCCTCGTTGGAGATCAGCACGATAGAGATCAGCACGATCGCGCCTAGCATTCGATTATTCGCAGTTCGCTAATCCTTAACGATTCTGCTTGGGTTTACGGCTTATCGATCGACTCACCAGCCGTCTGATTCTTCGCCGCGCCACACTTCTAAATCGAGTTCATCGAGATAAGACAGCGCCGCTTGAATATTCGCATGGCTGCCCTTGAGATCCAAATCAAACCAGCCATCTCCATTTGCGTTTGCGCCCAGAATTGCCGCAACAATATTCACCGTTAAATCATAGTGCGAAACTAACTGAGAAATCACAGGCTCTTGGTGGTAGTGCTTTGGAATGCGAAGGCGGACTCGCTGCGCCGTCGTGCGCTCATCATTCGTCGCGATCTGCATCTCTTTTCTCCAATTTACTTAAAGTCGATAGAATAACCGTAGATTTATTTTACCCGATCAACCCCGCCACAAAACCATAAAAAATCGGGACAACACTGAAGATCACTCAGATTGCCCCGATTTTACCGATGATAGATTAACTATTAGTGAGTAACCGAGTTATCAAGCTGAACTGCGTTTTCTGGCGCTTTCGCTGCAATTTCCAGCAGTCCGGGCGAATCAATAAATCCAAAATAGAACGAGATAGCCGATACCGCTGCATATAAAGCAGCATTGCTACCAAACAGAGGCATGAAGCCAAAGAAAGTATTGGTCGGAGTTAGTGATCCGAGAATTGCCAGAATTGCAAACAACTCGAACAAGCCACGACCATAAAATCGCGCACCACCTAGACCCATCGAGCTAACTAAACCTAGAATACCAACGATCGCATATACAGTATTCAGAATAGGGTTGGTCGGGAACAGACCAAAGAGATAACCGAGTTGAATTTGAATTCCGTTGTGGACTTCCACAGCATTAATTGGGTGCTGTAGCTGAGGAATGAATCCTAGAATTGCTAATGCTAAGAAAAAAATGCCTGTGACAAAGGCGTAAAGTTGTCCGCGTTTCATGATATTTTTACCTGCTGAAAATCACCAATTTCGTGAATCAAATATTGAATTTAATTAACAGTAAGCACAGACGATCGAAACTCCATCACGATAAAGAAAGAGACTTGAATATTCTCTTCTTCAGATCTGACGATTTCCTTAAGACCTTTGGGGTATTTCGGAAGTGTGTAAGAGAATTTCAAGAGAACTAGAGATATCTTCACCGGAACTCTAGCCGTCGCGCTCTCTGCCACTGAATAGGGTAATGATAATGACTAGATACGGACTGCCAGCGAAGCAGGGTTTGTATGATCCGCAGTTCGAGCATGATGCCTGCGGAGTCGGGTTTATTGTGCAGATGAAGGGAAAAGCGTCTCATGCGATCGTGCGGCAAGCGCTGACGATTTTGGCGAATTTGGAGCATCGAGGGGCTTGCGGTGCGGAAACGAACACGGGAGACGGAGCAGGCATTCTAATGCAGGTGCCGCATCGATTTTTTCAAAGAGTTGCAGCGGAGTTGAATATCGTTCTGCCGGATGCCGGACAGTACGGCGTTGCAATGATTTATTCGTCTCCCGATCGTGCTGCGCGTGAACAAGGTCGGCGGGTGTTTGAACAGACTGTGGCAGAAGAAGGACAAACGGTTCTAGGTTGGCGCGATGTACCGACGAACAATTCGACGCTAGGCGAAACCGCAAAGTCGAGCGAACCCTTTATGCAGCAAGCCTTTATCGGGCGTGCTGCTGATTTAACGGACGATCTAGCGTTTGAACGGAAGCTGTATGTGATTCGTAAGCGATCGCACAGTGCAATCCGGACTCCGGGTATCGATAGTTATTGGTATCCTGCCAGTATTTCTTGCCGAACGATCGTTTACAAAGGCATGTTAATGCCTTTGCAGGTCAGTGAATATTATCCGGATTTGAGCGATCCGGATGTCGAAAGTGCTTTAGGCTTGGTGCATTCCCGCTTTAGTACAAATACTTTTCCAAGCTGGGAGCGATCGCATCCTTACCGCTACATTGCTCACAACGGCGAAATCAACACCTTGCGCGGCAACATCAATTGGATGAATGCACGACAAGCCTTGTTTGAATCTGAATTGTTTGGCGACGATTTAAGAAAAGCTCAGCCTGTTATTAACATTGATGGCAGTGATTCCACGATTTTTGATAATGCTTTAGAACTGTTGACGTTATCGGGTCGATCGCTGCCTCATGCGGTGATGATGATGATCCCAGAACCCTGGACAGCGCATGAATCGATGAATTCGGAGCGCAAAGCGTTCTACAAATATCATTCTTGTTTGATGGAACCCTGGGATGGGCCGGCCTCGATCGCGTTTACCGATGGTCGGATGATGGGGGCGGTACTCGATCGCAATGGTTTGCGTCCGTCGCGCTACTATGTCACGAAAGATGATTTTGTGATCATGGCATCGGAAGCAGGTGTTCTACCTATTGCACCAGAGAATATTGCTCAGAAAGGACGCTTAGAGCCGGGACGAATGTTCTTGGTGGATATGGAGCAAGGGCGGATTGTTTCGGATGAAGAGATTAAGCAAGAGATTAGCACTGCTCATCCGTACCAAGAATGGTTAGATCAGCATATGGTCAGTCTGGCAGATTTCAAAGATGCACTAGAACTACCACAGACTGATCCCAACACAGTGATTCAGCGTCAACTCGCTTTTGGCTATACGTTTGAAGAGTTGCGATTGTTGCTGACCCCAATGGCGCGAGATGGTGTAGAAGCCACTGGAGCAATGGGAGCTGATACGCCATTAGCCGTGCTTTCGGATCGACCGAAGCTGCTGTATGACTATTTCAAACAGTTGTTTGCTCAGGTGACAAATCCGCCGATCGATTCAATTCGCGAAGAAATCATTACCTCAGCAGAAACGACGATCGGATCAGAGCGCAACTTACTCAAGCCTGAACCCAAAAGCTGTCATTTGATCGAGCTAAAAACGCCAATTCTCAGCAATGAAGAGTTAGCAAAGCTTAAACACATCAATGAACAAGGGTTTAGCTCGATCGTGCTGCCGATCGTGTTTGATCCGAAATCTGGTGTGACTGGGTTAGAGCAAACGATCGTGGATCTGTGCAAGCAAGCCGATCAAGCAATTGAATCGGGTGTGAATATTTTGATTTTGAGCGATCGGAGTGTGAATGCTGAGCAAGCTCCGATTCCTGCACTTCTCGCTGTGTCTGGATTGCACCATCATTTGATCCGAGCAGGCACAAGAACAAAGGTCGGCTTAGTGCTTGAATCCGGTGAACCGCGTGAAGTTCATCACTTTGCTATGTTGATCGGTTATGGCTGCGGTGCAATCAATCCGTATCTGGCATTTGAAACGATCGGTTCAATGATTGCTCAAGGTTCAATGGCCGGCGTAGACTACAAAACCGCTTGTAAAAACTACATCAAAGCCATTACCAAAGGCGTGATCAAAGTTGCCTCTAAGATTGGGATTTCAACGATTCAAAGCTATCGAGGTGCACAAATCTTTGAAGCGATCGGCTTAAATCATTCGGTGATCGATCGATATTTCACTTGGACTGCTTCTCGTGTAGAAGGAGCTGATTTAGAAGTAATCACCAAAGAAGCATTGTTGCGTCATCATCATGCGTTTCCGGAGCGTCAAACGAACGGACACACGCTCGATGTCGGTGGCGAATATCAATGGCGCAAGGAAGGGGAAGCCCACCTATTCAGCCCCCAAACGATTCACACCTTACAAAAAGCCGTCCGCGAAGGCAGCTATGATCTGTTCAAACAATACGCAGCTTTAGTGAATGAACAGAACCAGCAGCACTTTACTTTACGCGGACTGCTTCAGTTCAAAGATCGTCAATCGATTCCACTTGAAGAAGTTGAACCGATCGAAGCGATTATGAGCCGCTTCAAAACAGGTGCCATGAGCTATGGATCGATTTCAAAAGAAGCGCACGAAGCTTTGGCGATCGCCATGAACCGCATCGGCGGTAAGTCCAACACTGGAGAAGGCGGCGAAGATCCCGATCGTTATACCTGGACAAACGATCGCGGTGATTCTAAGAACAGTGCGATCAAACAAGTGGCATCGGGTCGCTTTGGGGTCACAAGCTTGTATCTCTCTCAAGCAAAAGAACTCCAGATCAAGATGGCACAAGGCGCGAAACCCGGAGAAGGCGGACAGTTACCGGGCCGCAAGGTCTATCCCTGGATTGCGAAAGTTCGACATTCAACCCCAGGGGTCGGTTTGATTTCGCCACCGCCGCACCATGACATCTATTCGATCGAAGATCTCGCCGAACTGATCCATGACCTGAAGAATGCGAACCGAGCAGCGCGAATCAGCGTCAAACTTGTTTCAGAAGTCGGAGTTGGAACGATTGCGGCGGGAGTCGCGAAAGCTCACGCTGATGTGGTGTTAATCTCTGGCTACGATGGCGGAACAGGGGCATCACCGCAAACTTCGATCAAACACGCAGGTTTACCTTGGGAGTTAGGGTTAGCTGAAACGCATCAAACATTAGTCTTGAACAATCTACGATCGCGCATCGTAGTTGAAACCGATGGACAGATGAAGACCGGACGTGATGTAGTAATGGCTGCATTGCTGGGTGCAGAAGAGTTCGGATTTGCAACCGCACCACTGGTCACACTCGGCTGTATTATGATGCGCGTTTGTCACCTGAACACTTGTCCAGTTGGGATTGCAACTCAAGATCCACATCTGCGCGAGAGCTTTACAGGCAATCCTCAGTACACCGAAAACTTCATGAGGTTTATTGCTCAAGAAGTGCGGGAACTGATGGCACAACTTGGATTCCGCACGCTGAACGAAATGGTGGGACGCACTGATGTTTTAGAACCGAAACAAGCGATCGACCACTGGAAAGCAAAAGGCTTAGACTTCTCGAAGATTCTCTATCAGCCGAATGTTGATCCGGCAGTGGGATTGTACTGTCAGATTTCTCAAGATCACGGTTTAGAAAAATCGCTCGATATGACGGTGCTGTTGGATCTGTGCAAAGATGCGATCGAACACGGTACACCCGTTAAAGCAACCTTGCCGATTCAGAACATCAATCGTGTGGTGGGAACAATCCTCGGTAACGAAATCACCAAACGTCACTGGAACGGATTACCTGAAGATACAGTGCATCTCCACTTCCACGGTAGCGCTGGTCAAAGCTTTGGAGCATTCGTACCGAAAGGCGTGACGTTAGAACTCGAAGGCGATGCTAACGATTACGTGGGCAAAGGGTTGAGCGGTGGAAAGATTGTTGTTTATCCGCCGATCGAGTCAAGCTTCAATGCCTCAGAAAACATCATTGTGGGGAATGTTGCCTTCTATGGTGCAACCCAAGGTGAAGCTTACATTAGTGGCATTGCAGGTGAACGATTCTGTGTTCGCAACTCTGGGGTCAAGACAGTCGTTGAAGGGGTCGGTGATCATGGCTGCGAATATATGACAGGCGGTACAGTGGTCGTGCTTGGAAAAACTGGACGCAACTTTGCAGCCGGAATGAGTGGCGGAACTGCTTACATCTATGATGAAGCGGGCGATTTTGCAACTCGGTGTAACACTCAAATGGTTGCAATAGAAGCATTTGACGATCCAGAAGACATTGCTATCGTGCGTCAAATGATTCAAAATCACGCAACGCTAACTCATAGCCACAAAGCCAAAGAACTGTTAGAGCAATGGGAGGAAGTACGATCGCGCTTTGTGAAGGTGATGCCGAGGGACTATAAGCGGGTTCTACAGGCGCTGAAACGGGCGGAACAATCGGGGCTGAGCGGCGATGATGCACTGACGGCTGCGTTTGAAGAAAATGCGCGGGATGTGGCGCGGGTTGGCGGGGGCTGATTGAGCCGCATGGAATACGGATGATCGAATCGCCCAATCGAACAAACGCGATTTTGAACTGACATCGTAGAGACGCGATTAATCGCGTCTCTACCGAATTACGAAACACAATCATTCTTGAATTATGGGAAAACCAACTGGATTTATCGAATTTCTGCGTGAACTGCCCTCGGAACTTTCCCCGATCGATCGCACCCGCAACTGGGATGAGTTTCATTTGCCGATGCCCGAAGAGAATCTTCGCACTCAGGGCGCACGCTGTATGGATTGCGGCATTCCGTTCTGTCATACCGGAACCGTAATCAGCGGCATGGCAAGCGGTTGCCCGATCAACAATCTGATTCCTGAATGGAATGATCTGATCTATCGCGGACTGTGGAAAGAAGCGCTCGATCGCTTACACAAAACCAACAATTTCCCTGAATTCACGGGGCGGGTGTGTCCTGCTCCTTGTGAGGGTGCTTGTGTGTTAGGCATTCACAATCCGCCTGTGACGATTAAGAACATTGAATACTCGATCGCTGAAAAAGGCTGGAATGAAGGCTGGATCACTCCCGAACCGCCGCAAAAACGCACCGGGAAAAAGATCGCGATCGTCGGTTCCGGCCCTGCCGGATTGTCTGCTGCGGCTCAATTGAACAAAGCAGGGCACTGGGTCACCGTGTTTGAACGTGCCGATCGTCCGGGTGGATTGTTGATGTACGGCATTCCTAACATGAAGCTCGACAAAGAAAACGTCGTGATGCGGCGATTGAATGTTCTCGAAGCGGAAGGCGTGAAATTTGTCTGCAATACAGAAATCGGTAAGGATGTAACGACTGAGGATCTGTTGAAAAACTTTGATGCGGTCGTATTGTGTACCGGAGCGACTAAGCCGCGTGACTTGTCGATCGAAGGTCGTCAACTG
Source organism: Leptolyngbya sp. AS-A5 (assembly GCF_039962495.1). Taxonomy (NCBI): domain Bacteria; kingdom Bacillati; phylum Cyanobacteriota; class Cyanophyceae; order Leptolyngbyales; family Leptolyngbyaceae; genus Leptolyngbya; species Leptolyngbya sp. AS-A5. The sequence goes on along the minus strand of NZ_JAMPLL010000004.1, from coordinate 189,367 downwards.
GGAGGTGTTCACTTTGCAATGGACTTTCTCACCGCAAACACTCAAGCGGTCTTAGACCAAGCTGATCCAGCACTTTCCGCCCAAGGAAAAGACGTGGTGATCATTGGCGGCGGTGATACCGGAACCGATTGTGTCGGAACTTCAATTCGGCATGGTTGTAATAGCGTGGTACAGCTAGAAATTCTGCCAAAGCCACCCGAAGAACGCGCTGCCAACAATCCTTGGCCCGAATATCCCAAAGTCTACAAAATGGACTACGGACAAGAAGAAGCTGCTGCAAAATTCGGCTCTGATCCGCGTACTTATCTAAGAACCACAACCCGATTTGAAGGCGATGAAAGCGGCAACGTCAAAGCCATTCACACCGTTGAGGTAGAGTGGGAGCGCAACGAGCAAGGACAATTCATTCCGAGGCACATTCCAGGAACTGAAAAGATCATTCCCGCGCAACTCGTTCTACTCGCAATGGGATTCTTAGGCCCTGAGCAACCGTTACTCGATGCAATGGGACTCGATCGCGATGCCCGCAGCAACATCAAATCCGAATACGGCAAATACACAACCGCCATTCCGGGTGTGTTTGCTGCGGGAGACTGCCGACGCGGACAAAGCTTAGTCGTCTGGGCATTTAACGAAGGTCGAGGAGCCGCACGAGAATGCGATCGCTATCTCATGGGCGAAACTGATTTGCCTTAATCAAAAAGCCAGAAATGAAGTTTCATTTCTGGCTTTCCAAATGCTCTAAAATCACCCGCTAATCGCTCGCTATTGTGGAGCGATCGACAAAGTGTAAGGATTCTGACTTTGTGCGCGATCTCCCACAAATACCGAGTAAGTTCCTCTAGTCCAGCGTCCCGGTATTTCGACTTTGCCGTTCGATAAGCGATCGGCTTGAACACAAAACGCCTGTCCTTGCGCTCCAGTAATTAATAAAGTCGGTTGACCACTTCCTTGCAGGATAAACCTCAAATTACTATCCGCCGTAACCTGGACGGTGTGATTTGGCTGATTGGCAATAAATCCGGCACAGCTAGAATCTTTCTTTGTGCCACCGGATGTTCCATTGAGCGTAATCGGCTGCGTATTCGGTGAAACTGACACCATTTGACCCGCAGCCATACCGGATATTGCTAAAACGGCTGCGATCGCAGTCGGAAAAATTGACCACCGTAGAGAAGCTTGCATCATATTCACTCCTAGAGACTCTGAACACCGCTTATCTTCAGTATGACGAGTGATACCTTCACTTTTTGAGGGACTGTTCCTGTTCCACAAGTGGCACGGGCATTACAATGCTCTCATTGAGTGCGAGACCCTTAACAATGCCATTAATCAAAGTTCAAACCTCGATCGCGAATCCCGATTCGAGCCAAGTCACTGACCTACTCAAACATCTGTCTGCCGCCCTCGCAAACCACACCCGCAAGCCAGAATCGTATGTAATGACAGCATTTGAGTCCGGCGTACCCATGACCTTTGGCGGCACAACTGATCCAACCTGCTACATCGAAATCAAAAGCGTTGGCTCAATGACCCCAGATCAAACGAAATCAATGAGCCAGGATTTTTGTCAGCAAATTCAGCAGTCCTTGAATGTTCCTGTCGATCGCATCTACATCGAGTTTGCAGATGCAAAAGGTTATATGTGGGGCTGGAACAGTGCAACCTTTGGCTAGTGCCGGAAGAAGGGGCTAAAGCGGAATAGCGAATGATGGCTCTCGTAGATCGAAATCCGCCCAAAGCCAAGAAACTGACCGTAAGCAGGTTCCCCTTGCGGAAAGGCAGTCACTCCAAACAGGTAAACGCCCCCATAAGCTGGATTTTGGTACGGCTCAAGCGCGATCGTCACTCGTTTTCCGGGTGCAACAGGCGGATTGAAATTCACCGTGATCGCTCTGGTTTTGTCATCCTGAGTGACTTCTCCTAAGCCGATTTTGCGGTTTGAGTTGCGATCGCCCTCGAAGGCTTCGGTGTCTTTGAGATTAAAACGAACCCGATCCACACCCTCATTTTGGGCGATCGTCACTCTTTGCAAAGGTTCTCCCGCATTCTCTGGGACATCCAGCGTAAAATAATACGTCACGCTCCACGCATAAACATAATTCTGAGTGGTGGAAGCGCCAACCAATCGAGGCGGAGACGTGAAATAGCTGGTGCCGCGAACTTGAACAGCTTGGGTCGGAAGCGCCACGCTGGAGACCATCGAACCTAAGAAAATTCCCAGCGGGACAACAAAGTGACGAGCAAGGTGGCTTTTCATAAAAGAATTTTCAGGCTAATAATTCTAGTGTAATTGATCGGACTTAGAGCCGAATTTGTACCCAGTTTAAGACAAGATTAACTTGTATTAACTTCGGTCTTTAACTATTAAAAGGGTGCTCCACGCTCGGTTAGGAATGCTAATTTAAACGTAGACACAGAGAGATATCTCCTCAATCTCCACACCACCGCTTTGAGAACTGTGTCTCCCGCCTCAAAGCACCTGCAACTGAATGTCTCAATGATTTCGATACGTTGCTGATTAAGTTCGTACTGTTAGATATCAAGGAGGAATTTGTATCTCTTCAGTTTGGATGTTGCAGGATTTTAGTCCACCTCGATTCACATTATTTTCGTTTGAATAAAGGGTCTAGTTTTTGTGAGCTAGACCCTTTATTGTTAAATTGAATCATTTGCTAAGTTTTCTATCCATGCCAACTGCTTACAGGGGGATTTGTTAGTCTGAATTTAGAACATTTCAAGCATAGGTTTAGGCGATGGCGATCGTTTCAAGAGCCGATTTCAAGTCTATTAGTTGGCACAAAAGTTTAGTGCTCGCTTTATCATTCTGGATCAGCAGTAGCATATTGCTTGATTTTGTGATCATGCCAAGCCTTTTTGCGGCTGGGATGATGTCGCAAGCTGACTTTGCAACGGCTGGGTATGGAATTTTTTGGATATTTAATCGTTTAGAGTTGCTGTGTGCTGCCTTTGTTTTGACGGCGGTATTAGTCCGGCAACAATCCGAGAATGCACCCATTTCAACGGTGCTGGCAGGTGCTTTATTTGCAATTACGATCGCTTGCACTTATTTTCTATCCCCGCAAATGAGTTCGCTCGGATTAAACCTGAACTGGTTTGAACCCGCTCACATTCCAGCAGGAATGAATCAGCTTCATGTCGCCTATTGGGTGCTGGAAGCGTCTAAGTTGCTGGCAGGCAGCTGGCTGCTGAAGCGCGAATTTTAACAAGTTTGGATGCGGTGAACTCCATTAAAAAAAGCCTCCAGCATTGGAGGCTTTTTCCTTGTTATTTAGCGGCTTCTTCTTCGGTGCCGCTAAACCATAACAATCGAACCGCTAGAATCACAAAGCCGATCGCAGCAATAATCTTTGTCCACTTCGTGGGTAATAAGTGCGCTGTGCCTTCACCCAGCACGACCCCAATCAAACTCGCAAGAATCAGCGCTGTCACAGTTCCAAAGAAGATTGCTTTTGCGGAATTATTACAATTACTGCTGAGCGCGATCGCTGCAAGCTGACTCTTATCGCCTAGCTCTGCGAGAAACACAGTGACAAAACTAATTCCAATCAGTTGCCAGTCCATTGTCTACATCCTCACTACGTCTAGAACCAACAGCGCCGCGACCAAAAGCAGAATTCCGCCTGTTGCCTTCTCTAAGGTTTTCGGAGAGATATTCTGACACAGCCAGCGCCCGACAAGAACCCCGACCAAGCTGGTTGCAACCAGTGCAGAAGCCGCTCCCGCAAACACGACCCAGGGAGCGTGAGATTGGGCGCTCATCAGTAGCGTTGCAAGCTGTGTTTTGTCTCCGAGTTCTGCAAGAAAAATGGTGATAAACGTCGAGCCAAACACGCTAAGAAAGGAAGACTTTGCTTTCGCGGGTTGAGTCTGTTCGAGAATCAGCAGTTCTCTGGTTTCTGTAACGGGTAGATTGGAAGACATGAAGCTGTTTTCATTTTCTTTTCATTATCTGTCACTATACTCGGATTTGCAAATTTTTGCTAGAGACCGATCTCTCGCTCGAATTTCAGCAGTTCTAGACTGCGATCGCCATAAACGCCTTCAATTTGTTCACGGCAGCAGTCGATCGCGAAATCGTTCACTTCTTCTGGCTCAACCCCAAACATTTCCTCGAACGTCTCCGGCGTAACGCGACAGAAGCGGGGGCGATCTTCATAAATGCTGCATTCGCGGGTAATCTTGTCGAAATTGACGCACCAGCCATCTTCGCCGACCATGCTGAGATAAAGGTAGAGTTCTTCGGGGTTGAGGTAGTCTTCTAAATCGGGTCGATCGCTCGGATCGAGATTGCAGCAAGCTCCACAATATTTGACGCAGCGCCAAGTTGCCATGACTAGATTCTCTAAAATTGGCTCGAACAGAACTTCTCTATCTTCTCGCTTTAAATTAGGTATTGCAACTTTCGGGGAGTTATGGTTATACTAGACGAGTTGGGAATTCGACGCGGGGTAGAGCAGTCTGGTAGCTCGTCGGGCTCATAACCCGAAGGTCCATGGTTCAAATCCATGCCCCGCCACCAACTTAAAAAGCCCAGTTCTTCAATGGAACCGGGCTTTTTTGATGTCATATTTTTGAAGCTCGATCGCTCAACTTCCAAAACGCTCCAGAAATCAGATTCGTTAGAACGTGCGCCACGATCGGCACCAATAAATTCCCTGTCCAAACCGCACTCATTCCCAGCGCAATCCCGACGATCGATGCCCAGACCACATACGACCATTGCTTCAAATTGCTCATGTGCAGCACTCCAAAGCAAAGACTAGAGAGCAGAACGCCTGCAAAATCCAGCCCAATCTCCGGCAGCATCACACCCCGAAATAATAATTCTTCGCTTAATCCAGGGAGCAGTCCCAGCCAGAGGATGTCCGGAAGTAGCAGCGGCTTTATCACCAGCGTCAGATATTCATTTGCACTTCTACGGTACTCCGCCCAGATGCGGTAGACGATCGCACTCGCAACCGAAATCCCAATTCCCAATCCAATCCCTTGTAGTAGCGATTGCACCGAAAATCGCACCGCAAGCAGCGGCACTGCGCTGAAGTGCAACCAAACTTTAGAGACAACTAATAAAACAACAGCAGTCACACCCATCGCAATCAGAACTTGGATGCGGGTGAGCGGCTGCATTTCAGGTGTATCAGGGATTTGTTCTGCCACTGGAGTCTTACCGCGCTTATTTCTAACTGAGCCTTGAATATAACTCAAGACTCAGAAAGGATACTAGGGCGTTCCACCCCCAGAAATTACGATCAATCTAAAGGGCGAAGTGAAGAAATTTCTGGACTCAAAGCAGCAGGATTGATCCCCGCGCGATCGCAGATTAGAACCCCAATCGCTTCAAGATAAGACTTTACGATCATTGATCGAATTCCCAATGCTTCCGGTCGAACCTGTAATTTTGTTTGATTGTCCTCAACTGCAATAACTCGCGTTTTAGACTGGCTCAAACTTAAGATTGCACTGCCTCCTGCCGCCGATGCCGGAATTACCAGCGCATTCATCTGATCCGCCCAAATCGCATGAGCATTCGGAAATTCCGTAAACTGGGGGGCGCGGCTCAGTCCAACTAACACACAAGGCAGAAAGGTATAACCGAGTTCTTCAGCAGCCGATCGCGGTGATAAATTCGGATCAATCGGCAATGGAGACAACGCAGGTGCATGAGCGCAAGGAACTCGGAAGGTACGAACAATCAAATGACTAATTACCGCCTCTGCTCCAGCTAAATGATCCACGCCTTGACCGTATCTATAATCCTGCAAAGCCTCACTGCTCGGATCATCAGGAAATCGAGCTACAACCGCGATCGCAGTCGCTCCTGCTTGATCGATCAATTTTTCAGCTGATCTGAGCAAGCTATCGGGATGTCCGATCGTTCCCCAAGTTGCCCCCGATTTCGCTGTTCTCAGCTCTACATTTAACGCCTGATCCGTTACAACATAGTCTGTTAAATTCAGTCCCAACGTCGCTCTAGCCGCATCTGCAACCTGTAGATGTCTGAGTTGTAGATCAGGTTCGATCGCCCGGTCGAGAATCAATCCAATTCGGTTCGAGGCTTGCGGTAATAAGCCCCAATGCCCCGCTGCAAACTGATCTAAACCATAGCCTTCAACATAGAGAGCATTCGGCAGATTCCAGTAAAGCTGTGCCCCATTCAGGACATTGGGGTGCGTGATCAAGCGATCGGCAACTTCAGCGATCGCACGAGCAACAGGCAACGCATCGCCTGCATACCCGCCGATCGCGGCTCCGATTCCGGTTGGAACAATCAATCCGACAGTGTACGGTTTATTCACGAGTGACGACTGCTTCAATTTCAACGGTTTGCGAATTCACTCGCGTAATTGCCCAACGTAACGGCTCTCCGAATGCGCGTAGCTGCTGCTCGATCGAGTGATGTAGTTCGCCAACAGAACCCGGAAGGGTTAGTTCGATCGTAATGAAATCCGTAATCATCCTTGCTGTCCGAATTGTTTTTGATAAACGGTTTCTTCTTTTTCGGTTTCAAGCTTGATGTTCGATCGAGGATAAGCGACGCAAAGCAGCGTATAACCTTGAGTTTGCAGATCAGGACTGACACCCATTCCCTCACTTTGATCGACAGTTCCTTCTGTAATCAATGCGGCACAGGTTGTACAGACCCCTGCTGTACAAGATACAGGCAGCTCTAAGCCTTTCTCGTTGTTGGCAACGTCCAGAATAGTGCGGTCTTCGGGAACTTCGATGATGTGAGTCTGCCCCTGATGCCGAATTTCAACCGTGTATAGGTTAGCCATATGAATGCGCGTGTTTAATCAAAGATCACCATTATAAAGCGATGGTGATGCGGGTTAACGCTTCGAGCCATCGGGGAACTCTAGCCCCGAAGAGTTAACCAAGACGATGCGCGAATCGATTACCCCCATCGGAGCGACACTACCGAGTGCAATTCTCAATGTGATTGGCGAACTTCAACACAATCCAAATGCCGTCCGCATCCAAAAGCTGCTGTTTTATCTCTGTCGTGATCAATGGGAGAGCGATTGTACTCGTCTCGATGCACTGAGTTGGTATTCGCTGATAGAAGAAGTGAGGCAAGCCTATCCGACGTTCGCACAGCTACGATCGCGCTTAACATATCAAATCGGAACGCTGAATAAATCGGCTGAATATGCTTTGATCGGGCAAATTATTCTCTCTATTTTAGAACGAGCTTATGCCCAAGATGCCACCACGATCATTACTGCTTCAAAGCGATCGACGACATTAGATCAAGATGTCAATATCAGCCGGATTAAAAAGCTATTAATCTATACTTGCCGGCGATATTGGGAGGCGAATTCATGCGTGATCGACCAGGTATCAACGGCAGAGTTGCTGAACGAGTTGATGCAACGTTATCCCACTCTAGAAGACTTACGACCGGGCTTGAGTACGATCGTCAAAACGCTGAATAAACCGGCTGAGTATTCGCTAGTTGCAGAGATTATTCTGCGCGAAGTGGAACCTTTTTATGGGGAAGAAGATTCAGGCTCTGAACCTGCTCAGGCAGAACGGATTGATCTGTTCGATGTGCGTCGAGAAATTTTGAAATACACAAATCCGTTGAAAGCAAAAATTCTTTTATTTTCAGCGGTCTATTATGTGTTTGAATTCTGTCCCCAAGATTGGTCAAACCTCAAGCTTTATAGTTTAGATGGATTGCTGAGAACGAGTTTGACTCAAGTAGAAACGATCGACGAATTTCAGCAGCTCCTAATTCACAAAGCCAGCCAGCTTAAAGAGCCAGAGACTTATTTAGAAATCGTGCCTGTTTTGACGCGATCGCTCAAATCAAGTTACTACACTTTGCGTCAAACCCTTTTGGTCTCACTGAGAGCCAGTAGCGTTGCAGATGCGACTCTCGCAAGCTCCACCCAGCCCAGCTTGTGAAACAAAGCGATCGCAACGGGCAAACTAGGACTGAGGATCTTCAAAAGCTTGCTTCGCCATGAATGCTCAAGAATTGCTGCAACGATACGACGCGGGAGAATTAGAGTTTATTGGCAAAAACTTTGCAGGCATTGATCTCACTTACGCAGATCTGATCGGCGCTAATCTCACCCAAGCCGACTTAAATCATGCAGTCTTGACCTTTGCCTATCTCAATCGCGCCACCTTAACTCGCGCCAATCTTACTCATGCCAGCTTGAGTGGTGCAAACCTAAGCCAAGCAACTCTGCTTAATGCCAATTTGCGCGATGCCGATCTACATGGCGCAATCCTCAAGGATGCTGATTTGCGGGGAGCTGATCTCTCGCTTGCCTCGATCGTAGATGCCAATTTCAGCGGTGCGGATTTACGCAACACCAACTTTAGCGGCGCTGATTTGCGCGGGGCGGATCTGCATGGAGCCAATTTTCGACAGGAGAAAAGAAGCTACGAAGGCGCGGTGTTACGCGGTGCAGATCTGCGGGGAGCGGATTTACGAGGCGCGAACCTAACCGGAGCGGATTTAAGTCGATCGAATCTCGCAGGAGCCAATTTAAGCGAAGCAAATCTACGCCAAGCCACGCTAACCCAAGCCAGCCTCAGTGAGGCAATCCTGACCGGAGCGTTTCTCACGGAGGCTGATTTAACCGAAGCCAACTTGAGCCACGCGAACCTGAAAGACGCTAAGTTAAATCGAGCGATTCTCACTCAAGCGGATCTGCGATCGGCAATCTTGACCGAAGCCACACTGAATCACGCCAAATTACATAAAGTTGTACTGACTCACACAACTCTTACCCGCGCTAAATTAAATCACGCTGATCTCAGCCGTGCGAATCTTCAACACGCTCAGTTGATCGATGCTGTTTTAGTCGAAGCTTACCTTGGACGTGCTGACCTGAGCTACGCCGACCTTACTCGCGCCAACTTTACCCGCGCAGAGATGAGTAGCGCACTCCTGAAGTCAGCGATCGTCCAAGGCATGATTCGATCGGATGGCACTGTTGAAGATTAGGTGAAGATTAGGGCGTTTGCGGTTTCTGAGCGACTTGCATCGACTTAACCAATTCTGCCATCGCTGTTTCTAGCGATGCTCCCGCATCCAGCGCCACCCATCCGTCTGTGGTTTGCTGCCGCACTTCAAAGTGCAAATGCGGCCCAGTCGAGTTTCCGGTGCTGCCAACTCGTCCCACGACCGCACCCTGTTTCACAATGTCTCCAGGCTTGACGAAAATCTCAGACAAGTGAGCGTAAAGGGTTTGCTGTGCGCCCGCATTGTGTTCGAGTGCTACGGCTAACCCATATCCGCCAAAGAATTCCGCCATGATTACCCGACCTGTCAGCGCTGCTAATACCGGAGTTCCCAGTGGCGCACCTAAATCTGTTCCGGTGTGCAGTCGCGTATCACCGCTAATCGGATGCACCCGCCAGCCAAAAATCGACGTAATCGGAGACGGAATCGCTAGGGGGAAAATGAGCTTCAAATCCCCGTTGCCGACTCGACCGATCGGGCGAATCGTGCGATTGAAATAGGTTTGAACAGTGCTGTAGGCGGAGCCGATCGGGTTTGAGGGAGCCACTGCATTCCACTCAATCCCCCTAGACGATAAGTTAAAGCCGCCGACTTCAACGGGGGCTGCGCTCACTGCTTCCGCCACTTCATATCGACGCGGAGCAACGGGGGCAGATGGCTTTGCGACCACCGCAGGCGTTTCGATGCGCTCGGTTGCTCCCAAACTGTAATCGGTGCGATCGATAAAGGCATCTCCGCTAGGCGGAGTGGCGGGTGCGGCAGGTTCAATGTTTACGGTTGGAATTGGATCTGCGCTTTGCTTCGCCTTGGAATCGAGAGTTTGCGCCTGAACGCGGGCGATACCACTGACCCCGATCAGACCCGACAGGATTAGAATCCGAATCATCAAAGCAGCATGAGAAAAAGAGTGAGTCATAAAACGAGTCGAGAGAACAACAGTGGGTCGAGAAGGCTCAGAACTATTGTGCCGAGAATTGAGCAAAATGGCTCAGGGACTTAAGTTACTCACGGCGCGTCGAAGCTGGGCAAGCGCGAGGTTGTAGTTGATGATGGCGCTAACGCGGTTGCCTTGGGCTTGGGTCAGGGCTGCTTCTGCGCTAATGCGATCAGTTTGTGTACCAACCCCTGCCTGAAAGCGCAAAATCGCCAGCCGCAGCGCTTCTTCTGCCTGTGCTACCGATTGCTGCGTGGTATTGATATTCGCTAGGTTTGCTTGCAGGTTGGCGAAGGCTTGCTCGACTTGGAAACGAACCAGGTTGCGGTTTTGGGCAAATCGAGCTTCAGCAATTTCGCGGTTGCGCTCTTGCTGAGCGATTTGGGCGTTGGTTGCGCCGCCGTCAAACAAGTTCCAACGGGCTTGCAGTCCTAGACTGTAGTTGTCTGAATTGCGGGCGGAGCTAGTGGTGGTGTCCGATCGCTGAAAATTGTAAGCCCCAACAAGGCTTAGGGTTACGCCATTTTGGGCGCGAGCGGCTCGAATTTGCGTTTGACTAATTTCGCGTTGTACAAGCTGCTGTTCTAGCTCTGCCCGATTTTTGTACGCTAAAACAATGCTGTCTTCGAGCGGAATTGTCCAAGTCCCGGCAGGCTGCACGGGATCAGCGGCGGTGAGCGTTGCCGTTTCAGCTAAACTAAGCCGCTGTGCCAGTTGTCGTCGCGCAATTTCTTGGTTGGCTTGGGCGTTGCGTAACAACTGAGCCGCATTGGCTAAGTTGACTTCGGCTCTAAGCGTGTCGAATCGAGTCCCTAGCCCTGCGGTTTCCTGCGCTCTAGAATCTCGCAGGTTTGCTTCAGCATTGCGAACCGCTGCTTCGTTGATTGCTACTTGAGAATCTGCGTTTTGCAGGCTGTAATAATCGTTCGATACCTGTAAGCGCAAGTCTTCGCGAGTTTGCTCAAGCTGGAGTTCTGCGCCCCGCGATCGACGCTCTGCGGCTTCGATCTGGGCAGGACGTAATCCTGATGTGAAGAGGTCGTAGTTGAGCTGTGCGCCTGTGCTGAAGGCGGTACGGGTGGCACCACTGTTGCCGGAATCAACGCCAAGCTGATCGAGAAAACTGTTTTGCTGCGTGTCTTGCGTGATGAAGACACTGCCCGATCGAGTTAAGTTTGCCGTCAGTCCGAGCGTGGGAAAATTACCTGCTCTGGCTTCACGAATCGCAGCGCGGCTTTGCTCGACTTGTAAACGCGCCACTTCTAAATCGCGGTTATTGCGTTCTGCCAGTTCTAAAGCTTGCTGGAGAGTAATCGGCTGCGTCGCTCGGACTTGAACTTCTCCGGGCTGGGTAGGAAACTGAAGGCGGTTGGGCGAGGGGTCGAGGGAGGCGGGGGTAGGAACGAGTTGATTCGCTCCTCCGGTTGCCGGCGTGGTTGGAGCCGGGGTGGTCGGAGTGGGAGTTGCGGCGGGTGCGGGAGTCGGAGTGCGCGGCGATCCCGCTGGAGCAGGGAGGGGTGCAGAAGGGGATGGAGTCGCTCCGCCTTGAGCGGTCGTCTGCGGCTTGAGCGTGAGTTTTGCGGGGTTGGGCTTGCGTGTTGCAAGAGCTTGCGTGATCATAAACGGCGGTGTTGGATCGCCCTCTGCGTCGCGGCTTGCGGCTAGGGTGAAATTGGAGGTGGGAGGTTCCGGATCGGTTTGAGTCCGGGCAGGATTGGCGAATGCCGCACCGATCAATCCAAGGATCATCCAAACTCCCACACCTAAAGTCAGTAATCTAAGAGACGGTTTCATACGATTTCGGTTCGCCCACGGTATCACAATCAGCAAGAGACGAGTGACTGTGTTTTAGTTAACTCGCTCTCAGTTCTTCAGTCTTATGCAGGATACCGCTTCAAGCGGTCGATCGACAAAGTTCCTGCGTTTCTTCTATTCAAGGATCGTGGATTAAATCAACCCTGAATCTACTCTCACTCAGCCCACTTCCTGGAGAAGCTATCATGTCCACCCAAGCTCCTGTGGAAGAGAGTTGAGGTGAGGGCGGATCGGTTTTAATTAAGCTTGTCTACTTAAACACGTTGCGATCGCATCGCTAATATTTTCAAGCGCTTCCTGCTTGGTTTCACCTTGGCTCACGCATCTAGGAATACTAGGACACTCGACAATCCAGACTCCATCTTCATCTTGATCGAGCGTTACACTAAATTTCGCAAGGAATTTCCTCACCAAAAGCGAACATCTTTATTTTACGAGAAGTCGATCGAGCAACTTCCATTCAGAGACACAGACAGGGAAGTTTCTTCAAATGAAGCCGTCGCCGCTACAGGAGAAGTTGGCATTTTCCTATATTGACATTCAAAATATACTAGTACGTCTATATCTTAGGTTTAATAGCTTATGTCTTGGAAAAATTATGGCGACCATCCTATCGTTGTGGCAATAACTGTTGTTGGTACAGTAGTCACAATTGGACTGGCAATTCATGGTGCTTCTAGTCCTCAGAAATCTACGCAAGAACCCGCCACTCCAAGCATCAGTAACTCAAATGGAGATGCTGAAGTTAACGCCCACAGTTCTCGGCAATCTACGCAGGGTGATAGCAGCCCAAACATTACCAATTCCAATGGAACCGTCCAGGTCAATCTTGGAGGGTCGGAAACTTACAAGCCTTCTCAAACGATTCCTCTCAAGCAGGGTATGGAGTACAAAAAAGCGCGTGAACTTCTGATAAGTCACGGTTGGCAGGCCAAACTGCCTACTTTGCGGGATTACAACGCATTTGCTAAAGATTCTACAATGAAGCGTCTTGCTAGCCAGGGATTTACAGAGGTTGTCTTATGCTCTGGAACAGGAGCTGGCCTCTGTCGATTTGAGTTTAAAGATGCAAAGGGACAGCTTTTAGCAGTAACAACGGTTAATAACCACCCCCCGAGTAAGGCAAGCATCGTTACTCATTGGCGTATCGAAAAGGGAAGTTACTCAGAGGCTACTCTGTAAGTCGATAAGGTATTGGCAGATCAGTAGCGTAATAACTTAGCAGAAAACTCTAGGTGGTTTTTTAGATAAGGAGACTTGATCGGGAAATGGCTCAATGAAGTCTCCTCTTGTTACCTTGATCGATACTTTATCAGTGCGTTCATCGGTAAATCATTGCTGACATCAGAACGATCGCACTCCTAACCCCACCCAGCACACAACGGTCACTTCCGATCGCCCACAGATTAGAAATTCTTCTATCGTCAATCAAGAAAATCGCCCTGGCAAAACTCCATTAAGTATTATTACCTCCACATGATATGATGACTCGTGGTTCAACAGTGTCGGGATCGCTCGGATATCAACTGAATTCGATCGTTATCATGGCAATGTAGACCTAACTTTGGAGCCGCGCCTGCTATGGAAGAAACGATCCAAACTGGTACAGAAACACCAGAGCCGAGTGCCTCAATGGTGGAATATTATCGACTCCAAAACGAGTTGTTAATTACGACCATTGTTCTCACCGGATTGATCTTCTTTCCCGTCTGGTATTTCTATTCGCTAAACACTGCTCTGAATTATTTAATTGGAGCGTGTACAGGTGTGGTTTACTTAAAGTTATTGGCACGAAACGTAGAGCGCCTGGGTACCGAGAAACAACAGATCAGCAAAACACATTTAGCCGTCTTTGCCGGGGTGATCATCGCCGCTACGCAAGTCAAACAGCTTCATGTCCTTCCTGTTTTTCTGGGATTTCTCACGTACAAAGGAACCTTACTCGTGTACACTTTGCGAACTCTATTCACGCCTGATCAAACTCAGAGTTAAGTAATAGAAATTCGCAGACAAATATTGCTCCTTGAATCTGGGAAAAGCCGCCTGAACTGAAATGCTAAATTTCCTCGACTCGAAAACCGTTTTCCCGATCGCCAACCTAGAGGTGGGTCATCATCTTTATTGGGAAATTGGCAATCTAAAGATTCATGGGCAGGTTTTTATCGTCTCCTGGATTGTAATCGGGCTGTTGGTCGGTGCTTCGGTACTGGCAAGCCGCAACCCGCAACGCATTCCTAGAGGCATTCAGAACTTAATGGAGTACGCGCTGGAGTATGTGCGGGAGTTGACCAAAAACCAGCTTGGCGAAAAAGAGTACCGTCCCTGGGTTCCCTTCGTTGGAACGCTGTTTCTGTTCATCTTCGCCTCTAACTGGTCGGGTGCCCTCGTCCCCTGGAAATTAATCAAATTACCAGAAGGCGAACTGGCTGCCCCAACGAACGACATCAACACCACCGTGGCTTTAGCGCTCTTAGTGTCGCTGGCATATTTCTACGCGGGCTTCAGTAAGAAAGGCTTGGGCTACTTTGCGAAGTACGTTCAGCCGACTCCGGTTCTCCTGCCCATTGCGATTCTAGAGGACTTCACCAAGCCGCTTTCCCTCAGCTTCCGACTTTTTGGCAACATTTTGGCGGATGAGTTGGTGGTCGGTGTATTGGTGCTTCTAGTGCCGCTCTTTGTTCCCCTGCCTGTGATGCTGCTGGGATTATTTACCAGCGCGATTCAGGCGCTCGTGTTTGCGACTCTGGCGGGTGCTTACATTCACGAAGCACTCGAAGGTCACGGCGAAGAAGAACACGCGCCGTAGACCCAATCTGTTCACCGTATTCAACTCAAAGGAAAGAATTATGAATCCTACCGTTGCTGCTGCTTCTGTGATCGCTGCTGCTCTTGCGATCGGTCTTGCTGCAATCGGACCTGGTATCGGTCAAGGTAACGCTTCGGGAGAAGCGGTTGCAGGGATCGCTCGTCAGCCTGAAGCAGAAGGAAAAATCCGGGGTACTTTGCTTTTGACCCTCGCGTTCATGGAATCACTGACCATCTACGGTCTTGTGATCGCGCTGGTTCTGCTGTTCGCGAACCCCTTCGCATAAGTATGAAGCCTGAGATCTGGAATGCATTCCAGATCTCGCTTTCTTATTCATCTTCATTCTTCTCCTCATCATGTTTGATTTTGACGCAACGCTGCCGTTGATGGCGGTGCAATTTTTACTGTTGGTCGCAGTGCTGAACGCTGTGTTCTTCAAGCCATTAACTAAAGTGGTTGAAGATCGGAACGACTTTATTCGGGGCAGTGAAGCAGATGCGAAGGAGCGATTGGCAAAAGCAGAAGCGTTAGCGAAGCAGTACGAAACTGACCTCGCAGCATCGCGTCGGGCGTATCAAAATACGATCGCTCAAGCTCAAGCCGAAGCGAATCAAATCGCAGCACAAAAAATTGCAGCGGCACAGCAAGAAGCACAACAACAACGGGAACAAACTCAGAAGGAGTTAGACCAGCAAAAACAAGAAGCGCTTCAAACGTTAGAACAACAAGTTGAAGCCTTAAGTCGTGAAATTCTAGACAAATTACTAGCTGGAGTTTAACGAGGCTGCTGGTTAATCAAGGCTCCCAATGAATTTTAGGTTCCCCGTCCGGTTTGATTTCAACGAACTTGGGATAGTCACGCGCAGTTTTGGATAAGTGTCATGGAAATATATTTGCGACTCGCCAGCGGAGTGAGTTTACTGGCAGAAGCAGAGGGGGGCGGTTTCGGATTCAATTTCGATATCCTCGAAACCAACCTGATTAACCTCAGCATCGTGATTGCGATCGTCGTTTACTTTGGACGAGGTTTCCTCGGTAAAACCTTGACCGAACGCCGCACCGCGATCGAGACTGCGATTTCAGAAGCAGAAACCCGCAAAAAGACGGCTGCGTCTAAACTCGCTGAACAACAGCAGAAACTTGCTCAAGCCCAACAAGAAGCCACAAAGATTCGTTCTGACGCGGAAGCTGCTGCGAAGAAAGCAAGCGACGATATTTTGGCGAAAGCTGAACAAGATATCGTTCGGATGCGTGAAACCGCAGCCGCAGATTTGTCCTCAGAGCAAGAGCGTATCATTAATGAATTGCGTCAGCGAGTGGCAACTCTAGCACTGCAACGCGCAGAAGGCGAATTGCCGAGACGCTTGAATGATGAGTCTCAGCAACGGTTAGTCGATCGCAGTATTGCGTTATTGAGCGAGGGATAGAGCGATGGCAGAGAATATTTTAAGGTCAGAAGTTTTAGATCC
This sequence comes from Leptolyngbya sp. AS-A5, assembly GCF_039962495.1. NCBI lineage: Bacteria > Bacillati > Cyanobacteriota > Cyanophyceae > Leptolyngbyales > Leptolyngbyaceae > Leptolyngbya > Leptolyngbya sp. AS-A5. The sequence goes on along the minus strand of NZ_JAMPLL010000004.1, from coordinate 173,336 downwards.
CTACGCTCAGGCGTTGATGTCTTTGGGAAAGTCGAATGATCTCACCGATCGATTTGCTGAAGATGTTGGCAACATTCTCGATACATTGAACGGTTCACAAGACCTGAAGGGCTTTATCGCGAATCCTTTGGCAAAAGGCAATCTCAAGAGAGAAGTTTTGTCTCAGGTGTTCGGTGATGCGGTGCATCCGTTCATGCGGAACTTCATCATGTTGCTCGTCGATCGTCGTCGCGTGATGTTTCTCGAAGGCATCTGTCAGCAGTACCAGAGACTGTACCGGAAGCTGAAGCAAGCCGTTTTAGCAGAAGTTACTTCGACAGTTGAACTGAACGACGATCAGAAGAATGCGATTCGCGAGAAAGTCATTGCAATGACGAATGCGAACTCAGTCGAAATCGAAACTAAGATCGATCCAGAATTGATCGGTGGTGTGATCATCAGAGTAGGTTCACAAGTGATTGATGCGAGTCTGCGCGGTCAGTTGCGACGGATTACGCTACGTTTGAGCAGTTCAAACTAACTCCCTTTTTCCTTTCATTTCTCATCCTTTAACAGAGGTTTCCAATGGCAGCAATCAGACCAGACGAAATTAGCAATATTATTCGCCAACAGATCGAAAGTTACGATCAAGGCGTGAAAGTTTCCAACGTCGGAACCGTGTTGCAGGTCGGTGACGGCATTGCGCGGATCTATGGGTTGGATAAGTGCATGTCCGGTGAACTGGTGCAGTTTGAAGATGGTTCCGTCGGCATGGCGCTGAACCTGGAGGAAGATAACGTCGGTGCGGTATTGATGTCCGACGGTCGCAGCATCCAAGAAGGAAGCTCTGTGACTTCTACCGGACGGATTGCTCAAATTCCTGTCGGTGAGGCAATGATCGGTCGCGTAGTCGATGCTCTGGCACGCCCTTTAGACGGAAAAGGCGACATCAATACGACTGAAACTCGCCTGATCGAGTCAATGGCTCCGGGCATCATTGCGCGGAAGTCGGTCTGTGAGCCGATGCAAACCGGAATTACCGCGATCGACTCTATGATTCCGATCGGTCGGGGACAGCGTGAGTTGATTATCGGAGACCGTCAAACCGGCAAGACTTCGGTTGCGGTAGACACGATTCTGAACCAAAAGGGTGAAGACGTGATCTGTGTGTATGTTGCGATCGGTCAAAAAGCTTCGACCGTGGCAAACATTGTGCAAGTGCTGCAAGATCGGGGCGCGATGGAATATACGATCGTGGTTGCTGCAAACGCAAACGATCCGGCAACTCTGCAATACTTCGCGCCTTACACGGGTGCAGCTTTGGCTGAGTACTTCATGTACAAAGGCAAAGCAACCTTAGTTATCTATGATGACTTGTCGAAGCAAGCTCAGGCTTACCGTCAAATGTCGCTCTTGCTGCGTCGTCCACCGGGACGTGAAGCTTATCCGGGAGATGTGTTCTACGTTCACTCCCGCTTGCTCGAACGTGCAGCGAAACTCAGCGATGAATTGGGCGGCGGTAGCATGACTGCATTGCCGATCATCGAAACTCAAGCAGGTGACGTTTCGGCATATATTCCGACTAACGTAATTTCGATTACCGATGGTCAAATCTTCTTGTCGTCTGACTTGTTCAACGCGGGTCTGCGTCCTGCTGTAAACGCGGGTATCTCGGTATCGCGTGTGGGTTCGGCAGCACAAACCAAAGCGATGAAAAAAGTTGCGGGTAAGGTCAAACTGGAGCTTGCACAGTTTGCAGAATTGGAAGCATTCGCACAGTTCGCGTCTGACTTGGATAAAGCGACTCAGAATCAATTGGCGCGTGGTGTTCGTCTACGTGAAATTCTGAAGCAGCCGCAATACTCGCCGCTGTCGGTTGCGGAACAAGTTGCCGTCATTTACTCCGGTATCAATGGATATTTGGATGATATCCCGGTTGATAAGGTAACGACGTTTGTGAAGAGCTTGCGTGACTATCTGAAGACGGGTAAGCCGAAGTATGTGGAAATCGTTCAAGGTCAGAAAGTGTTGACCGATGAAGCTGAAGGTCTGCTGAAGGAAGCGATTACCGAGACGAAGCAAACCATGATGGCTGCTGCGTAGTTTATTTTGCTTCGTTGAAAACGACTTCTGCCCCCTAAATCCCCCATTCTGAGGGATTTTGAAAATCGAGACTTTCTTGGTTTGAGGTTCCTTACAAGTGGGGGATTTAGAAGGTAGACCCTAAGCAATTTGAACTCAGATAAACCGCTCTCTGAAACAGCTTCGGATTTTGGATTTTAGATTGATCCAGAATCCAAAATCTAAACTCTAAAATCGTTTCAAACTATGGCAAACCTAAAATTTATTCGCGATCGCATTCAGTCGGTCAAGAACACCAAAAAGATTACAGAAGCGATGCGGCTCGTGGCAGCAGCGAAAGTGCGTCGGGCACAAGAACAAGTGACAGCAACTCGTCCGTTCGCTGATCGCCTCGCGCAAGTGCTATACGGCTTGCAAGCGCGATTGAGATTTGAAGAAGCAGATCTGCCGCTCTTGAGAAGGCGTGATGTTGGAACCGTTGGATTGCTTGTGATTTCAGGCGATCGCGGATTGTGCGGCGGCTACAATGCCAACGTGATTCGTCGGGCTGAAAACCGCGCCCAAGAACTGAAAGCGGAAGGTATCGACTACAAAATGGTTGTAGTTGGGCGTAAAGCGGCACAGTATTTCCAGCGTCGGGACTATCCGATCGTCGAAAGCTATTCAGGCTTGGAGCAGATTCCAACCTCAGCAGAAGCGGCACAAATCGCGGATGTGGTGCTGACTCAGTTCTTGTCGGAGAGTGTCGATCGGGTTGAGTTAATCTACACGAAGTTCGTGTCCTTGATTGCGTCCCGTCCGGTAGTTCAAACGTTGTTACCACTCGATCCGCAAGGGTTGGAAGTTTCTGATGATGAAATTTTCCGGCTCACAACTCGCGGTGGGCAGTTCCAAGTTGAACGGGAACGAGTAGCGGCGCCTGAAGTTCAAAGCTTCCCGCAAGACATGATCTTCGAGCAAGATCCGGTGCAAATTCTTGATGCGCTGTTGCCGTTGTATCTGAATAATCAATTGCTGAGAGCGCTGCAAGAGGCGGCTGCGAGTGAGTTGGCGGCTCGGATGACGGCGATGAACAACGCGAGTGATAACGCGAAGAATTTGATCGGTTCGCTTACGTTGTCGTACAACAAGGCACGTCAGGCAGCAATTACTCAAGAACTGCTGGAAGTGGTCGCAGGTGCAGATGCACTGACTTAAGATAATTCTCGAAATTCTTTAGAGCGTCCAGGGGAACTTGGGCGCTTTTTTGGTTGAATTACGCCGATAGTCTCAAATCAGCAACGATCGGCACTTCTAAAAACGGATTTTCTTGAAGGCATTTCGAGAAAAATAGAATTTCGAGGTTTTCAATTTCACAAGTAGAAGAATTCAAACGCGCCACAACACGTACTCAATTTCTTCAGATTCTTGTTCAGCATAAGGTTTGCATTTGTTGATGTAGAGAATGTCACCTTTGCGATCGCACTCAAATCCTAACTTTGCGTCCATACAACCTCTCCTTGAGTGACAGTCCGAGACAAATAGGCAGTAAGCACCGTATTCATGAAGCCCGATCGCAAAGCTTCAAAAAGATAGAATGACCCTAGCAGCATGAGGATAGATTCGATGACCCCTCAACTTGGAAACGCGATCGCCATTGCCAAATCTCTCTGTGTTTCTGAACAGAGAGAACTGATCAATATTCTTTCCAACTTGCTCAACGAGTCAGAAGATGATCCAAGCGTTGAAGAAGTCGCCGCAAGTCTTCAGAGAGCGCTACACGAAGTTAAAACTGGACAAACTAAACCCATCTCTCAGCTTTGGGATAGTTTAGATGGAGAATGAGTCTTCGAGTATTGAAGTCGAATTCTCTCTTGAATTTGAGCGACAGTTGAAAATGCTGTTCAAGCGATATCAACAAATTCGCACTGATGTTCAAGCGATGTAGAACAGCCTCAAGCCGGAGAACTTCCCGGAGATTTCTTAACTGGACTAACCGTCGATCGCTGCCGCAGGAATTGAGGAGATTGTTGCTGCGTTGAAGCGTCGAGAAGAGCCTTGAATCAATTGGGTGGAAGAACAACCGCACTCTATCCAGCCTCAACATATTCACAAATCGAGATAGGTTCAGGAATTGACAATCCATCTTCTCTGAGTCCTTCTAGGTGAAAGTCGATCGCTTCTTGAATCAATGCTCTGACTTCCTCGATCGTTTCTCCAACTGCCACACAACCGGGAAGATCGGGAACGTAAGCGCCGTAGCTAGTTTGTCCTTTTTCTATCACAATTGCATACCGCATCAGTTCTCCTCCTCTTCAGATCCGATCAGCTCAATCTGTGCTTGCCGCCAGATGCTTTTTAGTGTACCAATCGGAACATCAACACTGAGTTTACCCGATACGGTAACGGTTCCTGGCTTCTCTGAATGCTTAAATTGTCGATGACTCCCTTTAGTTCGAGCAAGATACCAACCGTCTGCTTCTAATCGCTTGATGACGGCTCTGACTTTCATTTTTCCTTCTATAATGGCTCAGGCGATTATAAATGAATTGTTCGCTAAATTCACCGCGACGCTTTGCATTACAACTTGAACCCTGCAAAATAGAGACTAGGTTACTCAAGGGAATTTCAATGTCTGAGAACATCGTGAAAGTAGAAATCTCCTGATCGATCGCTTCTAGAAGCTGTTTCTTCTCTAGACCTCTCTGAAAAGCGGCAATTGTGGGAAGTTCTCGACGCTGAGCTTTTCGACGATGAAGAAGATTCTCCAGAAGACATTGCTGAAATTCAAGCAGCTTACGCAGATAATGAGGCTGGCGATTGTATGACCTTGCAAGAGTATGCCGCGCAACGGGCGCAGTGAATTTCATGACAGTAATGCTCTAACTTGAGACAAAATATTCAAATTTATGTAGATCAAGCGTTCTAAGTGTGCTATCTATGATAGAAATCCGATGATTCTCGTTTAATTGTCGGATTCCGGGCTACACTAAACACTGATTTTTACTCAACCCCTGTGTACGTCAAGCGCGTTGAACTGACTAACTTCAAATCCTTTGGCGGCACAACGCCGATTCCGTTGCTGCCGGGATTTACTGTGATTTCAGGACCAAACGGGTCAGGAAAATCGAATCTGCTCGATGCTCTGTTGTTTTGTCTCGGTCTTGCTGGCTCGAAAGGAATGCGGGCGGAGCGCTTGCCGGATTTAGTGAATCATACGCAGGCATCGAAAGGTCGATCGACCGTTGAAGCTGCCGTAACTACGGTGTTTGATTTGTCGGATGAGCTGGATTTGTTTCAGGCATTAAGCAATCCGAATGAAGAAAACGCGGATGTTTCGCTGAATGAGCCACATCGCGAGAATGGACATCAACCGGATACCGTTTATGAATTGAATGGCAATGGCAATGGCTCGATTAATGCAGAATGGAGCGTCACTCGTAAGCTTCGTGTAACGCAGCAGGGAACCTATACATCAAACTATTACATCAATGGTGAACCATGCACACTAACAGAGCTACATGAACAGTTAGAACGGATGCGGATCTATCCGGAAGGATACAACGTTGTACTTCAAGGGGATGTCACGCGAATCATCTCGATGAATGGTCGAGAGCGGCGTGAGATTATCGATGAATTGGCGGGAGTTGCATCGTTTGATCGCAAGATTAATCAAGCCAAAGATAAGCTCGATGCCGTTAAGGATCAGGAAGATAAATTCCACATTGTTGAACGTGAATTAATCGAGCAGCGCGATCGCTTAGCGCAAGATCGAATCAAAGCTGAGAAATACAAAAAACTGCGATCTGAACTGCAAGCCAAAGAACAATGGGAAACTGTGATTCGCTACGAGCAGGCGGCTCAAGGCGTTCGCAAATTGCAGGAACAGATTCAAGCGGGTGAAAAAGAAATTGCAGATTTAACCGAGCAAATTGCTGCGATCGATCTGCAAATGAATGAAAAGACGGTTGAGTTAGAAGCACTCAATGCTCATGTGCGATCGCTCGGTGAAGAAGAATTGATCGCAGTGCAATCCACTTTAGCCACCCGCGAAGCTGAATTGCGGCAATTAGAGCGTCAACAGCAAGACTTACAGAAAGCTAGTCGAGAACTGAGTGAGAACTTAGCGAAATTGCAGCAGGATCTACAAGAAAATATTCAAACGTCAACCGCTTTAACTCGCGAGAAACAATCGATCGACACGCAAGAGCTAATTCAGGCAAAACAGCAGCGTGATCAGGCGCGGGAATTGCTCGATCGTAAACGCGATGAAGCGAATGCTTCTGCTGCAAATGCGGATGCTTGGGTGCAGGAACAAACGCAGTTACACCATCACATTGAAACACTGATTAAATCATTGGAGCCTCAGCGTACTGAACAAGCTGCACTAGGAGAGAAGATTAATCAACTCGATCGACAAGTTCAAGACCAAACCGAATCACTCAGAACAACTACCGCTCAACTCAACGAACAGCAAATTGAAGAAGGCGAGTTATCACAGCAATTAAGTGCTGCAATGACTCAAGTTCAATCACTAGCAGCATCGCTTTCATCAGTTGAACAGGAATTACAAATTCAACAGCAAACTCAATCACGACTCCTTGAAGAACAACGCGACAAGCAACGCAAGTTAGACAAACTAGAAGCGCAAACGCAAGCGGTACAAGAAGCACAAGGAACCCAAGCCTCACAAGTCATTCTGAAAATGGGATTGACGGGCATTTGTGGGTTAGTCGCAGAGTTGGGACAGGTTGATCCGCGATATCAGCTTGCTTTAGAAACCGCAGCCGGCGCGAGATTAGCAAATATCGTGGTCGAAGATGACGCGATCGCGGCGGCTGCGATCGACATTCTCAAACAACGCCGCGCTGGACGTGCCACATTTCTCCCGCTCAACAAACTCAACCCGCCACACATTCCCAATCGGGCAACGATGCGATCGATGCAAGGTTGTATCGGTTATGCGATTAATCTGATCGAGTTTGAAGAGCGCTACTACGATGTGTTTGCTTATGTGTTCGGGACAACGGTTGTATTTGAAACTTTAGGCGATGCACGACGGCATTTAGGGCAATATCGGATCGTCACGCTTGATGGAGAATTGCTAGAAGCAAGTGGCGCAATGACCGGGGGAAGTAGCGGACATCGATCGTCGCTCAGATTTGGCACAGGTCACGCGGCAGAATCGCCCGAACTTGCAGGCCTCCGCCGCAGGTTGCAGGAAATTGACCAAATTTTGGGACATTGCGAAGGCGCGATCGCAAAAGCGACGATCGCCCAAAAAGACCAGACCAAGGCTCTCAACGAAGCGCGTCAACAACACCGAGAATTAGAACTCAAACGAGAACAGGTACAAAAGGAACTGAAACGGCTTGAATCTGAGCAAATCCAATTCACTCGCGCTCTTGAAAAGAATCAGCAGGAGCTTTCCACGGCTCAGGTTCGCTTAAAAGTCCTAGATACCGAAGTTCCAACTCAAGAAGCGCAACTCGATCGACTCCGAACTTCTCTCGCTGACCTTGAACAATCCCAAACGCATAGCGAATGGCAACACATTCAGGCAGCGCTACGATCGCTCGAGTCTGCCCTAAACGACAAGGAACTCGCCCTGAGAGCCATCGAGCAACGATCGCAAGATCTCGAAACTCGCCTCCAACGACTACAAGAAAAAATCGAGCAAGGACAACTTCGCATCCAGGAAGCGCGATCGCAGCAAACGCTTTTATTACAACAACAATCTGAAAACACCACGCAACAGACCGCCGTTCAGAGTCAAATCACTGAATTGAAAAACGCACTGGCTGAACTCGATAAAACGCTGGGTGAAGCAAGACATCAGCGCGACGCGGTCGATCGACAACTGCGCGACCTTCAAAACCGCCAGCAGCAACACGGATGGCAGCGTGATAAAACTCACGAAACCATTCAAGCGCGGCGGGAGCAACTGCTGACCGAACAAGCACAGCTTTCGGTTCAAAGCGCAGAACTTCCCGACCCGATTCCCGAAGTCCCTGAAACCGTTACTCGTGATCTGGGACAACTTCAGCACGAAATTCGCTCAATGCAGAAGCGCTTACAGGCGATGGAACCTGTGAATATGCTGGCATTAGAGGAATACGATCGCACCCAAGCCCGCCTTGATGAACTCACCGAAAAACTCGAAACGCTTCAAGAAGAACGCACCGAACTGCTGCTGCGAATTGAAAACTTCACCACGCTCAGACAGCGCGCCTTTATGGAGGCATACGAAGCCGTAGACATCAACTTTCAAAAGATCTTTGCCACCTTGTCCGATGGCGACGGACGACTCCAACTCGAAGATCCCAACGATCCCTTTAACGGCGGCTTAAATCTGATCGCTCACCCAAAAGGCAAGCCCGTTCAGCGGTTGGCTTCCATGTCGGGAGGAGAAAAATCTCTCACCGCACTCAGCTTTATTTTCGCCCTACAGCGCTACCGCCCATCGCCGTTCTACGCTTTTGACGAAGTTGATATGTTCCTAGATGGGGCAAACGTGGAGCGATTAGCTAAAATGATCAAGCAGCAAGCCCAACAAGCGCAATTTATTGTGGTGAGCTTGCGTCGTCCGATGATCGAATCTGCCCAACGCACGATCGGGGTCACTCAGGCGCGAGGAGCCTTTACCCAAGTTCTGGGAATCAAGCTGCCTCAAAGCGTTTAGAGTGCGCTAACCCAAATTGCGTTCGGAATTCCGTATCGATCGATCCTTGATATGGTTTGATAATTAGAAAAAAGTGTAAGCAACAGGATTCGGCACTCAATGACAGAAGAATTTCGCCAACGCTCCGACCTTCTTGGAACTCAGGTGATTACACGCAGTACGGGCAAAAGACTCGGCGTGGTGAGTCAGCTTTGGGTCGATATTGACGCGCAAGAAGTTGTTGCCCTTAGTTTGCGTCCGAATCTGTTGTATGGCACCGCTCAACCAATGATGCTTTCCAGCATTCGCCAAATCGGAGATGTCATCCTGGTGGATGACGAAGACGTGGTTGAAGATGTCGATCTCGAAGGATACAGCAATCTGATCGGCTACGAAGTCATCACCGAAACTGGGGAATTACTCGGAAAAGTGCGCGGCTTCCGATTCAACATCGATACAGGCAAGCTGGATAATTTGGTCATTGCGTCGATCGGGCTTCCCCTCATTCCCGATCAAGTGGTGAGCACCTACGAATTACCGATCACCGAAATTGTGAGTAGCGGGCCTGATCGATTAATCGTAATCGAAGGTTCCGAAGACCGTATGACCCAGCTCAGCGTGGGTGTTCTAGAGCGGCTTGGCATCGGCAAAGCCCCGTGGGAGCGCGAACAAGACCAATACCTTGCCCCCGCTCGCCCGGAAAATCAGCTTCCGTCGGGTCAACCCACGCAGGTCGATGTGCGTCCGCGCATTCAAGAACCGATCGTGCAAGTTGAGGAAACCTGGGAAACTGACGAATGGGAGCGCGAGCCGATTCCACTGCGCCGAGAACAAGAACCTCCGCGTCAGCAATATCGCGAAGCCGAAATTTATCCGCCGTCTTCGGTCTATGACGACGATGAAAAAGAGAACTGGGAGGATAGCGACGACACGAATTGGGGACTCTCGACGCGCAACGACGAGCCTGAATACGATGACGAAGCGTATGACAATACCTATGTCGATGAAGAAGATGACGCGATCGCAGTAGAGTTTGAGGAAGTAGGATCTGAGGCATCTGCATCGCCAGAAAGCTTTGAGCCAGGAAATCTCGATGAAGATCCTTGGGCAGACGCGCCAGAAGAAGATATTCCTCCTCAACCCCTGCAAGAACTGAAGATTCCAGATAAGCCGAAGCAAAAACAGCCCGAATACGAGGAGGAAGGCTACTAGATATATGTCCGCCCATGAACCAAACTTACCCGCGATGTCCCATCCGTTTGCTCATGGGCATATTTTCTCTAGTCCCGGTGGTCACTTCACGTATCGCGTGATTGGGTCTTGCTGTCGCTTATTCGATCGAGAACAACTCCCCTATCCTTGCTGCCGGATCGAATGGCGCGGCAAGGAACCAAGCTGGCGACGCATCGGACGGAGGTTTATTGTCGATTTGGCTTCTCGAAATAGCCCGTCTTACAACGTTGAAATCGTCGGGCGTGAGGCGCACGAGCCGATCGTGCTGACGTTGTACTGGGTCAAACTGCCTCAACCCCTGAAAGAATGGTGGCATTCCCGTAAACCTGCGACTGCCGCTTCAACAGAAGACAAATCTGCTGAAGACATCAAAATTGAAGGATAAACCGCACTTCCCCAGCGCGGATGCACAATTGTGAAACAATTTCCCGCAGGTGTGATCCCATATCCCAAGGTCGATCGCACTACTGCCACGTCGTCGAGCCGTAAAGATCCCGCTTTCGACAAAATCGGTAATCCTGTTTTAGGGTCGAACAATTCCGCTAAATATCCGCGTTGACGCAGCAATTCTGCCACCTTGAATCCAAATTCAAGAAACTGCGATCGCAAAATTTGTTTTTGCAAATCAGTTTCCCAACACCGCTCGGTTAATTCTCGATCAGAAGGCTGCAAAACCACCACGATCGAGCGAACTGGGGTAGACCATTCTGGAAGTAATTTCTCGGAATGCTGACAGATAAACTCGCTTGGTGGATGGACAGAATATTGCATCATTTAGCAAAAAGAAGGAAACGATCGGATATAGTGCTAATGCACCAATTTTAAGTGAAAAATTTTGAGTGAGAGATGCAGCAATTTGACTCAGCTATTGATCATCTTAATTCGCTCGATCGAATCATGATCAATTCAGATCAAAAAACTTCTTCTCCTAACCTTTTCTACGATCATGATAACGGTCAGCTTTGGCTTGGAGATGCGGTGGAATGGCTGAAATCACTCCCTTCTGAGTCAATTGATTTAGTGTTTTCCGATCCTCCCTACAACTTGAAAAAAGCAGAATGGGACAGCTTTGAATCTCAACGATCGTATGTTGAATGGTCGGTGCAGTGGATCGAACAAGCTGCACGAATTCTAAAGCCCACTGGAACGTTTTATATCTGCGGCTTTTCTGAGATTTTGGCAGATCTAAGACTGCCGGCTTCACAATTTTTTCAAGGGTGCCGCTGGCTGGTTTGGCACTACAAAAACAAAGCCAATCTTTCAAATGATTGGGGTCGATCGCACGAAAGTATTTTGCATTTTCGTAAAACGAAGAAATTCACGCTTACAGCTGAAAACATTCGCACCCGTTACAACGAACATACGCTGAAATATCCCGAACATCCGCAAGCATCTACCAGTCGATACAGCGATCGCGGCAAAAACGACACAAAACTCTGGCATCCGCACCCAAAAGGCGCAAAACCGCGAGATGTAATTGAAATCCCGACCACCTGCAACGGAATGAACGAAAAAACGCCGCATCCCACCCAAAAACCCGAAGAACTGGTGCGAAAATTCGTTCTCGCTTCTTCCCAAAGAGGCGATCGCATTCTCGATCCCTTTATCGGCTCTGGCACAACCGCCGTTGTCGCGGAACAACTCGGACGCAACTGGCTCGGCTGCGATCGCTCAGCCGAATATCTCACCTGGGCAGTCGAGCGGATCGAATCTGCCGAACACCGCAGCGACGAAGACTGGTTCTGGCACGATCGCGAGCGCGAAGAACGCCGCACAAAAATTCGCCAAACATTTTGAAAAATTCAGTTGACGATCGTACAACTGCCGTATATCTTTTTCAGGCAACGACACAAGGAGTTTTTGTGAGCATAGTCATCGGCATTCTCGGTAGCATCGTCGGATTTATTCTGTTGGTGATGTTGGCGCTTGAAGTTCAGTACAGGCAGCGACCCACCCGCACACTCGATCTGAGTTTGGGCAAGTGGGAGCTGGCAGTTTATGAGCCTCAGCGATACGTTTTAGTCGGACAGCTAGAGCTACAAAATCTTGCCCGCCGATTAGAGGTGATGACCCCGCGCATTGATGCAGAGGTTAAACTGCTGTCTTCTGGAAGTCTTGACGGGATCAAGGTCAAAACGCGCATCATTCCCCGATTCAAAGATGCAGAAGTCCGCGAGGATGGCTACTGGGAAGGGCGTGTCGTTAAGCTGGGAGCGCGTGATCCGATCGAAGCCGTGATCGAAATCGAAGGCGAAGATCTGCGCGACCTCAAAGTTGCCTGGATTCAACTGCATTATGTCTATTACGGCTCTCAAGGCTGGATTCCCAAAGTTCGGCATGTGATCGTGCCGCTTAAATTCCCTTCAGCCGAGGAATCAAAACGCTGGCGACCTGCAACCCATGCTGATGTCCTACCAATTAAAACTCACCTGCTCACTCACCTGGATGATCCGGTCAGCGTCGTTAAGCGCTACGTCATGCCTCACGCTCAACCCGGCGATATCGTGACGATCGGTGAATCCCCACTCGCAATTATGCAAGGACGATTCCGCGATCCGCGTGAAGTGAAACCCGGCTGGTTGGCAACTCGGCTCTGCTATATGTTCTTCCCCACATCGAGCCTAGCGACAGCTTGCGGTATGCAAACTTTAATCGACATTGAGGGAGCGCCACGGGTGCTGGCTGCGTTTATTATCGGCTCGATCGCGAAACTATTCGGGGTCAAGGGGATGTTCTATCGCTTGGCAGGTGAGCAAGCCCGACTAATTGACGATGTAACTGGAACAATTCCGCCTTACGATCAATTTATCGTTTTAGGCCCAGATAAATCGCAAGAAATTGTGGACAGAATTCAGCGAGAAACTGGATTATCTGCGGCAATTGTTGATGTCAACGATTTGAAAGCAGTTAAAATATTGGCAGCGTCATCTGATATATCGATGCCTTTGCTCAAGCAGGCACTGATCGATAATCCCGCAGGCAACGCTAACGAGCAGACCCCTGTGGTGCTGATTCGCCCAATTGATGCCGCTGAAAAACGATCCGCCATTGGGCTGCAATCGGTGAATCAACCTTAAACGAATACCCCTTAAGGCTGTACCCAAAACCGATGTCCAATTCTTACTCTGGGGTTGAACTGCTGCCTTCCTTTCTTATGCCTCGACTTCCTCAGACTGCTAATGCCCTGATTCGTCCCGTGCAATATCGGGATCTTGATGCGATCGACCAACTGACGCAGCAATCACCGGAACATGAATTGCCGCACTGCTCTGCTGTTCGTGAAAAAAGCGTCTCAATTCGCAACTGGTATGGGGTGATGAAGCTCCTCAGTCTGTTTCCGAATCCGCTGCAAAACTTGCCCTGTGTTCATGTTGCAGAGCTAAATCAGCGGATTCAAGGCATGATTCAGGTTTCTCCGTTCAACCGGACTCGCAGCACTTGGCGCGTTGATCGCGTCGTGGTTGCGCCTGCGATCGTTGAGTCGGAAGGTGCGGAAGCTCAAGTGATGACGCAAGTAGATATCGGTTCTCTGCTGATTCGCTTCTGTCTAGAGCGGATTTGGCAAGCTCGGACTTGGGTGCTTGAAATCGATGTCAATGACAAAGCAGCGCTAGATCTATATCGTCATAATGGATTTCAGCCGTTAGCAAACATGACCTATTGGTCGATTTCACCAGAACAGCTAGAAGAACTGGCAGAACGAGAGCCGGATCTACCGAATCTGCTTCCGGTCAGTAACGCAGATGCCCAACTGCTCTATCAGCTTGATACGATGGCGATGCCGCCTTTGGTGCGTCAGGTCTTCGATCGCCATGTTCAAGATTTCAAAGTTAGCGTTTTCGGTAGCCTGGTCGAATGGGCAAAGCAAGTCTTTACACGGACTGAAGTGGTGGGCGGCTATGTGTTTGAGCCGCAGCGTAAAGCAGCGATCGGTTATTTTCAACTACATCTGTGTCGCGATGGTTCGCAGCCGCATATCGCTCATCTAACGGTAAATCCAGCTTACACTTGGCTTTACCCCGAACTGATGGCGCAAATGGCGCGGATTATGCAGGATCTCCCTGCTCAATCTTTGCAAATGGCATCGCCCGACTATCAACCGGAACGCGAGGAATATTTAGACAGCATTGGAGCCGAGCGAATTGGGCATACCCTGCTGATGTCGCGATCGGTGTGGCACAAGGTTCGAGAAACGAAGTCGATCGCCGAAGGACTGCAACTCGCAGAGATGCTTCAGAATCTTCAGCCCAGCCGTAAACCTGTACCTGGACGCATTTCAATGCTGAAATCGGTTAAGCTTCCGGCACCGGAGAAGGCTCAAGAAGCAGATAAATCCACGCCGAAAAGCGTGCAAGAACTGATGAAAGCTGCATCCCAAGAACCGCATCGCGAAGATCCCTGCTGCTAAAGATGGAGAGAGTTGCGGCACTCGGATTAGATGTGGGGCAGAGGCGAATTGGGGTTGCAGGTTGCGATGGTACAGGGCTAATCGCGACCGGGCTCACCACGATCGTTCGTAAATCTTATCCGCAGACGATCGAAGCCTTGCGTCAAATTGTGCGCGATCGCGATGTCGAAATTCTCGTAGTTGGGATGCCCTACTCGATGGATGGCTCGATCGGCAAGCAAGCTCAGCATATCCAAAAATTCGGAGAAACGATTTCAAAGGCGTTATCGTTGTCGATCGAGTACGTGGATGAGCGATTGACCAGCTTTCAAGCGGAACAATCAATGATCGCGGCAGGAATTTCGCTTCAGCATAATAAAGGATTGATTGATCGCAAAGCCGCCGCAATTATTCTTCAGCAATGGCTGGATGAACGGAGGGCGAAGCGCGATTTCTATCGTCTCGCAAGTTCTAATCAAGAGTAGACTTCATAGCTGCTCATAGTTCATTAGCTTTGAGCGACCTTCTGAAATTTCTTGTTTTGCCTTTCGTGCTGCTATCAATAAGTTATTCTGCGTCCCCTTGAACGAGGCATTCCAGCGCTTTTCATCTTCTAGATCAGCAATGTAGCCCCGAAGATGTTCTACAACTTTTTCTTACAAGTCATCTGGGAAAGATTCGATCATTTTTACGATTGTGGTGATAGTAGCAGACATAGATTGCTCAGGCGTAATCGTTTATTAGCTTCATTCTACTTGGCGCTCGCGCCCGTCATGCTCAAAACTGAATCTACTGCGTATTTCAATCTGTCGTATTTGATAGGCTGACCAACTCGCTGCAATCGAGTAAATGAGATACTTTTCTGTTCACCAAAAACTTCATTGATTTCTTCTGTCGCAACGACAATGAATAACCACTTTTCTAAATCAAGAACGTTAACATTCTGTTCTGCATAGATACAAAAGACATAGCAATCGGAGCCTCGGCTTTCTTCTTCAGCCGTCACGTTTACTTCAGCATCCCAGCCTCTTTTTTTAGCAATATCAAATTTAAGTAATGACGGCTTCTTTTGTTGCCAGCTTTGGATGTAGGCTGATGACTTAACTTCAATCTTCCTGCCACAGTATCGTAAATCAACTGCATCCCACTCAATTCTAGGCTGATGGGTCAAACCCAACGCAGCCGCAACTAAAAACTCAGCAAATATAGAACGATTCCGATTAGACAGAATATCGGAGTAAGCCCATGCCCAAAAATTTTGAACTGTCACAT
Organism: Leptolyngbya sp. AS-A5; assembly: GCF_039962495.1. Classification (NCBI taxonomy): domain Bacteria; kingdom Bacillati; phylum Cyanobacteriota; class Cyanophyceae; order Leptolyngbyales; family Leptolyngbyaceae; genus Leptolyngbya; species Leptolyngbya sp. AS-A5. The sequence goes on along the minus strand of NZ_JAMPLL010000004.1, from coordinate 157,743 downwards.
CAACTTGTGAAATAATTTCTGCTCCACTAAGTTTGAATATCTCCATAGTCTTACAAATAGTCTTACAACAAATTCAACCGCAGTAGTGAAAGCTTCTCTGAGGTCATTTCTATCTCGTCTAGATTCTCTCAAGCTATTGACTCACTTGTTCTACGTTTCCAGCCCGAACCCAGCCTTCCTGACCGCTACTTAAACGGATCTTCTGCCAGGTCTTATCAGCATTTGTTTCAAGAACTGTGACACGCTCATTGAAATCGACACCAGCGATCGAGCCTCCTTCCCCTCCTGGCGCATCCCGCACCACAAGCCCGATCGATTGCGTCACCCGTGCTGGAAATGCCCCTGCTGGAAGCGGTTTTGCAGCAGTATCAGGGTTACTCGATTTCTCCGCGGCAGGTTTTGCAGCGGGCTTCGTCGCAGGCTTTTTGGTAGGGGTATCATTTGGGAACGTGGGCTTGGGCGGCATGACAGAAAGGCGTGCCATCATGACTCTTGCGGCAACCAAACTACCAACCGCAAGAAGTGCGATCGCGAAGAACACGCCCAGAAAGAATTTGAGGACTGAAGACCACCGTATAGAAATCGCCCGCGAAGAAGATCGTCCAGATTTTAGCATTTGATTTGAGGTTTGGAGTTATTGGCCCAGTTGCTTGGATCGAGTTACTGCTGCTTTTACCGCTTCGATAAATGCCGATCGCACTCCTGCTTTTTCGAGTTCTGCAATTCCAGCGATCGTCGTGCCTCCAGGACTGGTTACACGGTCTTTCAGTTCCCCCGGATGGAGATTCGACTCTTGCAGCAGTTGAGCCGTTCCCCGCACCGTTTGAATGGCTAACTTGAGCGCGATCACTCTTGGCAGTCCCGCTGCAACTCCGCCATCGGCTAAGGCTTCGATCACGATCGCAAGATATCCCGGCCCTGAGCCGGATAAACCTGTCACTGCATCTAACATCGATTCGGGCACTTCAACCACTTCTCCGACCGTGCTGAGAATCTGTTTCGCTTGTTCAATGTGATGTGGCTCAACCCGCTGACCTGAGGCGATCGCGGTAATTCCAGCTCCAACGGCTGCAGGCGTATTAGGCATCGCTCGAATGACGAGCGCGTTGGGAAATGCCGCTTCAAGCTGCGCGATCGTCGTTCCTGCCAAAATTGAAATGACCAGGGCAGAAACCTGTTGATTTGCTAATTCCTCTGCAACCTGCGGAAATATCTGCGGCTTAATCGCGAGTAAAACAATCTCGCAATCTGCCGCTTGTCGATTTTGCTCGGTCACTTGAACGTGATATTGCTGCGCTAAAAATTCCTGGCGCGATCGATTCGGCTCGCTCACGACGATCGCAGCAGAATCAAACACGTTCTGAGCAATAAGGCGGGACAAGAGAGCCTCTCCCATCATCCCGCCGCCTATCATGCCAAATTGTTTAGACAATCTATTAACCTCAGATAAAGAGATTAAAGGGTTCGAGATCAAACTATCTTTCACCCTTGACTATTTCTCTAACCTTGTACTGCTCTCGGTTCTGTGCCCCAAACGGGTGTCGGAGCGGAGGCGCGGGGACGAGCAGGAGCAGCTTGTGGCAATTCATTGATCACGCCTGCTTGGGTGCTGACTTGAACACAGCTTGGCGTGAACAAGAAAATGCTTTCACCGATGCGCTCTTGATGACCGTCGATCGCATAAGTACCGCCTGCCACGAAATCTACAGCGCGTTGAGCTTGATCCGGATCCATAATCGTCAGATTCAGCACCACTGATTTACGCTCACGCAATGCTTGAATCACTTGAGGCATTTCTTCAAACGTGCGGGGTTCAACCACCACGACTTCCGAAATTCCGTTTGCTGCTCCAGGCATTCCAATCACATTATTCATAGCGGCTCCTACACCAGTGGTTTCACTTGCAATTCCAACACTCCGGTCACGCTCACGTGCAGCATAGTTGTCGCGAAAACGATTTGCCCGACGCGATCGAGTTTCTTCTTCGGTGGCTGCGACTGGAGCCGGAGCGCTCTCTTCTTGATAGAGCGACTGATAGTCTTGTCCGTCCATCTCGTCGTATTCGTACTCGTATTCGACAGGTTCATTGAGTCCAACGAAATCTCGTAATTTACTGAAAATACTCACTGTTCACGCTCCATCCGAATCGTTATTGAGTTTGCTTGGGAAAGGTACGGTCAAATCATTAGGAGTAGTAGATCGACCTCTGATGTGGAAAATCGTTCTCGATTCACCGCTAGACTGTTTCGCGGGTCAGGCAAATTCCATCTTTTGGGCTGACAGCTTAGAGAAATTCCTACACTGTCGCATAAATGATGAATTGAAAAATCAGTATACATCCAGCGATCGAACTTGAATATTTCTTTTGGAGTTTTTCGTCCCCGGCTGCAATTGTATCGGTAGTTTTAGAAGTTGGAGCATAAATCTAGAGATTTTTTTTAAATTTGTTGCAATTCGGTGATGCAGACTGTTCTGACTGATTCAAACTATTGAGATAGGCAGCTCATTTTCAAACATAGGGAAAATTTGACCGCAAAAAAGTAGCTTAATTCAATAGAATTCCGGCGTATATTTTGAAAGAATAGAAACGGCATGATCGACGCTGAAAGCTGGGTCTTTATCCCTGACCTCTTCGCATTCAGCACTATACGTAAGTGATCTTTATTACAAGATGAGAGGCGCACCACTGAAGTAAGGTTTCGATTCGTTTCTGATAAGTGGTACATACAGTACCACTTATTGCTGAAATTCTGCGATTATTTTTGCAGTCTTGCTCCAAACAGCACTCGTCCCGGTCGAATCATCGTTGCGCCCGCCTGAATTGCCGAAGCATAATCACCCGACATTCCCATCGACAGTTGATCGAGATTGAGCTGGCTGTGAGTTCGGATTTTTTCAGCAAGTTCTCTAGCTTGTCTAAACAGCGCGATCGTTGCCTCAGCCTCTAGATCAAACGGTGGGATCACCATGAGTCCCCGGATGTGCAAGTGCTTTAATTGCTCAAGCTGCGGGATCGCGTCCCAAAGCTCTGAAACTGAAAATCCTGATTTGTTAGGATCGCTCATCAGTTTAGTTTGCAGGCAAATTTGCGGCTTGCGGTCTTGTGCTTCTGCAAGCCGATCTAGCCGTTGCGCTAGCTTCAAGCTATCGACCGAGTGAATCCAATCAAACAGGTCGATCGCGATTTTTGCTTTGTTACTCTGCAAATGCCCGATCAGATGCCACGTTACATCGGTTAAATCTTTTAATTCTGCGCGTTTAGTCTCAGCTTCCTGAACCCGATTTTCACCAAAATCCCGAATTCCGGCGGCATAAGCAGTTCGCATTGCCTCTACGGAAACCGTTTTCGTCACGGCAATGACCCGGATGTGCGGTGGAATTTTGGCGCGGAATTCGGCAATGTGGTTCTGTAGAGACGAGATCATTGAAATGTGCTTTTGTGAACTTTCTGAAGCTGATCGTACTCCTTGTACATTCCCGATCGGCGTAACATTCTCATGCGATTTTCGACCATTACTCTTGCATCGCTGCGTCCGATCGATTCAAATTCCAGTCCGTCTGCACCTTGAGATACGACAAAAAATAACCGTTGCGCGTAGAGCGTACTAAATAATTCCCGATGTTCTTCAACCAGACACACCCGAAACAGCAGCCCAAATGTTGGGTGGTTCAAATAATTCTCAGTATCCATCTACCATCCATCAGCAAGAGAGTAAGCGCAATTCGGAATCATCAACATCAATAGGAAATAGGAATTCAGAAATTGTAATCATTAATTGCAATAATATGTCCGTCTTAGCCGTGAGTTGCACGAAGTATGATTGGGGAGTTTTTGCAACCGCGAGAGTTACAGCATAAATTGAGTGACTCAGCTTACCCTGTCATCAAAATAAGTTGCTATCATGTCCGAGATTATTTTAATTGCTGCGATCGCCCAAACAAACGGAGTCATTGGAAATTGCGGCAAATTGCCTTGGTCGATCCCAGAAGACCTCCAACGCTTTCGGCAACTCACGCTGCATCATACCGTCATTATGGGACGGAAAACATGGGAATTTGATCTGCAAAAACGCCCATTATCTCAACGCACTAACGTTATCGTTTCCTCACAACCACTGAAATCCGAGCTACCGAATGTCGAATTTGTGCGATCGCTCTCTGATGCGCTCGAGCGACCAGAAGAAAAGCTGTTCGTGATCGGTGGCGCATCGATTTACCGTCAAGCATTGGAACTTGTGGATCGTATGGAGTTGACGATCGTAGAAGGTAACTACGAGGGCGATGTATTTTTCCTAGAGTGGCGCGATCGTCTAAATGAATTTGAATTAGTCAACTTGGAGTCAAGAGCTGGCTATCGATTTGAAACCTATCGTCGCGTTGTGCCCCAATAAAAAACCGATCGCAGTATTGCGATCGGCTCATAGTCGAAATCAGTTAAACCCTAGCGAATGTACTCTTTCAAAACGCTGTTGCGATTCGGGTGACGGAGTTTCCGCAGAGCTTTCGCCTCGATTTGACGAATGCGTTCGCGGGTCACGTTGAAGATTTGTCCAATTTCTTCAAGCGTTTTCATCCGACCATCATCCAAGCCGTAGCGCAAGCGCAGCACATCTTTTTCGCGTGGGCTGAGCGTTGCCAAAACGCCTTCGAGGTCTTCACGCAGCAGATTCTTAGACACTTGATCTTCTGGGGTTTCACCATCAGATTCGATGAAGTCGCCTAAGCGAGAATCTTCTTCCTTACCGATCGGTGTTTCTAGCGAAATCGGCAACTGAGCAGACTTGGCAATAAAGCGCAGCTTCTCGATCGTCATTTCCATCCGAGTTGCGATTTCTTCTTCAGTCGGCTTGCGTCCCATTTCCTGAGACAACAGTTTCGTTGTCTTCTTGATGCGGGAAATGGTTTCGTACAAGTGAACCGGAAGCCGGATGGTTCTCGATTGGTCTGCAATGGCGCGAGTAATTGCCTGACGAATCCACCAGGTCGCGTAGGTAGAGAACTTGTAGCCTTTTTCGTGGTCGAACTTTTCTGCCGCCCGAATCAGACCCAAGCTGCCTTCTTGAATCAAATCTTGGAACGACAAGCCGCGATTCATATATTTCTTCGCGATCGACACCACTAATCTCAGATTCGACTGCACCATTTTATCTTTAGCGCGACGACCTAAATGCAGGCGATGACGGAACTGCGGCAGGGGCATTTTCACTTCCTGTGCCCAATCTGCATCTGAAGGTTCGCGATCGAGCTTGTCGGCTAACTTGAAGCGAATGCGCTCTAATTCCAGCAAGTCCGCAATCTTACGGGCGAGTTCAATTTCTTCGTCGGCGCGGAGGAGGCGAATTCGGCCGATTTCTTGCAAATATAACCGAATCGAATCTTCGGTGTAGTGCTTCTTCTTGGCTTGAGTCCGGCGACGAGTTGCACGCCCCTTGACGGGTTTTCCCTCTTCGTCATCCTCTCCTTGATCTGAATCGTCAAGATCATCAAGGTCATCGAGTTCTAACTCGATTTCTAGAGCTTCTGAAGGGTCAAATGCCTCTTCTACAACAAGTAAGTCTTTGGCTTGGGTCATGCCGCGTTCCTCGTGCTCCTTAAGTAATGAAGTAAAATGTCCCAGCACTGAAAACAGATGTTGGTGGTTCGATGCAGTCTTGCTGACCCAGAGGCGATGTTGCTTGCGGAAGCAAGCTCTCGTTCGTCAACTGGTGTGCAGTAGAGCGATCGGCAAAATGATTCAGTCAAAACGAGCAACTGCTACAACTTCCGAGAAAATACGGTTGGCAGAGGCTGATTTTCTGAGATCATTATTTCTAAATGATTGGAATGACTCCCCGATTGTAGCCTTTCTCACAAAAGTTGCACCCTTTTCCTGATTTCTTTATTAATCATTCTTGATAAATCTGCTGTGTCTAGCATTCACGTTGCTGTTCCGATGATCGCGATCGTTTTTATCAGGATCTTTGAGTTGCACAGTGATTCATCTCTTAATGGGACAACCTCTCTGTTAGAGTCAGGCATCAATCTGATTCAAATCTATCGCAAAATTCTGGCGTGATCCACGTTTGTATCTCTATGTCACCCCCGAAAGTGATAGATAATTTGTGGCCTGTTGACAACGTTAGCCCAAAATTATCAGACTGAATCAATTGGTTAATTAGCTTACCTAATGCAACGCGATTCGATATTCAAGGCGCAAATTCCTACTAAATCGGTATTTTGAGGCGTTCACTACGATTAACCCGATGATAAGCGGCAGTTATTGCAAACTAGGTTGCATGGAAAGAAATTCGCTAAGGTATTAGTTTTATTTATTTGGCTTGAGAACGAATTAAAAATGTCTGTCTTTGGAAAGATGCGAGGTTGAATGCTGAATCTGAATCTATTCAGATGAGAGATCGTTGACAGTATTGACGAGCAGAAGCAGAATGAATCAGTGAAAATAGTACATCTGGGCTTAACGGTTTAACGAGAAAACCATCAACATCGGGGTGCTGCTCTTGATAAAGCCAGCTCGGAGAATCAGTTTCTGTAACGATTACAAGCGTCATGCGGTCTGCATGGGCAATCGTGCGGAGTTGATGAATTGTGGCTTCCGATCGCAGATGCTCTTGCAGAATGACAAGACAAGGGGGATTTTGGCTCACTCGTGCTAGGGCTTGATCAGTGGTGTCTACAATCTCTACGTCGAGTGCGACTTGCTGAAGGAGCGATTCTAGCCCGTGCAATTCTTCGATTTGTGGAGCTAACAGCAGAATGTAAGTGGACGGAAAGACCATGACGAAAGTACCAATCTGAAATTTAATATAGCGACTGGTTTATTCGCCTTTTTCACGGTGAAACTCGCTGAATATCTTTCGATGCTTGAGTTTCAATCCTTTATTGCTTGTTTTTATGCTTCGGTATTTCTTAGCTTTTAAGCTTTTAGAAATACTTCCCAGAAACTTTTTGTCTACAATTTCTATTCTCTTTAGAAACTACAAATTAGGGTTGCTCCGTACGCTCGATTATGGACTATTGCTTGTGGTGCAAGGCTTACGCAAAATAAAGTGATAGAGATTACTTCTAATTTTGTACTGATTGAGTGAGCCAAGACCGCCGCTAAATTAAAGCCGCTTCAAAAAGAGTTTGAAGATTTTTGACTTGCTCTTCTAACAGAATGTTTAGAGTATTTATGAGACAAGAATCTACTGATTTCTTTTAGATTTCATCTCGTTTTTTCTAGAAATGAATGCAGAATTAGCCCTACTTCAGATGTGCGGTTTTATTCAACTTTTGGAAGCAAATCTTAAGCTAATTAAGGCAAGTTTATTGAAACAATTCTTGACTTTGAGAAGTGGCAAGCTCCGGATGTCCAGCTTCAATGAGTGCTCGATCGCGGATTCGACAAGAATCACACACACCACAAGGAACTTCACCGCCTTGATAGCACGACCAGGTTTTGTCAATTGGCACTCCAAGCGCGATCGCTCGCTTCACGATATCCACTTTGGAATCCATGACCAGGGGGGCAATTAATTTCGGCGCTCTGCCTTCTAATCCTGCTTTGGAAGATAACTCAGCTAAATGTTGAAACGCAGTGAGATACTCTGGGCGGCAATCTGGATAGCCTGAATAGTCCACCGCATTGATGCCTAGATAGATAGCTTCTGCGTTTTTTGCCTCCGCTAGAGAAAGGGCGATCGCAATAAATACGGTATTGCGCCCTGGAACGTAAGTAATCGGAATTTGATCAGGCTGAATGCCTTCTGTCGGCACCTCAATTTCTGTATCGGTCAGTGCTGAGCCGCCCCACTGCGCGAGATTCACATCGATGACAAAATGTTGGGACAACTTGAAGTGCTGCGCGATCGCCTGTGCGGATTGGAGTTCGCGATCGTGTCGTTGACCGTAACGAAATGAAAGCGCGATCGGTTCATAGCCATCGGAGATCGCTTGTGCAGTTGTGGTTGCGGAATCTAAACCTCCGGAGAGTAAGACGATCGCTTTCGGCATAATATTCTTCCAAACTTGCCGTCTATGATCTTTGCACCATCTCCGCGTAATTCTCAACCACTAGACATTCATTTAGCGCTGAGCAAGTTGGGGAGTGCGTCCGGTTAAGCCTGACATGATGCGAAAAACGATCGTTCTTAAGGGCTGAAGGGTTCGCAAAATCCACAAGCCCAGGCGACGAAGTTGCACGATCGGGACAATCTGATTCGAGAAGGTGCGATTTAAGATGTCGGTGATGCTCAAGATCAGCAGGTTTTCCCACTGTCGCCAACGTTCGTAGCGCTTTAGAACGCGCAGACTGGCAATGTTCTCGCCGCGTTTTTTTGCGGTTTGTAAGACTTGTGCGAGGGCAGCAGCATCGCGGATTCCCATGTTGATGCCTTGACCGCCTAACGGATGGCAGCTATGAGCGGCATCTCCGATTAAGGCAAACTGCGGCAAGACATACTTGCGGCTGTGCATCAACTGAATCGGGAAGAGGTAGCGCTGTCCTTCGATTTCTGGTGTGCCGAACTTCGAGCCATATCGCGCTTGGAAGGCTTCAATAAAGGCGCGATCGTCGAGTGCTAACAGGGCTTCGGCTTCAGCGCGTGGGGCTGTCCAGACAATCCGACAGCGATTACCGGGAAGCGGAAGAATGCCAGAAGGCCCTGTTTTCCAGAACCATTCGTAGGCGGTGTTGTCGTGGGGGGCATCGAGCTTGAGTGTAGCGACGACACAAGCTTGCCAGTATTGCCAGCCAAGCGTTTTAATTCCGGCTTGTTGGCGGAGTGGCGATCGTGCTCCATCTGCCGCGACGACTAGGCGCGATCGGATTTGCTGCACTTCACCTTTGAGCAAGACATCGAGAACCACATCACCAGATTGGTGCTCGGTTTTAATCACTTTAGCAGGGCAGAAACGATCGACATTTGAGCAAGTTTGAAGCAGATCCTGAAGTGCGGTAATTAAAACTCGATGTTCTGCAACATACCCTAAAGTTTCAGTACCAATATCGCAGGGTGCAAATTGAACGGCAGTCGGATAGTCCGAGTCTGAAAGGCGCACGTTCTTGTAGGTTTCAACTTGAGGGGAAATCTGTTGCCAAATGTTCAAGCCTTCAAAGATGCGGCTGGATAAGAGCGAAATAGAATACGCTTGAGCGCGAGAAGCCGCCAGCGAAGACACTTCAGCCTCGATTAATGCGACTCGAAAGCCAGAATCTTTTAAGGCACAGGCAAATGTGGTTCCTACGACACCGCCACCGACGATCGCAATGTCGTAGTCAGGAATTTTCGATTCAGCGATCTGCATAGCCGTTGAGCGATACGAAACTTTACACCTATTGTCGCGTAGATTTCTGATGTGAGCAATTGTTAAGCGATCGATGTGTTAAGCGATCGATGCCATCATTAGTTCTTCAGCAATGTCAAAGTTGGCGGTCGCGTTTTGCACATCATCGAGTGCATCAAGCGCGTCCATCAGCTTGAGCAGAGCGCGAGCGTGATCGGGGTCGGTGACTTCGATCGTATTTTGGGGAATCCAGCGGAGTTCGACTTGCGCCACAGTGTAACCCCGGTCTTTCAGGCTTTGACTGAGGGATTCCAGGTTTTCGACTTCGGTAAAAATTTCTGCGGCTTGTCCGTCTTCGGTTTCGATTAGCTCATAAGCGTCGGCTCCACCTTCGAGGCAGGCTTCGAGGAGGGCTTCTTCGTCGATCGACACTGCTTCGATTTTGCGGCTGCGTCCGGTTTTTTGCGGAGCGAAAGAAAGTTCGACAATGCCTTTTTGCTCGAACATCCAGCCCACGCAACCGGGTTCACCCAAGTTACCGCCGTTTTTGCTAAAGGCTTCTCGTAAGTCAGCAGCGGTTCGATTGCGATTGTCGGTAAGGGCTTCGATCAGGACAGCCACACCGCCTGCACCGTAGCCTTCATATTGAATGGCTTCCAGTGGGGCATCTGTGCCAAGCTTGCCAGCACCTTTGGCGATCGCGCGATCGATATTTTCGTTAGGAATGCCTGCGGCTTTGGCTTTTTCGATCGCGGTTCTGAGCTGAAAATTACCTGCCGGATCAGGAACTCCATTGCGAGCCGCAACAATGATTTCACGGGAAACTTTAGTAAAGATGTTTGCTCTTTTAGCGTCTACTCTGGCTTTTTGGCGTTTAATGTTTGCCCACTTGCTGTGTCCTGCCATACCTACAAATCGAAACGGGTGCGATTAATAGGATATCGAAAAAGTTACGATTTGCCTCCGGTGAAGGCTACGCCCTGAATAAAATAGCGATTGAAGAACGCATAGATAATCAGGGCTGGCAGCGTGAAGACCATCGAAGCTGCCATGATGTAATTCCAGTAAGTGATGTATTGACCTTTGAAGGCGTTTAAGCCGATCGGTAGGGTGAACATTTCAGGATTTGACATGACAACGAGGGGCAATAAAAAATCGTTCCAGGAACTCATGAAGATGAAAATTGTTTGTGCAGCTAGAGCGGGTTTTGCTAAAGGCAGAACAATCTGAAAAAAGGTTTCAAATCGATTTAGTCCATCGAGTTGTGCAGCTTCTTCTAGCTCTTTTGGAAAATTAATAAAGAATTGCCGCATCATAAAAATAAAAGTGGCGTTGACGACGGTTGGGGCAACTAATCCTTGATAAGAATTGAGCCAGCCTAAAGATTTGAGAATTAGAAATTTGGGAAGTAATGTAATTTGAGCCGGGACAACGAGAACTGCCAGAACCAGAAAGAAGAATAAACGGTTTCCGGGAAATTGAACTCTGGCAAGGGCGTATCCTGCCATTGAATTGAATAGAAGATTAAACAGGGTGACAAAAATAGCAACGATCGCGCTATTGAATAACCATCTGCCAAAGAGCGGTTCTTGTGCAAAAATTGCTTTGTAATTCTCTAAAGTAAACTCCTGGGGAATAAAGTTTGCTCCACTTGCTGAGATTTCTGAGAGTGGTTTAAACGAAGCAGAGAGCGCCCATAAAAAGGGAATAAAGGTGACGATCGCATAAATGATCAGTCCACCATACATTAACCAAATCCACCAGCGAACTGTGTTTGTTTTTAACATGATTAATCTAAGCTCTCTTCTCTAAAGAAATAGCGTTGAATTAAAGTCGCTAACATAATGACGAGCGTAAGAATGAGTGTTAATGCAAGCGCATATCCCATGTCTAACCGATTGAAAGCGTATTGATAGATCAGAAGTACGATCGTTAATGTGGCGTTATCAGGGCCACCTGAGCCGTTTGAGAAGATATAAGATTGATCAAATAATTGGAAGGTTCCAATAATGCCGATCGTAATCACAAAAAACGTTACAGGCTTGAGAAACGGCAACGTAATACACCAAAATTTCTCCCAGGTTGTTGCACCATCGATCGAGGCTGCTTCATATAAACTCTCTGGAATATCTTGCAGTGCAGCCAAATAAATCACCATAAATAACGGTGCAGTTGCCCAGATATTCATCAACATAATTCCTTTGAGTGCAACTTGTGGATCACCAAGCCAATTATAAGTAGGCAAACCGACTGCATCTAGAAAATTATTTAACAACCCATTCGAGTTATAAATCCACATGAATATGAGTGTGAGAACGGCTGAAGAAGTCACAGTAGGTAAGAAGAATGCAACTCGAAACCAGCTTCGACCGCGAATTTTAGCATTAAGTAATAAAGCAAGAACGAGGGCTAGAATCGTTTGGGTTGGAACAACGAGCGCAACATATTGAACTGTATTCGCAAGCGCGATCCAAACTCGTTCATCATCTTGAATCCGAATAAAATTTCTCAATCCTGCAAAGCGAAAATCAACCTCACCGAGTAATTGAACTCGATAGAAGGAAAGCACGATCGCATAAATCACAGGCAATGCCAAAAATACACCCAAGATTACGATCGCAGGTGTCATAAAGGCATAACCTGATAACGCTTCTCTAGATTTTTGTTTCATTGTTATTTCGATAAATAGATTTCTCGATTTGCAGTATTTTGAGCGCGTTTCATTGCTTCGGGTAAAGGTTGCTGTCCGAGCATCGCACTGACAAATTGATTATCAAAACTGGTGACAATGGTTGGTAAAGTTTCGCCCGCTTGCCAGAGTGTTCCATACTTTGCACCTGCAACAAAGGGTGAATAAATCGGATTACGATCGTATTTCATTTCCGCTAACACCGATCGCCGCGATGGCAAGGTAACACCCTGTTTTGCCCAAGCTTTCATCCCAGATTCACTCGTTAAAAACTCAATTAATTTCCAGGCTGCTGCTTTCTGTTTCGATTGCCGATTCAGTACATAAGCAACGGTGTAAATCATCGTGCCTCGTCGATCGTTAATTTTCGGAACTTCTGTCGTTTGAAATTTCAGGTTTGGAAAGGTTTCTTTGAGATATGGAATTGCCCAATTTCCATCGAGCGTCATTGCTACTCGTCCCTGTCCGAATGCTTCACTATTTGAATTAGCACCGATATCAGTTGCTTGTGCGGCGGTGCGATCGCGTCGATATTGTTCAATCACAAGCCGTAGTCCTTGAAGTCCCTCTGGACTATCAAATGCGGCGTAGTCGGTTTGATCCACTAGCTTTCCGCCAAATGCCTTAATCATAAAGGTTTGACGCGGCAATTCAGAGACAATTCCCATGCCGTACTGATCGATTTTGCCGTCTTTGTTTTTGTCAATTGTTAGTTTCTTGGCTGCTTGCCTCAACTCATCCCAGGTTTTAGGAGGTTGGGCAATTCCTGCACTTTTCAAAGCAGTTTGATTATAGAAAAGTGCGAGCGTTGAAAAATCTTTTGGAATGCCGTAAACGCTGTTATTTCGTTTAAACGCGTTTAATAAGCTGGATTCAAAATCATTCAGTTTGAATTCTGACTTGATGTAGGAATTAAGCGGCTCTAAGACACCAGATTTAATTAAGGTTGGTGCTTCAAATGCTTCTAAATAAAATACATCAGGGGCAACTTCTCCAATTAAACGAGTTCTAATCACATCCATATACTGGCTATTGATGACTTCTCGTTTGACTTTGATGTTCGGATTTTTTGTCTCAAATTCTCGAATCACTTGATCGAGTAGTTTTCCTTCGTTTAGATTACTTTGCCAGCCACTTAGCGTGATTTCAACTGGTTTTGAATTAGAGTTCGATCGACACCCCACCGTAAAGAATAGTAAACTGATTGTGATCGCGCTTGGAATCAACTTTCTCATACACTAATCAGAGATTCGTAATTCTTTCATCCTAATCATGTCGCTGCGGTTTGCCCATTTGCTGAAATTTGTTTTTACGATCGCGATTTGCCTAAGTTTATTTGGATGTCAACCTGCTCAATCCTCTAATGTAATTCGATTAACGCTGTGGCAAGGGGTGAACCCGCCGCCGAATCGGGATGTTTTACAGAAGTTGGTCGATCGTTTCAATCAAGCTCACCCAAACATTCAAGTTGAGTCGCTCTACGTCGGACAAGGTGATCAGCAAATGCCCAAAATTCTGGCGGCAGTAGTCGGAAATGCTCCTCCAGATATGTTGTGGTATGCACCAATGATTACTGGGCAACTGGTGGAATTGGATGCGCTGAGGTCGATCGATGATTTTCTCGCGACTTCATCGGTTAAATCAGAACTCGATCCTGCTTTGCTCAATACGATGCAATATGAAGGAAAAACTTGGTCGATTCCTTTTGGTACGAACAATGTCGGTATTTATTATCGTCCGAGTCTGTTTGAAGCAGCAGGTGTGAAAAAACTTCCGCGAACTTGGACGGAATTTCGGCAAGTGGCGAAGCAGTTGACTCGCGATACAGATGGAGATGGAAAAGCAGACCAACATGGAATGCTTTTACCATTGGGCAAAGGAGAATGGACAGTCTTTACCTGGTTGCCGTTTATGTTTAGCGGGGCTGGAGAGTTGGGCAGTGCGACTGTAACTTATGGCAACGAAATCACCCCTGAAAAGGTTATTCCGAGTAGCGCTTCAGCCGGAGTGAATATTGCTAATTCAGGAGCGATCGCAGCTTTACAGTTCTGGCGCGATTTGATGCAAGACGGCTCTGCGATTCTGTCTCAACCCGAGCGCGGTTATGAACTCAATGGATTTTTAGCAGGTAAAGTCGCGATGCAGCTTTCAGGGCCTTGGACATTGGGACAATTGCAAGCGACCCAGGTTGATTTTGGGGTATTGCCAATTCCAAAGGGAACTCAAGCGGGAACAGCGATCGGCGGCGAAAATCTATTTCTATTCAAATCCACGCCAGAGCGAGAACGAGCGGCGTTTGAGTTTGCTGAATTCGTCATGAGTGAGGAATTTCAGACCGAATGGGCGATCGGCACAGGATACCTACCCACCAATCTAAAATCGCGAGAAAGTGAAGCTTACAAAGCCTTCCGAGCAACACAGCCTGCGGTCGATGTATTTCTCGGTCAAGCGCAATTTGGGCGATCGCGTCCGATTTTCCCAGGATACAACCGAATTTCGGATAACTTAGGACGAGCGATCGAGGCGGCATTGCTCGATCGCAATACACCAGAGGAAGCACTAAAAGCTGCGCAGCAAAGATTAGATTTAATCTTTAAATAACTTCAAAACTTCGAGGGTCTGTATTCAAAAAATCGAGCAGTTGATTAAGTTGAGTATCAAATGTTGAAGAACAATGTGTTTTCCCACCAAAGCTGAGATGTGTCTTGCTAGGATGAAATCAATGAACAGAGATAGTTCAAGCCATTAAAACCGCCAGCCAAGCTCTTTAATAGTGCTGGTTTATTAAAAATCAAGCCCAGATCGAGGATCGATCTGGGTTTATTGTTTGAACAGATCGAGCGGCAAATGCCCAAACGTTTCATTTACGCCATCCTCAAATGCAGACTGGCAAGAAATTAATACCCCCCGATGGTTTCCGCTGTAGGGTTCCATATGCGATCGACCCGTTAATGGATTGAATTTAATGTAGATAACCCCAGGAATCGATCGCGTTTCTGGTACATCATATTTCAGTGCACCCACATAGCTCGACAGTGCTTTCAAGCCCTCCTCAGCCGTTTCTGCACAGATTCCTAGAATTTGATAATCAGATAAATCTGCCACAATTAAGACCGCTTCTCGAATCGCTGCATAATCCAGCGGTTCAGAAGATCGTTCAGTACAGATAAATTGCCGCAAAATAGTTTCAGCTTCCGATCGCGTCATGAATTTCGGTTTGAAGTCTACGATCGAACTAGTTTACCGCTTAAAGTAGTAGTACATATTCTCTACTAAACCTATGGCTGCTGATCCTGTTGTTTCCAGTGTGTTAGAGATTCGCGAGAAGCTATTACAAACGCTGCGGAGTATGCTGCGTCCGGGGCAGCGAGAAATCGCCGATTGGCAAGGCGGGCGATTGGCGGTGTCGGCGGTTCCGGGGGCGGGGAAATCGACCGGAATGGCAGTTGCGGCAGCAGTCGCGATCGCGCAATACCAACTCCACAGCCGCCGTCAGTTAGTCGTCGTCACCTTCACGCGATCGGCAGCCGCAAACATTAAAGCCAAAATTCGTGAGTATCTGAAAAAATTAAGCCTTCCTCAAGGTGGGTTTGTGGTTCACACGCTGCATGGATTAGCTTGGTCGATCGCCAGAAGCGCTCCGGAGCGATCGGGCTTTAATCCCGATTCAATTTTAATCACACCCACACAAGGAAATCGACTGATCCGCACCAGTGTAGAACAATGGTTAGGACTGAATCCGCATCTCTACCAGCGCTTGTTAGAAGGGCAACAATTCGACGGGGAAGAAACCGAGCGGTTACGAAGACAAGCTGTATTGCGAACCGAAGTGTTGCCTGCACTGGCAGAAACGGTAATTCGAGAAGCGAAAAGCTCAGGGTTGTTACCGGAAGATTTACGTAGTCAGATTGCATCCGATGACTATTCGATCTTGTCAATCGCTGCAGGACTGTATGAACAATACCAACTGCAACTTCAAAGCAGGAGCTTCATTGACTATGACGAGATGGTTTTAGGTGCGCTACGAGTGCTAGAACATCCGGGAATTAGAGCGCGTTGGCAATCTCAAGTGTTTGCTGTGTTTGAAGATGAAGCACAAGATTCAAGCCCCCTACAAACGCGATTATTAGAACTATTAGCAATCGATCCAGAACAGTTGCACAATCAAAACCTAGTGCGGGTCGGTGATCCGAATCAAGCCATTAATTCAACATTCACGCCTGCTGATCCGGTGTTCTTTCGAGAATTTTGTCAGACTTGCGCGATCGAAAATCGGCTTGCTGAAATGAATCAAGCAGGTCGCAGTAGTCGGATCATTCTCGAAGCTGCAAATTTTGTATTGAACTGGGTGAATCGAACTTACGGAAACGAAGACGCTGCACCGTTCCGATCGCAGATGATCCACCCAGTTTCTAACAATGACCCGCAAGCCGATGCAAACCCCAGTCCTGAAGGCTTAGGCTTTGAGATTCACACGCCCGAAGATGTTCATCAAGCGGTGGAATGGATCGGCAAAAGAGCGATCGCATTGTTCAATCATTATCCAGAGCGCTCGGCGGCAGTGTTAGTTCGCACCAACGAGCAAGGAAAATTTGTAGCACGAGAACTAGCGCGATGGTTCGCTGACAAGCTTTCAGTCGTTGAAGTGGGAATGCGCGATCGACAGTCTCACATCCCCGCAGAGATGTTATCACTGTTGCAATTCCTTGATCGACCTCATTCTCCGGACAATCTTAAAGCTGCACTCTCTGTCTTTGTCAATCGTCGCATCATTCCGAATCAAGATTTAAATGCTCTGATCACTTTTCCGGAACAGTTTCTTTATCCTGCTCCGCTTGATCCACCACAAGATCCACAAGTTCAACAAGCAAGCCGTTTCTGTACAAGCCTACTCAGAGCAAGATTAGAGCTTCCACTCTATCAATTGATCTCATTTCTCGCTTATACCTTGAACTATGAGCAAACAGAGCTTGCAACTGCTGACAAACTTGCAGAACGCGTCATGCAGCAAACCCGCGAGAACTCACTTACAGCAATGCTAGAAGTGTTAAGCGACGTTGTCAGTTCAGAGCGATTTGAACCTGTCGAAGCAGAAGACGACGATCGCTATGTTCGTCCCAGCCAGCTAACCGTGATCACAATGCACAAAGCAAAGGGTCTCGATTGGGACTATGTTTTCATTCCGTTTTTGCATGAAAACATGATTCCCGGATCGCTCTACATTCCGCCTGCAATGCAGTTTCTTGGCGACTTTACTTTATCTGAGGTCGCAAGAGCGCAAATTAGGGCGATCGTGCATCATGAACCGATTCCGACCAATGACGAAGCTTGGGAACGAGCCGGATCGCTCAAGACTGCTGAAGAGTTTCGATTGTTGTATGTTGCAATGACTCGCGCAAAACGATTGTTATGGATGTCTGCGGCAAAACAAGCTCCCTTTAGCTGGAACAAGCCGGAGAATTTGGACGATCGCAAACCTTGCCCAGTGATTCCTGCATTGAAGCAACAGTTTCCACTGTCGGTAATCGGAGAGTCTGATGAAGACGATGTAGAGTTCTAGAGCGATCGCAGTGCTACTCAGACAACCATCCGAACAATGTTTGAACTGTTAATTGAATGTTGCTTGCAAACGATGGTACAGGCAAAAGCTGCTCTGGAACATCAAAAAATCGGATTGTACGATCGGCAAAATAAACAAACACAACTTTCTCATCGGGATCAATCAGCCAACCCATCTGCGTTTGATGATCAATACAGTGCAGAATGTTTTTGATCACTTTCGTTGGGCTTTGATCTGGAGAAAGAATCTCGATCGTCCAGTCTGGAGCAATTTGAAAGGTATTTGCGACCTCACCATTTGCATCGCGAGGAATTCGATCCCAAGTGAACACACTGACATCTGGAACAATCGATCGTCCACCGAACGTACAACGCAATTCAGGATAAGCCCTGGCAACTCGATCAGGTCTCAGAATACCGTCAACTTTACCTATCAAGTCTCGCTGAACTGTGCTGTGCTTTCCTTGTGGCATGGGCTTCTGGATAATTTGACCGTCAATATACTCGCTTGCTGGCTTCGTTTCTGGAAGCTTTAAAAATTCTTCTAGCGTTAGAGATTTAGCAGGAGTCTGAACCATAGCTGCCACCTTTTAACTATCTAAGACTTTCATTTTATTATGTCGATCGAGTTCTTCTCACCAGCGAAAGTAATAGCCAGATAAAAATCTACGATAGGGATCAGGTGACCCCCATCGTAGATGACTTAATTCAAGATGCCATCTTTTTTCGCCATCGTAGTCATCAAATCAATCACTCGATTCGAGTAACCCCATTCGTTGTCGTACCAAGACACAATTTTAAAGAAGTTGGAATTCAGTTCGATACCTGCACCTGCATCAAAAATGCTCGATCGACGATCGCCCTGAAAATCAGTCGAAACCACTTCCTCATCGGTATAGCCTAGAACCCCCTTCAGCGTTGTTTCTGAGGCTTCTTTCATCGCTTCACAGATTTCTTTGTAGCTCGTTGGCTTTTCGGTTTTGAAGGTTAGATCGACAACGGAAACATCGGGAGTCGGCACACGAAATGCCATTCCAGTCAGCTTTCCTTTCAGTTCCGGCAGCACCAGCGTCACCGCTTTAGCAGCTCCGGTTGCAGCAGGAATAATGTTTTGAGCAGCTCCGCGTCCACCGCGCCAGTCTTTTTTACTTGGGCCATCCACAGTCGGTTGAGTTGCCGTCATTGCATGAACGGTGGTCATTAACCCTTCGACTAAGCCGAAGCGATCGTTTAACACTTTCGCCACTGGCGCTAAACAATTGGTAGTGCAGCTTGCATTCGAGACGATCGTATCTTTTTCAGGATCGAAAGAATCGTGATTCACGCCCATCAGCAGCGTTTTCACGCGCTCTGGATCTTTCGTCGGAGCGGAGATAATCACCCGCTTTGCACCGGCTTTTACATGGTTAGAAGCACTTTCAAAATCGGTAAACAATCCGGTCGATTCGACCACGTAATCTGCTTCAAGATTGCCCCAGGGTAAATCTGCTGGATTCCGCATCGCAAAACAAGGAATAAACTTGCCGTTTACCGCAATGCCATCAGGCTTCGCTTCGATCGTGCCCGGATATACCCCATGCGTCGAATCGTACTTGAGAAGATACGCCAAATTATCGGGCGGAACAAGATCATTGATGCCAACGATTTCAATGTTGGCATCGTCGAGCGCAGCGCGAAACACTAAGCGACCAATCCGACCGAAACCATTGATCCCTATTTTCACAGTAGCCATTGGAAGAACTCCAAAAACAAAGAATAAAGCGTGAGAGGAGAGTCACACTTCAAAATTTTTAGTACCTCATCACGCTATCGCATCTATCCGATGAACCGCATAGACATAATCTTTTGATCACTGTTGAGGCAAAATGTTATCGAATACTCACTTTACGATCGTAAAAATTTCAACACATAAGTTCCAAATTTTTTAAGAATTTAAGCTATATCAATAAGAGAACAATCTAAGAACAGGATTATGTCACGCACTAAACCTTATCAACCTTCACTGCTGCGCTTTCTGCACGGAGTCAATGCACTGTTGGTGATTGCGGCATTGATCAGCGGGTATTGGGTGTATGACACATTTGATGGACGCTTTGGAAAGGTCCCCTTACCCAGAATCAATCCGATCATTGACTACCACGGCACGATCGGACTGACGTTTTTTCTATTTGCACCGTTATTTGTGATTTATAGTCTTTGGTGCGGTCGAAAGAAATTAGTTCAAAAAGACTCGATCGCACAATTGTCGAACATTGGAAAGCCAATTTGGTGGATTAGTCTACAACGGCTAACAAATACAGTAATGTTACTTGCGATCGTATTTGCTGCAATTAGCGGAAAACTAATGGATGAAACTTGGTTGCCCACAGGTGAACTGCATCATTTGGCTTATTCCTTACATCTCGCTGCTTGGGCAACGATGCTTGTCTGTTTAGCACTGCATCTATTGATGAGCGCTAAAGTCGGAGGTGTGCCGCTTTTGTTATCGATGAGCAGCTTTAAGGTGCGATCGGACGACCACCCAAAATTGTGGATTCAACAACTCCGAAATCGAGTTTAATAGCTTAGGCTGCTATGTATTGAGTAGGCATCGATCTATGAGTTTTACGATTCAGAATGTTTTGATTGCAGAGGGTGAGGGGTATAAAACAGTCGATGTGCAAATCCAAGATGATCGCATTGTTGCGATCGCGCCTAACTTAGCGGTGATTGGAACTGCGATCGATGGCACGAATCAGCTTTTACTGCCTGGATTTGTGAATGCTCATACCCACTCCTCGGAAATGTGGCAGCGTGGATTGATTCCGCCTGTGCCGCTCGAACTCTGGATCGCAGAACTCTACGAAACTACACCTCTCGACCCGGAGCAAGCTTATCTCAGTGCAGTGGGTACTGCGATCGAAACTCTCATGACTGGTGGAACGAGTGTTGTCGATCATTTGGTGCTGATTCCAGGAAAAGAAATCGAAACCATTGCTGCGGTCGATCGAGGTTATCGGGAAGTGGGCATCCGAGCCTTCATCGCGCCGCTGATTCAGGATGAGGCTTTGAGCGCAGGCATTCCGACTGGTGGTGATGAAGTAAGACATAGCAACTTTGAACAACCGACTCAGGCAGTGCTTGAACTTCTTCAAGCAGCAATTTACCAGTTTCATCGTCCGGATCAAGGAATTGAAGTTGTCGCTGCGCCGACTGGAATTCAGCTTTGTTCGGATACGTTGTTTGAAGGCTGTATTGAACTCAGCGATCGATACAACCTGAGTCGCCATGCTCATCTACTCGAAACCAAAGCCCAAAAGATGCTGGCTGAAGAAAAGTATGGGTGTAGTGCTGTTCAACATCTTAAAGAGATTGGATTTTTGAGTGAGAAAACTTCCCTAGCACATTGTGTTTGGCTCGATGACCAAGATATTGAGATCATGGCAGAAACGCGATCGACCGTGGTTCACAATCCATTGAGCAACTTACGCTTAGGAAGTGGGATCGCTCCAATTCTGAAGTACCGTCAAGCAGGAGTGAATGTTACATTTGGGTGTGATGGTGCTGCAAGTAATGATTCTCAAGATTTACTCGAAGCGATTAAAATTGGGTCAATTTTGCATTCAGTCACAGACTTTGATTACCATCACTGGATTACTCCTCGACAATCTGTGGAAATGGCATCACTAGGCGGTGCAACAGGCTTGGATCGTGCAGATCAATTTGGATCTTTGACGGTTGGCAAGAAAGCAGATTTGGTAATGTACGACCTGAAATCGTTGTCCTTGTTACCGCGAACTGATCCGATCGGCTTACTGATTCTCGGTCGCCCTGTAAATGTTGTAAGTTATGCTTGGGTGAATGGTCGGCAAGTCATTTCTGATCATGCAATCTGCAATGTGAATGTGAACGAATTGAGAGAAAAACTGTTTGATCGTAGTGAATGGACAACACAACGCAAATCGATCTCTGTTGCAGAAACTGAAGTGCGATATCGATCGGTGATGAGACTACCGGGATCAACGATCGGCTATTCCTGATCTTCGTTTCGCTGCCGCTTGAGAAACTCGGTGCGGAACGATCGTGTGTCATTGATAACCCTGTTGAATTGTTCCTGTAATTCCCGATTACGCTGAATCTAAGCTTTAACGGTTGCCTGAGGGGCAATTTGATTGCGTTGATCGGCGTTGTTCATTTTGTCCCATTCTTTCGATGAGCGAATCATAGCAACTTCGGTTAAGATCTTTGATTCAAGCGCTGATGTGCTTGTAAACCCCTAACTCCCTATCCTGATCCTATGGCAACTCCAGCAATTGACCTCGCGAATCGGCTCGATCGCTATTACGAAGAAGTGCGATCGATTATCTTGAGTCGTCAGAACCCAATTTCTGGACTGCTTCCCGCCAGTACCGCCGTGAACGCTCACGGAGACTACACCGATGCTTGGGTGCGGGACAATGTGTATAGCATTCTGGCAGTTTGGGGATTGGCATTAGCTTATCGAAAACTTGATGACGATCGTGGACGCACCTATGAGCTAGAACATAGCGTCGTCAAGTTGATGCGCGGATTGTTGTTTTCGATGATGCAGCAAGCGCAAAAGGTTGAGAAGTTCAAACATAATCAGAATCCGTTAGATGCCCTCCATGCAAAATATGACACTGCAACCGGATCAACGGTAGTCGGTGACGATGAATGGGGACATTTGCAGCTAGATGCAACTTCAGTATTTCTATTGATGTTGGCGCAGATGACCACTTCGGGATTGTCCATTGTTTACACCTGTGATGAAGTGAACTTTGTGCAAAACCTGGTGTACTACATTGGTCGGACTTATCGCACGCCTGACTATGGAATTTGGGAGCGCGGTAACAAGATCAATCACGGCAATCCCGAACTGAATGGCAGCTCTGTCGGCATGGCAAAAGCGGCACTCGAAGCGATGAATGGGCTGAATCTGTTTGGAACACAGGGCGGACAGAGTTCAGTGATTCATGTGCTGCCGGATGAGATTGCTCGCTGTCGGACAACGCTAGAATCATTGCTGCCACGCGAATCAAGCTCTAAAGAAGTCGATGCTGCATTGCTCAGCGCGATCGGGTTTCCTGCGTTTGCAGTTGAGGATATCGAACTAGTCGATCGCACCCGCGATAAGATCATCGATCTGCTGCAAGGTCGCTATGGCTGTAAGCGCTTCTTGCGCGACGGACATCAAACCGTGATCGAAGACACCACACGATTGCACTATGAGCCGTTTGAACTGAAGCAGTTTGAACATGTTGAGTGTGAATGGCCCTTATTCTTTACCTATCTTGCGTTAGATGGCATTTTTCGGGGCGATCGCATTCAGGCACAAGACTATCTCGATCGTTTAGATGCGCTGACGGTCGAGCGGGATGGAGTGAAATTATTGCCTGAACTATTCATTGTGCCGGAGAGCGCGATCGCAGCCGAAAAAGCGAATCCTCATAGTCAAACTCGCATTCCCAATGAAAACATTCCCCTGGTTTGGGCACAGAGTTTGTACATGCTAGCGAAAATGCTGCATGAAGGATTGATTTCCGTTGGAGATATTGATCCCTGTGGGCGCTATTTACGTCGAGGACAACGCCGAAAAGCAACGATTCAGATTGCACTGTTAGCAGAGGATGAAACGTTACAGGCTAAACTTGCAGCTAACAATGTGACCACACAAACGCTCGAACAAGTGGAACCAATTCAAGTCCGTCATGCACGCGAATTGGCTGCTGCTTATACCCAGGTGGGACGCAACGAAAAATTGGCGCTGACCGGACGACCGCAGCGACGAATGCGGAGTCTCACCACTGCACGGGTGTATCGCATTCAAGGAGAAACGATCGTAGTCCTGCCTTCGTTTCTTGAGCCGGAACGGTTTTATCTGACGTTGGACTATCACTTTTTAGTATCAAACATCAAAAGCGATTTAGCCTACATTCATCGACATTGGCAACAAGTGGGTCGCCCGATCGTCACCTTGTGGCTAACGCACGAAATGTATGAACTCGGTCGAGAAGCATTGTTAGATTTGGTGCAAGAACTCCAAGCGGGGCGATGCGGAGACATTCCGGTTCAGTTGGGTCAGCTTAAACAGTTTGTCAGAACAGCAGGAACTGAGCGGATTGATTGGCTGCATGGCTTTCAGTTTGAATCAAAATCAGTCGCTGAAGTGGGTGTGTCTCGCTATTTCCTGGCATTTGAACCCGATCGTACCCATCCATTGAGCATTGCGCAGGAATTCAAACTAGAGTATGAAACTGATGTTCAAGTGCTGTTGGAGAGCTTACGATCGTCACAGAACCTTTATGAGCAAGTTGAACTACTAGGGACATTGGCGCGGCTAGAAGGACTGAACTTTGAAACCGGATTTGCGGGGGCACAGTCATCAGTGACAGTTCGAGACTTGCTGAATGAACTATACACGAAAGCAAGCAAGGGGGATTCTACGAGATCGCCGTATTGGAGCATCTTACGGCGCTGTGCAGGATTACTCGATAAGATTGATGTGGGCTTGTCGGATGCTGTCACAGATATCTTAGTGAGACAGAAGCAGATTGCGATCGGACGTGCCTACAGCGAAGACTCATTGATTATGCAGCCGCTACCACACACGGAGGTCTTAGAAAAGATTCGTGAGTTCTGCCGCGAAGATATCCGCGATCGGGTACTGACTCAGGAAGTAATTATCTATCTCAGCTTATTGATCAAAGCAGAACCGAAACTATTCCAGGGATTGTTAACCTTACGAGTCGGCTATCTAATTTTGTTGATTACAACCGATTTGGCGCAAGAGTTAGAACTGACTCAGGATGAAGCTTACGAGAAACTGATGAGCTTAAGTCCGTTTGAAATTAAAACTCGACTGCGTGAGATTGTGGTCGGTTATGCCGATCTAAACAAAGCGCTGCTGAAACAAGAATCACTCAAAGTGAAATTGCCTAACAGCGCGATCGATTGGGTGATTCTGGTTGATAAAACCGAAATCGAACCCAGTGCCCAAAACTGGTGGCGTAAACGTCAAGTGGATGGGGCACTCAATCGCGTTCCCAAAGACTTCTATCCAAGCGTATGGAAGCTGCTACATCACTGCCAAGGGTTAGTTATCGGAGACAAACTAGAACGGCGGAATCGGCTTGAGAGTGAATTTCTCACGACCGAAATGACCGCAGGTGAGAAAAACTTTGCACTAAAAATCGAACATCTGCTCAACAAAATTCAAGCTCCCGAATATCGTCAGGCGAATGTTGAAGCTTTGATGGAACTTTCAGCGATCGCACAACGTAACCCAGAGTTCAAAGTCGAAGAATACATTGTGATGGATGTTCTAATTGGTCACGCGGTGCGGTTGGCATGGCTTGATCGACATCCAGAGCATCGCGATCGCTATGATGAATATAAAAGCTCAGCTTGGCGATCGTTCTATGAGACTTCACCTTACGATTGTGCAAGTTCAGTGGCAAAAGCAATGCAGTTCTTGACGCAGTTGGGGGGCGAATTTTCATGACGCAGGCAAAGCGGCGGTTTGGAACTTTTGAGGAATACCTTAACTATGACGACGGAACTGATACTCGCTATGAGTTAGTAAACGGAGAATTAGTAGTAATGGCTCCGGAGAATCCACTCAACGTTGTGATTGTAAGCTTTCTTTTTGCCAGGCTTTTAGAAATGAGGATTCCCTCTTATCGGTTAGCAATCGGGCATCAGATTGCAACCCGTTCTACCAAGGTAACAGCGCAACAACCTGACTTAATTGTTCATACCGAAGAATCTGCCGCTGCAATTCTTGCTGGAGGAAATGTGTTGAGACCTGAAATGCCGCCTCCTTTGCTCGTGGTCGAGGTTGTTTCAAGCAGCGATCAGCAATCTAGAGAGCGCGATTACGTTGATAAGCGCAAAGAGTACGCTGAGCGCGGTATTTCTGAATATTGGCTGATTGATCCAGCGCAATCCATAATTACAGTGCTGCAACTTGAGAACGATCGTTATCGGGAAGTAGGGAAGTTCAAACATACTGATACGATCGTTTCTCCCGCATTCTCAACCCTGCAATTGACTGCTGAGCAAACTCTCAAAGCCGGACGTTAGCTCAGCAGCAGTTCTATTTGTGTTTTGTACTATTTGTGTTTGTACTATTTGTGTTTGTACAAAGACGCTAGAAGTTGAGGACGCAATTGTTTTGCCCAAAGCTCAAAGTTAAAGGATGGGCTATTCGGAGAATTTTCTGTACCCGATTTAGTGGCACGATCGTTCGATTGATCCAGAGTCTTTGTCATAATCAGAAGCTCCAGGAGGTTAGCTACAGGCGCGATCGTACTCACTGTTTTCTGAAAGCGGGTTAAGCTCTGGTCAAGAAGTCGTAAAGATTGTGCGTTCTTGCCTCGATCGCCATTCCCCGTTTGAATGGAAGGTAACGTTATTTTTTCTGTGAATGGACTTTACCCTGATCGTTTCTAACTTTCTGAATCCGCCTGTGTTGTTCTTTTTTCTAGGAATGCTGGCGGTTTTGGTGAAATCGGATCTTGATATTCCCGCACCCATTCCGAAGTTGTTTTCGCTGTATTTGCTACTGTCGATCGGGTTTAAAGGTGGCGTAGAGCTGGCGCGGAGCGGGATTAGCCAAGCGGTTATCGTGACGTTGAGCGCTGCGATCGTAATGGCGATTGCTGTTCCAATCTATACGTTTTTCATTTTGCGATCGCGCTTAGATCCCTATAATTCAGCAGCGCTCGCGGCGACTTACGGATCAATCAGTGCGGTGACGTTTATTACGGCTGGATCATTTCTCGATCAGCTTCAGATTGCTTATAACGGTTACATGGTCGCAGCATTGGCGCTCATGGAGTCACCTGCGATCATTATTGGGTTAATTTTGGTGAATGTGTTTACCGATCGTGCTAGTGATGAGCCGATTCAATGGTCGGAAGTGCTGCGAGAAGCATTTTTTAACGGTTCGGTGTTTCTGTTGGTGGGGAGTGTAGCGATCGGTTTTATCACTGGAGAGCATGGCTGGCAGACGTTGAAACCGTTTACGCAAGATATGTTTTACGGAGTGCTGACCTTCTTCCTGCTAGATATGGGACTGGTCGCGGCAAAGCGAATTCAAGAACTACAGAAAACTGGGGCGTTTTTGGTGTCGTTTGGGGTGTTGATTCCGATGCTAAATGCGACGATCGCCATCTTTCTCGCAAAAGTAATCGCGCTGTCTTCGGGTGATGCACTTTTGTTTGCGGTTCTATGTGCAAGTGCGTCTTATATTGCAGTTCCCGCAGCAATGCGTTTAACGGTTCCAGAAGCTAATCCTAGCTTTTATATTTCTGCCGCGCTTGCGGTTACGTTCCCATTCAATATTTTGATCGGAATTCCATTGTACGAATACGGAATTACTCTTCTTTGGTAAAGTTATGCACGCTGTTAAACGGATTGAAATTATTTCAGATTCGATCGAACTTCCAAAAATTCTCACTAGCCTGAAGCAATCCGAAATTGATCGCTATACTGTGTTCCGCAATCTTGAAAGTAGCGGGGTTTCTGGAAGCGACGAAATGATTGAAATGGCGTATATTATTGCGTTTTGTGCGCCAGAACAGTTGAAGGATGCGATCGAGAAAATCCGCCCAATTCTCAACCGATTTGGCGGATCGTGCTATATCTCGGACGCGATGGAGGTGCGATCGTTGAATTGTACTGCGTTGATTTAGTGGAACTTTGGCATAAGTTTTTCGCTTCGTTTTGGACAGCTTCAACCCCCTAAATCCCCCATGAATGGGGTACCTTGAAGTAATATGCAACCCTGAAACTGTGTTAACACTCTTGAGAAGAACATAAATGAAAATTGATGACAAGTCTGCTTCCAAAGCTGATCAGATTTCTTCTCAAAGTCCCCCACTTGTGGGGGATTTAGGGGGCAAGAACTAACTAAAACGGAGCAAATCCGTTCTATCGATCGCCCTTCTCTAAGCCTCTCCCGATTCCAGAACGACTTCTCTCACCTTTAGATTCAACGGCACTTTCAACGCCGATCGCTGCTGCAAACTCATCTGATATCGCCCTAATGCTGTCAGTGAAAAATGCTGCTGATACAGGTGATACTTCAGATAAAAATGTCCTGGAAATCCTGTGCCCGTGAAGTAGTCTTCATTCCACGCGCCATCTTTCTGAGTCTCAATCAGATAAGCGATTCCTTTGTCGATCGCGTCCCACTCATAATCCCCAGTGGCATCTCCCGCCGCCAACAATCCAATCACTGCCCAAGCGGTTTGAGATGCGGTACTGTCGCCTTTTCCTTTGAGCGCTGGATCTTTGTAGCTTTCGCAAGTTTCACCCCAGCCACCATCAGGATTTTGCGATCGCACAAGCCAAGTCGCTCCCCGTCGAATGCTGGTTCGATGTGACTTCGGAGCCGCCTTCGACAATGCCACTAAAACGCCACTCGTTCCGTAAATGTAATTCACACCCCAGCGCCCAAACCAAGAGCCGTCCGCTTCCTGTTCGCGCATCAAGTACGCTAAAGCACGATCGATTCTTTCCAGTGTTAAAGTTGCACAACGTTTGGCATCTCCGGTTTGAAGCTGCCCGAACATCTCTAAAACACGAGCCGTCACATCCGCAGTATTCGGATCAATCATGGCTTTAAGATCCCCGTAAGGCATCGCGTTTAGCCAGTCTTGATCGTTATCGAGATCAAACGCTGCCCAGCCTCCGGGCTTACACTGCATCGTGCTAATCCAATTCACACACCGAACGATTGCTTGTTGCTTCAAAGCTTCATCCGGCATCTGAAGCAGATCCAGCGCCATCACGATGACTGCCGAATCATCAACATCCGGGTAAAAGCGATTCTCGAACTCAAACGCCCACGCTCCGGGTTTTCCTTCGGTGTTTTTAACCGCCCAATCTCCGTAGCTGAGAATCTGTTTGTCTAAAAGCCATTCACCCGCTCTTACCAATGCCGGATCAGACGGAGACACACCCGATTCAACCAGCGATCGAATCACTAATCCCGTATCCCAAACCGGAGACACACAAGGCTGAATCCGATAACTATTCTCTTCTTCGATCGCGAAATTGTCGATCGCCTTTAATCCCCGTGCCACAAACGGATCGTTCGCGTTGTACCCTAAACAGCGCAATGCAAGCAGCGAATTGATCATCGCGGGAATAATCCCACCCCAATCTCCAGTAGCTTCTTGGCGTTCAAGAATCCATTTTTCTGCCGCTTTGATGCCTTCCTCGCGTAGCGGCATGAAATTCAATTCTTCAGCAAACTTGAACGCCCGATCGAGATCCAAAAATAAGTCTGTCCAATCCGATTTTCTCGGCAACTCATACACCGCATTATGTACCCCTTCGGCGTAGAGTTCATCGAGCGTAATGGCTGGATCGGTAATGAAAACGGGCTTGCGATCGAACGCGACCAACAACGGAACGGTACTGCCTCGCGCCCAACTCGACATCTCATAAATGCTGAAGGTATGTCCTGAAAAAAGCGGCTCTGTGCCAAACGGATTCGGGATTTCCACTTTCAGCGAGGGTAAAAACATAATCCAAGGCGGCAGCGAAGGAATACCGCGCCAATCAAAACACCCAATCAGCGCCAAATGAAACTTGGTAAAAATCCGCGTTTTGGTAATCCCGCCTCGCGCCAGGATAAATCCTTTAGCTCTGACCAATGCCGAATCAGCCGCCGCAACCCCAAGCAGCCGTAGCGCCATGTACGCTTCAACCGTTGTACTCAGATCGCCGCCATCGTTGTAATACAATTCCCAACCGCCATGATCACGCTGCTGCGATCGTAAATAGTCCTCGGCTTTGTGCAATGGTCGTGCTTGATCGGTTCCCCAAATCTTGTGCAGCAAAATGGTCTCAGCCGTGATCGTCACATTCGATTCAAGCTCTGCCCACCAGTATCCTTCTGGCTTTTGCAGCGATAAAAGATACTGCTGACTTGCTTCAATTGCGGTTAAGAGCGATCGTTCCTGCATGCCAAATTCTCCTCACACCCAAACATTACCAACCTCTACGGCTATGCTGCCATTCTGCGCTCGCTTCGCTATTTTTATTTTGGGGCAAATCCTCACGCGCATGAAGAATATCCCACAATTTATAAGCGGCTGCACCTTTGATCGCAACCACTTCGTTTTTGTCGCCACCTGTTAGGAAAATTGATCCTGAGAGTTCATCATTTTCAGCATTAAGTTTCCACTTTACTTTTACGATGTACTGGGTGTTCACAGTGATGTTTTCATCAACGCGAATGAAAGCCATTGCGATCGCTCCCCGTGTAATTAAAGCATTTATCGTGATTGTGACATGAGCGAAATCATTCTTGGGCTGTCGATCGTAAGTTTATTAATTTGGATCTATTTGCTAGGATTCCGGGGGCAGTTTTGGCGAATGGATCAACGCTTGCCGGATGGAGAGCTAGAAAGTGCTTCGGTTTGCGTCGTAATTCCAGCCCGAAATGAAGCGGATTTGCTGCCGATTACTTTGCGATCGTTGCTCACACAATCCTATTCCGGTTCGCTCCAAATCATTCTAGTAGACGATCACAGCACCGACGGAACTGCAGAAGTCGCCAAGGAAACAGCCGAATCGCTCGGAAAAGCCGCTCAGCTACAGATTCTCTCAGCGCAACCCCTACCCGCAGGTTGGACAGGAAAACTGTGGGCGTTGGAACAGGGCATTCAAAAAGGCTTGGAGTTGCAGCCGGATTATTTTTTGTTGACGGACGCAGATATTGAGCATGATCAGAACAATCTGCGAGATCTGGTGAGTCATGCGATCGCAGACGATCGCGAGTTAGTATCGCTCATGGTGCGATTACGCTGTGTGAGTTTTTGGGAGAAGTTACTGATTCCAGCGTTTGTGTTCTTTTTTGCTAAGCTATATCCGTTTCGTTGGGCAAATGATCCGGGTCGATCGTTAGCGGCTGCGGCAGGTGGATGTAGTCTCATTCGACGGGGGGCATTAATTCGAATTGGCGGTGTCGCGGCAATTCGGCAAGCGTTAATTGATGATTGTGCATTAGCGGATGCGATTAAATCGACGGGTTCTAAAAGAATCTGGCTCGGATTGACTCCAACGACAATCAGTTTACGTCCCTACGATTCACTCGGTACGATCTGGAACATGGTTTCTCGTACTGCTTATACTCAGCTAAATTATTCTCCTCTGCTATTAACGGGTGCAGTATTCGGAATGTTTATTGTTTATCTCTCTCCCGTGATTGGAATATTAACCGGAAATCCAATTAGCTTATTAACTTACGCACTAATGACTCTGGCTTACTTTCCAATCGTGCAGTTTTATCGCTGTTCATTTTGGTATGCGTTTTGCTTACCTGCGATCGCATTTCTCTATCTACTCATGACGATCGATTCTGCCGTCAAACATTGGCAAGGACAGGGCGGTGCATGGAAAGGGCGCACGTACTAGAGATTTGCGATCGCTTCGAGTTCGCTACGGCTGAGAATTTGAGCGTGACGAACATAAGCGGTTCCGCGATCGCTCCAGATAAAATGCAGATAATATGGCTGAGTTCCTGATTTCTCAACTTGATACACTCGCATTCCTACATCTTCATTGATATCTTTCTCAGTCACTTGATAGCCCTGATCTTGTAGCTGCTTCTCTAGCGTTTTCGATATCATTCTCCCCTGTGTTTCAGCAATTTCCCAGCATCCTTCGCGCCCATTACAGCCCGGAGTTGCACCATCGAGCTGTAAAGCGTCTTTAGGCGAGGGGGACGGCGTTGGAGTCGGAGAAGTCGTTGGCGTTGGAGAGGGTGATACAACTGGAGAGGGTGACGCAACTGGAGAGGGGGTCGGAGTCGCAACGATAGGAGTCGAGACACTTGGCTTGGGTTGAGAAAGAGTTGCAGGAGGTTCAACTACACGAGGCTTCACCAACAGTTGCGGAGTAGGCTTGGGAGAAGCCTTTGCTTTGGGAGTCGGCGGCGTTGTTGCTTTGGAAGAAGGATTGGGCACATTGGCAACCCTGACCGTTTTAGGATTTTGCCGCTCTACGATCGCATCTTGGGAAGGAACTGGAACAATAAACATCAGTCCATGTAACCCAAGGGCGATCGGAACCATATGCCAAACATTGATTCTCGAAGACAGCAGCATGGTAATTGAAAATATTGTGCAACAAGCAAGATTTTGATTACCTTACCACAGATTACCGAAGTGAACAAAGTGCCCAAAGCTCAAGTCCGTTTTTTCAACAAAACTCATTGGCTTAAATTGAAATGCAACCCTCTTCTTCCCAGATTCGGTCTGTTCTCGCGTTCTCGATCTCGCTTATGTGCGCCTTGCTCATTCACAACCCGATGAATGCAACTGAACTAAATCCCGCTGTGTTTGTCGATATTCGATCGATCAACCCCCGGATCGGGCTCGATATTCGTTACGCCACCACTAACAATTTTGTCAAACGGAAGCTTTATCCCCAAGCGAGATGTATTCTACGCGCTTCGGTTGCACAACAGTTATCGCAAGTGCAAACAAACTTAGAAAAAGAAGGGCTTGGACTGAAAGTATACGATTGTTACCGCCCGTTATCCGTCCAGAAGCGCCTGTGGGAGATTGTCCCCGACGAGCGCTATGTCGCCAATCCCGCTAAAGGATCACGGCATAATCGAGGAGCGGCGGTTGATCTCACACTGGTCGATCGCACTGGAAAAGAACTTCCCATGCCGACTCAATTTGATGATTTCACAGAACGCGCTAGCCGGAGTTACACTGATTTACCCGCACCAGTTCTGAAAAATCGACAACTGCTAGAAAATGCAATGGTGAGAGCAGGTTTTATCCCGCTCTCGACCGAATGGTGGCACTTTGACGGCAAGGGCTGGCAAAACTTCTCAGTTCGAGATGTGCCGTTTGGCGCAATTGCCTCACCCCCGCTCAATAATTCCGCCCCCAAGTAGCACCTCTCCGTCATACCAAACGGCGGCTTGTCCGGGTGTGATACTAAACTGCGGCTCATCAAACACAATCCGCACCCGATTATCTTCGATCGGAATCACTGTTGCAGGAGTCGCTGTCGATCGATACCGAATCTGTACATCGGCTTTGATCGGTGTGGTCGGTTGCGTGATCGACACCCAGTTAATCCGTCCCACCGTACATTCGGGGTTCTGCGCTTCTGATCGCTCACCCACAATCACCCGATTGCGAACCGCATCTAAACCAATCACATAAAGCGGCTCTGTGTGAGCGATTCCTAACCCTTTACGCTGCCCGATCGTATAGTGATGCACGCCCTCATGCTGACCGAGAACTTTACCAGCGCGATCAACAATTTCGCCTTTGTGCGGCGTGATGTATTTATCAAGAAACGCTTGCATTGAACCGTTCGCTTCGACTAAACACAGATCTTGGCTTTCGGGCTTGTCTGCGGTGTGCAATCCAAACGCAGCAGCAATTTGGCGGGTTTCAGTTTTGTGTTTTTCACCGAGCGGAAAGAGCACCCGCGACAGAACTTCTTGATCCAGGTCATACAAGAAATAGGATTGATCTTTGGATCGATCGATCGCTCTCAACAGTTGATACCGCCCATTTTCAACCCGAATGCGGGCATAGTGACCCGTGGCGATTTTATCAATCCCCAACGTTTCCCGCGCATAGTTCAGCATCGGGGTAAACTTCACCGCTTTATTGCACTGCGAACAAGGCAACGGCGTAATTCCTTCTCCGTAGCCTGTCACCAGGTAATCGATAATATTTTCCTGAAATACATCACGGCTATCGACAATGTGATGTGGAATGTCCAACTCCTCACAAAGTTTAGCCGCATCGATCATGCCTTCAGAGCAGCACTGACCCTTCCCTTTCATCAACCAAAGGGTCAAGCCCACGACTTCATAGCCTTGATCATGCAACGTGGCAGCCGCAACCGAACTATCGACTCCCCCAGAGAGTCCTACCACAACTTTGTTCATCGGAGTTTCGCAATCTAAAATCCCTTCTAGGCTAACATTTTGCCGCAAAATCGGTGTAGAACTGGCTTGTTTTGACTGTAACAACGGTCGTGGCAATAGCCTTTATCCCCCGACTTTTCAGCTTTCAATCAACGTAGCGAGGAAAAGATGCACAAACTCTTGATGTTCAAAGACGAAAAGCTTCTACGTCGCTCACTCACTCACCGTTCCTATGTGAATGAAAATCCTAGAGGAGATGGAGATAACGAGCGTCTAGAATTTCTGGGCGATGCCATTCTCAATTTCATCAGTGGCGACTACCTTTATCAGCTTTATCCCGAAATGGGAGAAGATGAAATGACGCGACGACGAGCAGCACTCGTAGACGAAAGGCAACTTGCTAAGTTTGCGACTGAAATTGGATTAAATTCCAGAATGAGGCTTGGACAAGGCGCAATTCGTGACGGCGGTTATCAGAATCCAAATCTTCTGAGCAGCACTTTTGAGGCAGTGGTGGGAGCTTATTACTTAGATCACGATCGCGATATTGAAGCGCTACGTCCTTTGGTGACAGAGCTATTTGGCACTGTGCCCCAAGAAGCGATGGTAGTTCGCTCAAACGTGGACTCAAAGAATAAGTTTCAGGAGTTCGCTCAGGCAAATGGTGCTGCGGCTCCACCAAAGTATGTAACAGAGAAGTTAGGTGGAGCCGATCATACTCCAGTGTTCGTTTCTAGAGTGTATGTGGGTGAAAAACTTTATGGTGAGGGTAAAGGTCGCAGTAAAAAGGATGCAGAAAAGCAAGCGGCTGAAGATGCGATGTCTAAATTAAAAAAACGAGGACTCCTATGATACGCGAACGATCACTGAAATCTGCTCAAATTTTACTCAGAACACTGTTCTAAACAAAGCTGACGAAAATGATCGCCCCGTTGCTCAAAGTTCTGATATTGATCAAAGCTGGCACACGCGGGAGATAGAAGGACAACTTTCGCAGAATATTGTTTTGCAAGGGTGGTCGATCGCGCTACCGCCCGTTCCATTGTTCCAACATCTTCATAGTTCGAGTAACCAATCTCCTCAAGCCGTTTTCCAAAGGTCGGAGAAGCTTCACCAATCAACAGCACAAATGCAGCTTTCGATTGAATTGCATTGAGCCAAGCTTGATCCTCACCAATTTTAGGCTCTCCGCCTGCAATCAGAATCACTGGAGCTTCGACCGCGACAAGTCCAACTTCTGCGGCATCATAGTTAGTCGCTTTACTATCGTTGATAAACTCGATTCCCTGCCAAGTGCAAATTCGCTCTAATCGATGTGGAACGCCTGGAAACTCTGCAACAGCTTGAGCGATCGCATCTTTATCAATTCCTGCGAAATGTGCGGCTGCTACAGACATCAATAGATTCTGCAAATTGTGTGCTCCCGGCATTCTTAGCGCATCTGCCCGAACAATCTTTTCACCTTGGACGATCGCCCAGGCATCCTCAATATAGGCTCCGAATTCTGCCTTTCCAATCAGTTCAGATTTACCCTTTACGCTTGTCCAGCAAGCCGTCTCTTGGATTGGATAGCCTTGCTGCGATCCAATGTTTCTTAGATATGGATCATCACCGTTAAAGATCTGATGCTTAGTTTGATTGAGCAAACTGGCTTTGATATTGAAATAGTTCTCTAAGGTTTTGTGGCGATTGAGGTGATCGGGTGTAAAGGTTGTCCAGATTGCAATTTCAGGTGCGATCGACGGAGAGGATTCAATCTGATAGCTGCTAATTTCTGCGATCGCCCAATCAATCTTTTGATCTAACAATGCGACTTCGCAAGCAGCATAGCCAATGTTGCCGAATGCAGGTGCATGGCATCCCGCTTTCTGAAAGATTGCCGCAGTTAAAGCTGTTGTCGTAGTTTTGCCATTCGTTCCAGTAATTGCTACCCAGGGAGCATAGCTTAATGCCCTCCAGGCAAGTTCCATTTCGCCGATCGTTTCAATATTCATCGATCGAGCCTTGGCTAAACTCGGCACATCCCACGGTACACCCGGACTCACCACAATTAAATCTGGTTGCACTAATTCAGGATCAAAGTTATCGCCCAAACGCACATCGATTCTTTCTGCGATCAGTTCTTGTTGTTGCGATTGAAGGGTATCGGAAGCACCGCGATCGCTAATGGTGACTTGCCATCCCTGGCGTTTGAGAAGTCGGGCGGCGGCGTTGCCAGATTTTCCCAACCCAATCACAGTAGCATTCGGCATAGTCACAGATACGATTACTCTTTTTGCATTTCTAATCCTACTGCCTAACGCTATGATTTCTACTCACTAAATTATTTTATTAGATGAATAGACCTATTTATCCGATCGCTCAACAACTCCGATCGCTCAACAAGAAAGAGAATGGTTTTTGCTTTGTCAATTGATCGCGACAATGTTGGTTCCAATTTATCGAACCATTTGGGCCCTTATTCATTCGCCAAGCGCTTGGCGAATGCTAAAGCGCTTTAGCATTAAGTGGCTTATTCGCCTTTTGCTCGCACCAGTTGCCTAGTTCCTCTAGGTTTGTCCATCCCTCATCGTGTTAAAGAACGACTAATGAAAGAAGGGAAGCGGAACCTTAACTGCAAGATAAATGACACCCGCAAACGCAAAAAGTGTTGCAAACCCAATGTAAACCATCTTGAATTCGTGATGCTCGATCGCATCTTCAAGCTTCTGATTTAGTTCTTGACGAAACTCGTTAATTTTTTCCTTGCCGGTTTGATCAACTGGCAGACGTTGAGCTTTTCTAACCATAGCCTCTGTGTTTGTATAATCTTGCTTTGCATGAAGAGTACCCGATTCTGCTCAGAGAATTATCCCTCACCACCGTTACTCTAATATCGGCTTGGGAATCATAGAGCTATCTCTAAACCTTGCAAAACGAGTGGGGCGATCGCACGTGCTCAAGAACTTCTGGTATGCGGTTGAATTCAGTGCTGCTGTCACAGCCAAACCAAAACAAATCACGCTGATGGGACAGCACTATGTTCTCTATCGGGATGCAGATCATCAAGTGATTGCTCTCGACGATCGCTGTGCCCATCGTGGGGCGGCTCTATCTGGGGGGTGGATTGAAGAAGGTTGTCTGCGCTGTCCCTATCATGGTTGGAAATATCAATCAGATGGGGCTTGCGTCGAAGTTCCAGCAAATCAAGCAGACGTGCCGATTCCTAAGCGGGCACGAGTGGGGACTCACCCAGTGCAGGAAAAGTATGGTTTTATTTGGATATTTGTGGGGGATGCGCCAGAGTCAGAGCGTCCCCCAATTCCACCGTTTCCAGAGTATGGCGACCCCGCTTGGCGGCAGGTTCAAGGCGAATATGTTTGGAATGCTCACTACACTCGCGTGATTGAGAGTGGCTTAGATACTTCCCATGCACCTTTCGTTCATGCTGCTTTTTTTAATAACCGGGATGATGCAGAGGTTGGGGATTACGAAGTCGAGAGCGAGGAATGGAGTACAAGCGCGACTGTTCGCACTAAGCCACCCAAGCGAGTAGGACTGCTGAAATACATTGTGAAGCGCGATCGTCCTTACTCCAGTGCAACCTTGACGGTTTATCTGCCAAACATCAACCGGATTGCACTAGACTTTAACTTCCGTGGCTATCAATATGTCTACTTTGCAACCAACATTCCCGTTGACGAAAACACAACCCTAACGAAGTGGATTGGAGTCCGCAACTTTCTCACACAACCTTGGGCAGACTATAACTCGATCAAAAATACAGTCGATACCTATCTGGAAGACAAAGCGGTGATTGAGGCGCAAGAACCTCGCGTTGTGCCTTATGGATTAACCGAAGAAGTTTTAGTGACTTCAGATAATCTACTCGTTGCTTATCGCAAACTACTGCGTAAGTTCCTAGATAAAGGCTGGGGAATCGGAGATTACTCCACTAAAGCAAAGCACAAATCAGCTTTAGAGCCTGAATCTAACCCAGGTTTGTTTGAGCATCCGATCGCTCAGTCATCGGAACACCCTGTAGAAGTTGCGAAGACTTAAGGAGCCTCAACGATGTTCAAAAATTTCTGGTATGCCGTTGAATTTAGCAAGGCAATCACACAGCGCCCAACCCTTGTTACATTAATGGGCAGGAAAATGGCGGTGTATCGTGACAGCCAGGGAAAAGTGGTCGCGCTTGACAATCGTTGTGCCCATCGAGGCGCATCTTTAGCGGGTGGATGGGTTGAAGGAAATTGTCTTCGCTGTCCCTATCATGGCTGGAGGTATGAGGTAGACGGCTCCTGTCGTGAGATTCCAGCAAATCCAGCCTCAATTCCCATTCCGAAACGAGCGAAAGTAGAGGCTTATCCGGTTCAAGAGAAATACGGATTCATTTGGGTATTTGTCGGTGATTTACCGGAACGCGATCGTCCCCCTCTTCCCTCGTTCCCACAGTTTGAGAATCCAGTTCGTGAACCCGCTCAGAGCGTCTATACCTTTAACGCTCATTTCACTCGCACAATGGAGAACACGCTAGATGTTTCCCACGCTCCATTCATGCACGGGGGGTCAGTCGGGAAAAGCAAAACTCCTGAGAACACGGTGACTGAGGATTATGACTTGAAAGTGACTGAATGGGGATTATCCGCAACTTTAGGCATCAAGATTAACCGCATTAACGGGCCGATGCGATTTTTCTTGAAGGACGATGACCAAGATCCTTGGAAACAGTACATTTTTGCACCACCAAACATCACCTATTCCGGTGTCAATTTTGGTCAGTTCAAGATTGAAAGTATTTTGGCTCATATTCCAGTTGATGAAAACACGACGATCGTTAAATCGATCAATATTCGCAGCTTTCTCAATCATGTTCCTGGGCTGAGCCATTGGTTAGATCAAAATACAACTCAAGTCGGTACTCGCATTTGCATGGAGGATAACGTCGTTGTCCAAACTCAGATCCCTCGGCTTGCACCGCTCAATAACAGTACCGAATTAATGGTTGCCTCGGATGCGACATTGATTGCTTATCGAAAACTGCTGAAGAAGTTTTCGGACATGGGATGGATGATGGAAGCCTCCTGATCTGTTTCACACTGCGGTATTGCTGTCATTGTCCTCCACTGTGCTGAATCTATCGTGCAAAAACGAATTCCTCTCAAAACAATTAGCTATGGGCTAATCGGAGCACTCTCGATCGGGTCGCTGGGATTAGGTGCAGCGTATTTGTCTCAGTCTAAAGTAAAGCAAAATGCGGATGCAGGCCTATCGAGTCAACCTGCGCCTGTGCAGTCTGTGACTGCTTTAGGTCGAGTTGAACCGAAAGGCTCTGTGATCAAGGTCTCTGTTGTGAATGCAAGAGATAGTCGAGTGGATCGGCTACTGGTCAAGCAAGGAGATCGAGTGCAAGCAGGGCAGGTGATTGCTATTTTGCAGGGATTGGATAAGAAGCAGGCGGCACTCGAACAGGCGAAGCAAAATGTTGCAGTGATGCAAGCAAAGCTGGCACAAACTAGAGTGGGCAGTGCAACTGTTAGTGGACTGTCTGCACAAAAGGCAGCGATCGCACGGCTAACCGCGCAATTTGATACCGAAATGGCTGCAAGACAAGCAGCAGTCGCTCGTGCTAAAGCTGAAGCTCGGAATGCTCAGGCGAGTTATGAACGATCGCAGAAGCTCCAAAAAGAAGGAGCAATCAGTGCCTCTCTCTTAGACAACGATCGCAGAAGCTTTGAGACTGCTACCGCATCACTGCAAGAGGCAAAAGCACAACTGCAAGAAACAAAGCTGACTTTATCTGCCCAGATTCAGGAAGAAACCGCTAAGCTGCAAGCGTTAAGTGAAGTTCGTCCAGCCGATCTCCAAGTTCCTCAAGCTGAGATAGAGTACGCGATCGCCCAACAAAAACAGGCAGAAACTCAACTGGGAGATTCGTATGTCCGCGCTCCGATCGCGGGTCAGATTCTACGAATCAATACTCAGATTGGGGAGCAAGTTAATGCAGAGCAAGGCATTGTCGATCTGGGACAAACTGAGCAAATGTATGTTGTTGCCGAGGTGTATGAAACCGACATTCCCAGAGTGAAACGGGGACAACAAGCTCTGATCACGAGCGAAAATGGCGGGTTTAATCAACAATTACGCGGCACAGTTGAGCAGATCGGACTTCAAATCAAAAAAACTGATTCGCTGA
Source organism: Leptolyngbya sp. AS-A5 (assembly GCF_039962495.1). Classification (NCBI taxonomy): domain Bacteria; kingdom Bacillati; phylum Cyanobacteriota; class Cyanophyceae; order Leptolyngbyales; family Leptolyngbyaceae; genus Leptolyngbya; species Leptolyngbya sp. AS-A5. The sequence continues at coordinate 118,134 of NZ_JAMPLL010000004.1, read as the reverse complement.
ATACCGATCCAGCAGCAGACAAAAATGCGCGAGTCGTGGAAGTCAAAATTCGGCTCGACCCAGAGGATAGTAAAAAAGTTGCAGAACTTACCTATATGCAGGTACGAGTTCAAATTCGTTTGGACTGATCGGAATCTCTTACTCATTTAACCGCGACCATGCACTTTCTTCTCCCCAAACGACTGGTTAATCGCTTCGCTCAGGAGCCTCCCTTAGCTTGGTCGCAGCTTTCCCATCAGAAAGTGCGTTTAGCCGTCGGACTAGCGGGGATCTCCTTTGCTAACATTCTCATCTTTATGCAGTTGGGCTTTCGAGCAGCGATGTTTGATGGGGTATCGCGGATTCAGGAGAACCTCAAAGGGGATCTCTTTCTGGTGAATCGAACGAGTCAGTTTCTTGGAAATAAAACCATTCCCAAAGCGCAACTATATCGAGCGAATGGAATTCAGGGAATTGCTTCTGTTGATCCGCTTTACTACAGCCGGACTTCTTGGGTGAATCCACAGACCAAAGAACTTGCAGATGTGAATATCATTGCTTTTAACCCAGCACGATCGGCAATGGATTTACCCGAAATTCGTGGGCAACTTGGGACGATCGCACAACAAGATACAGTTCTATTTGATAGCAAATCTCTTCCGTCTCTGGGAGCTGTGAGCGAACTGTTCAGCAAAGGAGATCCCGTTAATAGTGTTGTAGGTGGGCGAAACGTGTCAGTCGGGGGGCTTTACAGCCTGGGTAGTAGTTTGTTCAAACAGGGACATATTGTGATGAGCGATACCAACTACTTGCGGCTCTTTGGTCAAGCTGGAGCAGACGAAGTTCACTTGGGGGTTATTACCCTGGAACCTGGTGCTAATCCTAACGCTGTTGCTCAAGGTTTACAAAAGCTGTTACCGCAAGATATCAAGGTTCTAAATCGTCAAGAGTTTATCGCATTAGAGCAGGGATACTGGGCGAAACAACCGCCTGGGATTATCTTCAATTTCGGCACAGTGATGGGATTCATTGTTGGCATTGTGATTGTTTATCAGGTGCTATACACCGACGTGAATGATCACCTACCAGAATATGCAACCTTGAAAGCGATCGGCTATTCTGATTCACGACTGTTAGGAATCATTTTTCAAGAAGCGATCGTTCTAGGCGTACTTGGTTTTCTCCCTGGATTTGCTTGTTCTGTGGGAATGTATGGGTTGCTTGGAACTTTAACTCGTGTTGCAATCGTGATGCGTCCTGATGTGGCACTGCAAGTTTTCATTCTGACGCTGTTAATGTGTTTGATTTCAGCCGCGATCGCAGTGCGAAAATTGCGGTCTGCTGATCCAGCTGATGTATTTTAGAGAGATCAGTTATGTCTCAAGCTCCTGTCATTGTCGCTAAGCAGCTAAATCATTCTTTTGGTAAGGGCGCACTCCAAAAACCCGTACTTTCAGAAATTGATCTGGAGATTCATGCAGGTGAAATAGTGATTTTGACAGGCCCTTCTGGAAGTGGAAAAACAACGCTATTAAGCTTAATGGGCGGATTGAGATCAGTTCAAGAAGGCAGTTTGAAAATTTTGGAGCAGGAACTCTGTGGAGCGAGTAAACAACAACTGGTGCAGGTACGGAGCCAGATTGGATATATCTTTCAGGCACACAATCTACTGGATTGTTTGACGGCTCAGCAAAATGTCGGAATGTCTCTGCGCCTGCACAAAAATCTGACCCTAACCGAGCGGATCAATCATTCTATAGCAATGCTACACGCCGTTGGATTAGGACATCGAATCAACTATTACCCGAATGATCTGTCTGGTGGACAGAAACAGCGAGTTGCGATCGCTCGTGCCTTGGTTAGTCAACCGAAAATGGTTCTAGCAGATGAACCGACCGCAGCATTAGACAGTAAATCGGGACGAGATGTGGTGGAAATCATGCAGCGATTAGCAAAAGAGCAGGGCTGTACAATCCTGCTCGTCACACACGATAACCGAATTTTAGATATTGCCGATCGCATCATTCACATGGAAGATGGACGGTTGGCAGCAGCTTAAGCTGCTGTCAACCCTATGACCTTGCGGACTCGGAGGACATCGATTGTAGATTCATCCAGGTTGTTCCAAAGGCAAATAGGATGAAAATTGCTCCCAGCCAAAACGGAGAGAAGATCCCAATATGATCAAAACACCAGCTTGCCCACAACGGGCCTAGAATTGAAGCAATACTCTGTAGTCCTTGAGCACTCGCAAGGGTACGTCCCTGTTCTTGAGCAGAAACGCGATTAGAAATCAGTCCTCTAAGACAGGGCAGAATCAATCCCACACCCAGCGCTAACAATCCTTGGCTTAGATAAAGCAGGACATAAAGAGTTGGTGTTTCTGATGGAATGACCCCGATCAGCCCAAAGCCGATCGCCAACGCAACTAACCCCGCTAAAGTTAGCTTTCCTTCACCAAACGCAGGAATCAGCTTGCGAATCAGTCCACCTTGAATTACGGTCGAAAACACACCAATAAAGACAAACACAAGCGCCGCCGAAGCAGGCCCCCACCCAAAACGCCGACTCAGAAACAGCACAAAAACGCTGGAGAATCCAGAGAACGCAAAGTTGAAAATAAAAGTCGTCCAAAGAAACCCTTTGATACGATCGTGCTGAAATAAATCATTGATTTGACCGAGCGGATTCAAATCTTTTAAGCGTAAAGCACGACGGTTTTCTGGCTTTAGAGATTCGGGCAGGCTCACCCAGCCTAAGATGAAATTGAGCAATGCGACAGTGCCCGCAAAAAAGACAGGTAAATTGAGGTTAATTCCTGCAAGCGATCCACCTAAAGCAGGTCCTAACACAAATCCCAACCCAAAGGCAGCACCCGTCAGCCCGAAGTTTTTAGCGCGATCGGCGGGAGTTGAAATATCGGCAATATAAGCTTGTGCGGTTGCTGCAACACCCCCAGTTACACCATCAATCATGCGTGAGACAAACAGCACCCACAGACTACCCGCTAAGCCAAACAGGTAGTAGGAAAGAGAAGTTCCTAACACACACAGCAATAGAACAGGACGGCGACCATAGCGATCGGAGAGTGAGCCAATCAGAGGCGTAGCAAAAAACTGTGCTAAAGCAAATGAGGATGTCAACAATCCTAGTGTCAGTGCATCTGAGCGAAATCTTTCCAGCAAGAATGGCAGAATTGGAAATAGAATACTTTCCCCTAACTTATCCAGCAGAATCGTTACGAAGATGAAAAGTAAGGGAGAAACCTTGAGACTTTTCTTGAGACCTTTAGAGTGAGTGGGCATGAATTGTTTATTCCTTTCAAATCGTAGAAGCTTCGGGTTGTTCGTGTTGAGCTAGCCATTTTTGCAGAATTGGATTAACTAGCTCTGGTGCTTCATCTTGAGGACAATGCCCAACGCCTTCGAGTGGAATGAACTCTTTTACGGCTGGAAACTTCGCTAATTCTCGACCCTGCGCGATCGGCTCAAACGAATCTTCAGTTCCCCATAGCATCAATACAGGGCAAGTAATTTCAGGCAGCAAATCTTCGGGCAGCACACCCTTAGAGTGAGTAATAAATGAGAGAAACACATCCGCTGCACCGGGATCTTGAGCGGGTTTCAGCAAGATTTCTACTAATTCATCCGTCACCGCTTCATGTCGAGCATAGGCTTTTAGCAAGGCTTTACGAATGACTTTGGGTTGAGCCAGTTTTGCAAAGAAGAAATGCCCGATCGCTGGAGACAGCAGGAGTTTTTGCACCCACGGAAAGATAAGGCGGCGAATTCCCTTGAGCTTGTGTTCATGTTGCAGGCGTAAGGCACAATCTAACAACGCTACTGCTATCATTTGTTGCGGATTGATCACCGTGGCTTGCAGCGCTACTAAGCAGCCGATCGAGTTTCCCACTAAAAAAACGGGTGCTTGAATCACTTCACGACAAAAATCAGCAATCTGTTGTCCCCAAGTTTCAAAGCGATAGTTCAGCGATTCGCTCGGTTTTGGTTTAGCAGACTGACCAAAGCCAATTAAGTCGATCGCATACACGCGATGGTTTTCCGCTAGAACTGGAATGTTTTTACGCCAATGATCACTCGATGCGCCTAATCCATGAATGAGCAGCACGATCGGACCTTGAGTTCCGGCAGTCTGATATCGAATTGGGTAGCCGCGCCACTGCCAAATCTGGGAAGAAGGCGATGCTACGGTCGGCTCATTTGTAATCATGGCAACTCCTGGCGAAACATTTGAGTTAATTTAGGAATCTAGAGCATTCCAAATGGTTGAAGGAACTTGACGACCACGTCTTGAAGCGAGACAAGGCTGATAACAGAGGTGTCCTTCGGCTTCTATTGACTGCAAGAATCCTTCTGCTGCAAGCTTCTCTAGGTGCGATCGTGCGATCGCCTCATCTTCAGCTAGATAGTTCGCAACCTCGGTCAGATTTGCAGAACGCTGACGCAGTAGCCAGTTCATTAAACCCCGCTCCAGTTCTGGAAGAAACAGTAGATCTGCCATCGTCTTAGTACCGGGTTGTTCCCGCTCAGACGACGAGGATTGGCGAATACCCATCGTCATTTATGCTCCTGTGATCGTGATGTGTCGCGATAGACCTGCACTCAGTATGGGAATGATAGCGGTGAAACTATCGCTCCTGTGAAAATTAGCATTATGGAAAAGCGCACCTATTCGCCGGGTGAAACGATTTACTGTGAAGGAGACGAAAGCGAATCAGTCTATCTAATTAAGGCTGGTAAAGTTGAAATCATTGATACTTATCCTGAGACGGGGAATGTTGTCTCGAAGTCTCTCGGTGTTGGTAAAGTGTTCGGAGAGGTTGAAATCATTGATCGCAAGCCCCGATCGTCCACTGTTAAAGCTGTAGAACCATTAAAGCTTCTGGTCTTCAGTCACACCGAAATCTTGGATATTCTATTTCGCCGTCCTGAAGATAGCTTAGTGATGGCTCGTGATACCTTTGATCGCTTGCGGCAACTCTACAGTACAGATAGTCTAGAGTCGGAAATGGCTAAGCTGCGCGAGGAGATGCACGAGACGATTAAAAAAGCGGTCGTTAGCCATGAAGCCCGTGTTGTGAAAAGTCATAACGGAATGGCAGCGATCGGAATTCCAATCGTGTTATTGGTTGCGATCGTGGTGGGAATTCAAATTTATTTGCATTAGTAGATTCAGTGATTGCTGAAAGCCCCTGATACAAAGGGGCTTTTTGATGGTGCTATAGTCCTAAAATTTGGATTGACTTCTCAAGCACTTCGTCTGGATCAAAAGGCTTCGTCATATATAAGTCTGCCCCTACTTCTATACCTTTCTGTCGATCGAACTCTTGCCCTTTTGCGGTCAGCATAATGATGTAGACATCTTGTAGGTTCAATTCGTGTTTAACAGTCGCGCAAACATCAAAACCGTTTAAGTAAGGCATCATGACATCGAGAAAGACCAATTGGGGAAGCTCGGTCTGGATAATTTCTAGTGCTTCGCGCCCATTCGTTGCAGTCAGTAGCTCGATCCCTTGATCTTCTAACTCTTCTAAAGTCTGCTCCAGCAGCAGACGAATGTGAAATTCATCATCAGCGATCAAGATTTTTTGTGACATGGCTGTTGTTTCTCCAGGAGTTGAGAGGCTTATCGAGGGTGGCTTAAAGCAACGTTGAATCAGATTGATTGTCTGCAATTAAGAGAAGGAAAACGTTTTCGAGTCCTTTTTCAAACTTTAAGGTTTTTACTGCCGTTGAATGTTCCCAAAACTCCGCGTTTGCAATCACCGTGTCGGGCTGAGTAGAGAGCGCTTTTTCAATCAATTCTGCATCGTTTGACGCTTCGATCGCAGTAAATCCCTGAGCTTGTAGCACTTCGACCAGGGTTTTCGTCGCCAATTCATTTTCATCCACTACGAGGACTTTGCGACGAGAGTTTCCTTGAGCAATCAGCGAATCGACTTCATGTAACAATAGCTCTGTGTTGATAGGCTTGGTTAGATAGCGATCGACTCCAATCTGCAAGCCACGCTCTTTGTCATCTACGATCGACAAAATGATGATAGGAACACCCATCGTTTGCGGGTCATTTTTCAGCACCGCGGCAACATCGAAGCCTGATATATCCGGCATCATCACATCAAGAATGATCAGGTGTGGCTTGTGCTGTTTGGCGATCGCGACCGCTTCCCTACCATCTTTCGCTTCTAAAATCTGATAGTCTTCTGCTTCTAGGTTTTGCCGCAATAGTTCTCGAATCGGCGCTTCATCATCAACGACAAGGATCGTTTTATGCGAGCGATGGGTCTCAGAATCCTGGTGAATCACTTGTTCTCGAAGCTGCTGCACCAGCGTACTGAAATCGATTTTTTGAACCTGGTTTGATTCGATTTGAATTGGCAGCGTAAACGAGAAGGTGCTACCTTTTCCGAGTTCACTCTCAACCCAAATTCTCCCCTTGTGGTGTTCGACAATCTGTTTACAAATGGGCAACCCTAATCCTGTTCCTGTTGGCTTGTCGGTTAAGGTGTCACCAACTTGCTTAAATTTCTCAAACACTTTTTCATGGTCTTCCGCCGCAATTCCAGTACCGGAATCAATCACACTAATACAAACATCATCTTCAACGCGAATCGCTTTACAGAGAACAGCGCCCTGATCCGTAAATTTGACAGCATTGGAAATCAGATTGATTACTACTTGAACAATACGATCATGATCGCTCATCACTTTCGGCAATGGTTCAATTTGCCGAATCAGCTCAAGATTCTTGGCTTGAAACAATGCAGAGGTGGCTGCGATCGCACGTTCAATGACTTCGCCCACATCTAGAAGCTCCATCTTCCAATCGACTTTGCCCGCTTCCATTTTGGCAATATCTAACACATCATTAATTAGTGAAGTCAGGCGCATTCCTTCTGACACAATGATGTCAATGTTATCTTCAACCTGACGGATAGTTCGCTGCATTTTTCGGTCTTCGCTCACTACGGCTGGAAAGACTACTTCATCGAGTTTCTTTTTGATGATTTTGGCAAAGCCTAACACCGAAGTTAACGGCGTTCTAAGTTCGTGAGAAACTGTTGAAATGAAATCAGTCTTCATCTGATCCACTTCTTTTTCAGAGGTAATGTCGCGAATGAGGATCACAGAGCCGATCGAGGAGCAGCGTTGACCCTCAGACTGTTCAACTTTCAAAATCGCAGTGGCAACTGCTTTACCAATACCACCACGATTGAGGGCAAGCTCAGCCGTAAAAACCTGACCTGGATGCCTCTGAGTTTGAGCAATTAAATCCGTAATTTCTTGACTAAACAGGGCTGTACAGTTCGGCTGAGCTAAGTTTGTTAAATCGATGTCAAACATCTTGGACAAAGCAGGATTACAGTGCGTGATTTTGCCAGTGATATCGGTGACCAATAATCCATCGACTAGATTATCAATGATGGCACTGAGATAAGCGAGAGCATCTTGAAGTTGAGTGCTAGTTTGAGCGATTTGTTTGTTTAACAAAGCTTCCTGAATCGCCCGATCGCGGGTTTCGCTTAGTTGGCGCACTCGTTGTAGCGCAACTAGAGTTGCCAGTCCTAACAATGTTCCAACAACTGAGGCAAGCAAGTTGAGGGCATTGAGTTGCTGCTCTAGATTCTCTCGCGGAATCACTAGTGCCACTGACCATTTTGCTTTTTGAATCGGTGCATAAGCAACATAGACCCATTGATCATCAAGCTGCATCAAATTAACATTGTGCTGTTGATTGACCATTGAACGCGCAATGTTCGCTAATGCTGGATTATTGCTATCTAGAAAGCTTTGAGTGCCCTCGGTCAAATTGGAATCGGGATGTGCGATCGGAACACCTTTCGAGTCTAATGCAAAAGCATAGCTCCCTTTTCCCAGTTGAGTGTTGGCGACTACTTCCGAGACTTGAGCGATCGCAATGTTTCCGGCTAAATTGCCAATTACTGTTGGTTGTTTGGATGGATTGCTGGGAAGATTGTAGAACGCCAAACTACCAGAGCGGATATCAATTCTATCTTTAGGAAGCTGAGCGTAGTTTGCACGAGGAAATGACCATACAGGCGCTGAAATGTTGATTTGACGTTTGCCCGTGGTACGAGAAATGATCATATCTGAGACGTTCGATTCACCCTTCATTGCTCGTTGAAAATATTCTCGATCGTTGAGATTTTTTCCTTTCGCAAATCCCAAACGAGTGGTGTAATATGTTCCGTCTGGATTCACAAGAATAAACATCCAAAAATTAGCCAATCGATCCTTTTCTAACTGCAAATAAGGCTCTGCAATGTCCCAATTCATCGATCGAATTTCGTAGCTATTTGCCAGTGCTTCAACACTACCCAGTTGTTGAGCTAACCAAGTATCGATATCACTGCCTGCTTTTTCCACCTTTAAAAGTGCATTGTTCTTTAGGGTATTGAGGATTAAGCCGCGCACAACCCAATAGCTTCCGAACGCGATGGCTCCGATTGTAACGATCGATCCGCCCACTAAAAGCGTAGAAATAATTCTATTAGGATTGAATTTTGCGCTGTTGAGTGAAAACTTTTTGCGTTGAATCCAGGGTAAATGAATCATGTTGAATTTAGCTACAGGGGTTGTTTGCAGGAGAGTCTAGAGTCAGCGAATAGCAGGTATATAACTCTTTCTGGTCGATATATTTGAAACAAAACCGAATTTGGTCTAAAAATTCCAATTCCAGCAATTTAATTTCTTTCTCTAAATGTTGAAAAACAATATCTAAGCTAATGAAATGACCATCTTTATGTTGACCTAATATAACCAGCACTCGTCCTTTGATTAGATATTGAATTTTTAGAGCAACATTGGGATCTTTAATCTCGGAATGCAGGTATCGAGTAACAATTTGGTTAATGTCTTTCAGTCTATGAAGATGCGATTGCGAATCTTGCACATGCTTCGTCTCAATTGGGAGCGCTTTTTCTTTCAGGTATTCTTGATTTTTTGGCTTCGGTTTAAACGAGCTTCTTAAGCTAACTACAATCGAATTTTGCCACCCGATCGACATCTGCCTCAATAATAGAAATAAACTGAAGATGCCTAAAAGGGCGATGCCTATCAGTCCGAGATGAACTGTTGAGCTAAAGAAGCTGCCACTAGAAAAGACGATTAGAAGAACCGCGATCGAAAAGGGAAAAGACATCGCCAGTAAAGCTGTAGCGAATTCAGTATCAAAGAATAATTTTTGATTCTTTTCCGAACTTTGTTGATTAATTCGAGTTCCATGAAGTAGTGACCATAAGCTACAGGATGCTTGTGGCACAGCAATCATGAGCATCGTGATTTCTGAGGTAGGACGAATTAGCGCGATCGCAGCCGCACTTAACAAAAATCCAGCACCCGCCCTCGCAAGCAACACCATCAAAATTGTGCCCAATCGCAAAGACTTCAAGTTGAGCGAAATCCCTACATAAACTAAAATGAGCGGTGTTGCACAAAGCGCAAGCTTCTGGATTGTATCCAATACAGCAACCGGAAGCGAAACAGACTTGATCCCAGAAGTGGCGAGAATCACACCGAGAACGATCGCAAGATTGACAGGCTCACTCAGCAAAAACAGTCCAATCTGTTGCCAATGAGGTTTTATTTCAGAATTAGAACATTTTGCTTTTCCCTGATACCAAATTATTGCTAACGCATATAAACCAATTAGAACAAAAAATTTATTTCCCATATCTGCTAAAGCTGCCCAAGCTAAACCCTGAGTTCCTAAGAATTGCTCAACAAATGGGTACACCGTTAATCCAGGTGCAAGCGAAGGAAACAATAAAACAAGAGCGCGTCTTTTTGACTTCTCAGTTTTGGGAATGAGAAGATAGGTTAAACCAAAGCCAATTAGCATCAGATAGAGATTGACGGCTAAAGCAAACGAAGGCAAAAGCACTAAATCAAGACGAGTATCAATCTCGATCGTTGATGAAAAGATCGTTGCAGGGAGTGCCGCACTCAGAATAAAAGCTCGAATTGCTCCAACAGAAGTCTCACTGCTGAATTTGGGTTTGAGCAAATAACCCACCATAATCAGAAGAAGAAGTGAGATCGCTTTGTTAATAACTAAGTGTGACACGGGCTTTTTGCACGATCGATGTTTTGAGCAGTTCACTTTCAGAATGCCCATTGCACTCCGAGAAGACCCAAACTTTCAAAAGATTACGAACAGAGAATTCTACTTCTGTGAGAAATGGGCATACTAACCTAACTCAGCCCCACAATGTAGCTCAGCAAATGGTACGAGTTAATTTAAAGCGTGTTCTCAAACAATCAGAAGCAACGATCGCGGCATTAATCAGTACGCTGAATCTGCCTGTACAAATTCAGGATGACTCTGGAAAACTGTTGCAGGGAAAGCCAGATCCGGCTCAAACTGAGAAATATCCTATATTTGCAGGCGAAAGACTGCTTGGTTGGGTTATTGGCGCTCAAGATGCACAAATCATCGCGACTATTTTGACCGACTTTTGTAATCGAGAATTAGAACTCAAAACGTTAGCCGATGAAGTGTTAGACCAGTACCGTGAAATTAACTTGCTGTATAACCTGTCTGAAAAGCTCACAACAAGCTTAGACCTAACGATCGTCTGTCAAACCGTTCTCACCGAAGTCCGTAAATTAATTCCTGCCACGGCTGCTTCAATTTTGCTCACAGATTCAGCGAATAAAGCAATCAATCGCACTTTTAGCTTTGATCACGTCGAACAGTCTATGATCGAACGCTTCACCGCAACTGTTCTTACAACGGCAAAAGGCGAAATTGTCAACGAAGTTGCGATCGATGCAAGGTTCAATCCCTCTTATACCGAATCGCAACTGATTCAAGCGCTCATCACCGTTCCGCTCAAAACCGAGCAAGGCGTAATTGGTGCAATGAATGTAATCCATCACCAAGCAATCCATTACACGGCTCAACACCTTAAATTGCTTTCTACTGTATCGTCTCAGGCAGTGCAAGCGATCGCAAATGCTCAATTCCATCAACAGCAAGTGCAACAAGCAAAAGCCCGCGAAGAAAAACTGAAACAGCAATTACAGGAACTGCGTTCTGAAGTCGATGCTGCAAAGCGATCGCGACAGGTCACAGAAATTACTGAAACTGAGTATTTCCAACAGCTACAGCAACGTGCAGGACAGCTACGAAGAAACCGTCGGTAAACTTTCGGAATGTAATCTATAGCGATTCTAAGTCAGTTGCAAAGTGGCGAGTGGGGTGTCATTCCCTTTTCAGTCCCCTACCCCCTACTCCTTTTAGCGTTCACGGCTCAAACAGGATCGCTATAGTTGAAACTTGATGAGCCAAGTTCTCCTGATAGTTTCATCGCGAGTTTTCCCATACTAATAGCAACCCACTTAGGCATATAAGGCATACAAAGTCATGTCTCAGATCATCTCCATTCATTCGTTTCGGGGCGGCACGGGCAAATCCAACCTCACCGCGAACATTGCCACTGCTGTTGCCAGCCAAGGGAAGCGGGTTTGCATTGTTGATACCGATATTCAATCACCAGGGATTCACGTCATTTTCGGCTTAGACGAAGAGAAGATGACATACTCGCTAAACGATTACCTCTGGGGAAATTGCACCCTTGAGCAGACTGCTTATGATGTAACTAATCACCTGAAAGATGCAAGTGGAGAATCAGCTACGATTGCTGGCAAAATCTTTCTAGTTCCTTCCAGCTTAAAGGCAGGCGAAATTGCTAAAGTTCTGCGCGAAGGATTTGATGTTGGGCTTTTGAATGATGGGTTTCAGGAGCTTTTGGATCGGTTAAACCTGGATTTTCTATTTATCGACACGCATCCTGGTCTGAACGAAGAAACGCTTCTGTCGATCGCAATTTCTGATGCAATGGTTGTGATCCTCCGTCCTGATCGCCAGGATTATCTAGGAACAGCAGTGACGCTAGAAGTTGCTCGCAAGCTAGATGTTCCCAATCTCATGCTGCTTGTGAATAAGATGCCCAAAGCCTTCGATCGCGAGACCATTCGACAGCAAGTAGAAGCAAACTACGAAGCAATGGTAGCAGGACTATTTCAAGAAAACGAGGAAATACTACAGCTTGCTAGTAGTGGCGTGTTTTGTTTACAGTACCCAAACCATCCATTTACGCAAGAAGTTTATGCTGTAGCAGAAAAATTGATGATGTTCTAAAGACTGTTTAGAGCATGAAATGGCTCAGTATTCATGCTGGTGCGTTCTCCTTGGAGACTGATGCCATTTTAACCACCTTGAGTAAGGTAATCATGCTGTACGATCACCGAACTCAAGCCAAAGCCTGATCGGTTTTTCTACAAGATACTCAGTAGAGAAATGTGTCGATAGTCTAAGCAGTGTTAAGAATATCCTGAGTCTGATTTTGCTGTAAGCCTCGCTTGACGGGAGGTTTAGGCTGTTTTAAGCGAAATCCGATCGCGTAACACATCACAAAGCAAGTGCCAACGCATCCAGTTCCTTTGCGACAATGCTAAAGCAGTTCTTATACCCTTCACTGCACGATAAGGGAGACACCCGTTATGAAATTAGCTTACTGGATGTATGCAGGCCCCGCCCATATTGGCACACTCCGCATCGCCAGTTCCTTTAAAAACGTTCATGCCATCATGCACGCGCCGATCGGCGACGACTATTTTAATGTCATGAGATCGATGTTAGAACGCGAACGCGATTATACTCCGGTCACAACTAGCGTGGTCGATCGCAATGTTCTCGCCCGTGGATCGCAAGAAAAAGTTGTGGATAACATTACGCGCAAAGATGCCGAAGAACATCCCGATCTGATTGTCCTAACTCCCACTTGCACATCAAGTATTTTGCAGGAAGATTTGCAGAACTTTGTGGAGCGGGCACAGCTTGAAGCCAAGGGCGATGTGATGTTAGCCGATGTGAATCACTATCGGGTGAATGAACTGCAAGCCGCCGATCGCACTCTGCAACAGATTGTGCAGTTCTATATTGCAAAAGCTCGTAAGAAAGGCGACTTGGTGACTGAGAAAACCGAAAAGCCTTCGGTGAATATCTTCGGACTCACCACGCTCGGTTTTCATCACAATCACGATGCAACGGAACTAAAGAAATTGATGGCGGACTTGGGAATTGAAGTGAATGCGATCGTACCTCAAGGTGCAAGCGTTCACGAACTCAAAACGCTTCCCCGTGCTTGGTTTAACCTGGTTCCGTATCGCGAGACAGGCTTGCTTACTGCTGAATATCTCAAGCAGGAATTTGGGACGCCCTACATCGACATTACCCCGATGGGAATTGTTGAAACGGCGCGTTGTATTCGCAAAATTCAGCAAGTGATCAATGAGCAAGGTGCAAATGTCAATTATGAGCCGTTCATTGATCAGCAAACGCGGTATGTGTCACAGGCAGCTTGGTTTTCTCGATCGATTGATTGTCAAAACCTCACAGGTAAAAAAGCGGTTGTCTTTGGAGATAGCACACACGCTGCTGCAATCACCAAAATTCTTGCGCGTGAGATGGGAATTCATGTATTGCTAGCGGGAACCTATTGTAAGTACGATGCGGAATGGTTTAGAGATCAAGTTGGTGAATACTGTGATGATGTTTTAGTTAGTGAAGATCATGCGCAGATTGCTGATGCGATCGCCCGTCTTGAACCTGCTGCAATCTTTGGAACCCAGATGGAGCGCCACGTCGGCAAACGACTGGATATTCCCTGCGGTGTGATTGCGGCTCCGATTCACATTCAAAACTTCCCGGTTGGATACAAACCATTTGTGGGTTATGAAGGCAGCAATCAGATTGTGGATTTGATCTACAACTCGTTCACCCTGGGAATGGAAGATCACCTGCTCGAAATCTTTGGCGGTCACGATACGAAAGAAGTGATTACTAAATCGGTTTCGGCAGAATCAGATCTCAGTTGGAGCAAGGATGGACTCGCGGAATTGAATCGGATTCCGGGATTTGTGCGGGGTAAGGTGAAGCGCAATACTGAGAAGTTTGCTCGCGATCGTAACATTACCCAAATCACCGCTGAAGTGCTTTACGCTGCAAAAGAAGCGGTTGGCGCATAAAGAGAGATTACCGCGATCGTCGATGATAGGATTGGCGATCGTGGGGTTTCAACAACTGCTCTCTAACGATTGAGCTAACCGGACGGCAGTATCCTTGCAACCTGACAAACCTGACAACGGGTTATGTTCTGTTCCGGTTCAGCGGCTTTCTAGGCGGTATGTCTGTAAGCTACGGCAGCGGAATACCGAGTTGACGCGCCTGGGATGCGGCATCCCTAGCACCCCAACGGCGCTTGATCTTTCCATCTTCTATTTCAAACCATTCTATGGCGATGAGCTCATAGGATTTCCCGGTAGGCTGATTCCCAAACGCCGGTGCCCAGAAAGTCCCTGTCTCGACATATCTTGCTGCCACGATATTGCCTTCAGCAATCAACTCCTCAATCTTAAGCTGCATACCGTAGCCCTCAATAAGTTGACGCCAAACGGGTTCAATCTTTTCGATGAGCCCTTTGCCCATGACACCCTGAATCTCAGCCCCCTCAGCAAGCAACGCCTTCAACTCGTTCAAATCACCCCGGTTAAAGGCTGCTACATACTGGCGAACCACTGCTTTAGCTTCTTCCTCTATCGACATAGATCATCCTTCATTAGTTGCCGTCTAACGTTCTGCTTCACCCACCGCTAGTAATCTCTCGGACTCAATCAATAATGCTGATACGGTTGGCGGGCAAGTGGTTTGTCATAGGGCGACGATATATCCGCTTATTTTGGCTATATTGTAGCTGATTCGCAACAGAAATTAGCTTATGTCTGGGCAAAAGTTCCTACGTTTGGATGGGTTTACTAGAGCAGAACGGCTTGGAATAACTGATCGTGTAAGTGAGGCAATTAATCAAGCAGGAGCCTGGATTACCGATTTCCACCTGTACTCAAATATTCTAATCTGTATTAACTTCCAGGTTCCGATCGCTAATTTGGACAAACTCTCTGCAAAGCTGAAGGAGACAGGGTTAGAGTTGAGCCAAGAGAGCCTGAAGCAGCTCATGCCTGTTCATGACTCGATGCTGAAAGAGCAAGAGCTAGTCGGGACATTGCAAATTACCTTTCTACACAACGAACCCGACTTGCTCCGAGATGTACCTGCTGTTCCAGGGTAAGGATTGGAGAAACTGTGTTCAAACATCCAGACCGGCATTACCTCAGTAAGATTTTTTGCGATTGGCTTATCAACCTTCTGTCCTGTAAAACAGAAAACTTTTAGGAACTTCTACACCCATAACTTAAGCCGCATAACGACCAAGCTGAGCGGCGGTAATCAACATCGAACTCACCACCAATTGCTTTCAACTGTCCGCTGCACTGGGGTTGTTAGCTGGTGCTGTGTGCTGCCGTAGCCACTCCACAAATGCCTCACGTCCTAGCTCACCTGATATGATCGCTAAGACTACACGCTCTTGCTCATCCACAGAGGCATCAATTTCCAATTCATTCAGAATAAGAAAAGTCTCCGTCGCAGCATGACCTGTACGTTTATTCCGTCTACAAATGGGTGATTCATGATGACCGAAAATCCTAATGCTGCTACTTTCTCCAGCAAACTTGGATATAGATCTTCTCCGCCAAACGTCATTCGGGGTTGGGCAATTGCTGACTCTAACAAACTTACATCTTGGATATCTAACGCTCCACCGGATTGATCAAGAATTCTGCGATGCAGTTCTAATATCTCTATTAGCGTCAGATAGTGGATCATGCCAAACGTCGATACAGTTCAGCATTCTTCATCAGTACATAATCGGCTGCATTAACAAAATCGCCTTTTTGTAGATTTAGCCAATCCTCTAGGCTTGCCTTCAAAAGCACTTCAGTCGCAATGCCATGCACTATTGCTAAATCCTATAGCTTTTGGAATTGGCTGTCCGAAAGATCAATTGTGATAGGAGCTACAGAGATCGCTCTCCTAGTGTTTCTCAATCAAGTTTAACATTCACTTCTAACTGATAATCTCGCTATACCGTCCCAGCCTAAAAACGAAGCCAGCTAACGACGAAGCTCACCGGACGTGAATAATTATTGCATCTCAACCACCGCTTTGCGGCGTTCCGGTGCAGCGACTCGTTAGGCTGCCCGCCAGATATAAGTAAAAATACTCACTAAGTAAATATTCGTTGATCTCATAACCTCAAAACACCCAGAAGCTTTTAAACGTGCTAGACTGATTTCAGAGCATAGATATCGGTTAGCAACATTTGTTTCTAGTATTAACGAGTTTTCAAGTTTTTCCATTGACAGACTTCTCTCCGAAAATTTACTCTACACATCCTTTATTTTTGGAGACAAGCTATGTCAATTTATGTAGGCAACCTGTCCTATGACGTTACTGATGCCGATCTGACTTCTGTATTTGCAGAATATGGATCCGTAAAGCGAGTTCAGCTTCCTGTAGATCGTGAAACTGGTCGTATGCGCGGCTTTGGTTTTGTAGAAATGGGCGCAGATTCTGAGGAAGCAGTTGCCATTGAAGCACTAGACGGTGCGGAGTGGATGGGTCGCGATTTGAAGGTCAATAAAGCCAAGCCTCGTGAAGATCGCGGCGGATCATTTGGTGGCGATCGTAGAAGCGGCAATAACTTCTCTCGTGGCTACTAAATATCGAAGCTGAGTTATTAGTCTGCCTGTAGAGGTTAGACCTAACCAAGAAGGGTTCAAGCAGAAATGCTTGAACCCTTCTTGGTTCTAACTCAGCAATTTGGGGCTGCTTAATTCATACCGCAAATCAGCCTAACGGCTCGGGTCAGCGGTTGCCAATACCTCTCATCTCACCCAAGCGGCTTCGGTCAATCCGTTGCACCGCAGTTGTTATACTGCGCGACCTAAGGTAGACAGCACCATTTCAAACAACTCATTTGCATTATTCGCACATCCGATAGCACCATGACGACGTGATTCTGCAACTTGTTCTGGATTCCTTGAACCAGCATAAATGATGAACGGGGTTTGATCACCATTAGACCGTAGCTGGTCGAGGAGCGTATAGCCTGCACGGGAATCAGGAGGTCGCCCCATATCAGAGATGATAGCGTCAAATTTTTGTCGAGAAATTTTCTTCAGGGCTTCCTCTGTCGATGTTGCCAGTACGAAATTAACACCCAAAGCCTCTAGTGCTTGACGTTCATAAATATTGTTGTTGGGGTAATCGTCAACCCACAAAACTGTTGACCTACTTGCACGTCTGATGACGCGAGGTGTAACGACTTCAGAAACAATATCTGCGGCTATTTTTGCTTCTTTCGCAGCACTCTCACGATTTGTATCTCCATCAGAACGAGATGCTGCCGCCGCCGCCAAAGCAGCAGAAACTTCAGCCTGTTTTCTCTTTAAAGAAGCCTCAAATCCAGCTCCTTTCAGGGATAACTCACCCAAACTTGAGAAGAAATCACGTAAGTCTCGACCAAATCGGATCAGAATGAACAGAAGCACTGCTGGCCAGATAAGGACGTTTAGCAGTTTCGTAACGGCATCAAGCAGCTTAACAACATCGTCAACACTCACTGTTCACCCAATTAGAATTTGAATAGAATTTGAAATTTACTCTAACATCAAACACCAACAGATAACTTTTAGGTACGCCCCTACCGAGGACTTAGCAGTATAACGAGTGAGTTGAACCGCACCGAATCAATCAAGCAACACCAACTTTAGTTGGTTGTGCGGTTAACCTCACGACTATTATGCAATCCATTCTCTAGCTGAAGTGGCTTCGGGGGGTTGGTTTCTTAGGCTGCCTTTCACAAAATATTTACAATTTAACGATCGTTCAATGCGGCTTGCGAATTTCTGCCGTCAGTCCGCGATTTTTTAATTCTTGGACTTTCTTTTGGGCAGCTTCTTCACTCAAGGTTGCTGCAAGCTGAATCTTACCGTCAGAGCGGACAAAGGCATCGGGTACCACTTGACGGGCGGTTGCTAAAGATTGATCTCCGGTAAATGGAATTTCAACTTTGTACTGCAAGCTTTCGGCTGCGGTAGGGGGAGAGGGATTCGAGGTCTTTGGAACAGTAACCGAAGGTAGCAGCATCGAAGAGCTTGTCACCGGAGCAGGAGACGGAGACGCAGCAGGAGCAACGATCGCGCTCGGTGCAGCAGGCGATACGGTCGGAGACGGGCTGGGAGAAGGCGCGATCGCAGCAGGTGAAGGCTTCGTTCTGAGTGCTGTTAGCGTGTCGAGTCCCAAGTCGGAAAACTCATCGCGATCGAGGCGCGGAGAAGTCGGAAGGCTGTTGGATGCGGTTTCTTGGGGGGCTGATGTTTCTGTGGTTTCGGGCTGGGTTGTTTTTTGAGCAATGCCACTCAGAGCTGAGGGATTCATAATCACATAGCCCAACATGGCGCTAGAGAGAAGCAGCGTCAGCATCGAGCCAATTCCAAGCGGAGTCGATAAGCTTTGCAGAAATCCGCGCTCGACCTCAACTTTGGCTTCTTCGCGCTTGAGGCTTTTTAGCAATTGCTCAGACGATTCGAGGTAATCCTCGGCAGGCGCTTGCTCACCGGGATTGGCAATCTCAAAGAGGGCGGCACCTGCGGTTTCTGGCTCGTAGGGAATCATTGCGCTCTCGTCGGTGTCTGCTGCTGCAATCGATTGATCCGACATAGAAGAGGTACCGAGATCGAACGAAATCGCTTTTGGAGGGGCTTGAGGGAGGGCAGGCGCTTCAGTGTCGGTTGCTGCTGCGAGTTCGAGCGGTTTTTTCTGTGGTTGCTTTGGACGCAGAACGATCGGGGCAACGCTTAATCCCGCACGTTGCCGACGATAGCGCGTGAGTTCATCTTCTAGGCGCAAATCTAGACAGCTTAGTGCTTGTTGCAGCTTGGGGTTTAGGGGAGTTGCGGATCGACCGTGACGCATAAGGTAGATTCCTCGATTGAAAGCCGTTTTTTTTCGTTTGATGAAGCAAGATTTTGAAAATCTGAGATTTCAGTTTAATCGAGAGTGTTGCGATCGACGCAAAAATATTCAGAGTGAATTGCTGTGTCAGAATTTTGACAATACCGCACCTCTTTACATCCTGCATGATGAAACGCTTTTTTCTTTCTGGTTTGATTGCCATCAGTGTTGTGATTCAAGTGCCGATCGCTCGATCGCAGTCTGTTTCGCTTGATCGCACTCGTCAAGGCATGGTCGCATCCGCGCATCCGTTGGCTTCTCAAGTGGGGCTGAATATTCTCAAACAGGGAGGGAATGCGATCGATGCGGCGGTAGCGACGACGTTAGCAATTTCAGTGGTAGAGCCGTTTAGTGCGGGGATTGGGGGCGGTGGATTTTTGCTGTTTTATCAGGCGCGGAACAATGAGATGAAAGCGCTCGACTTTCGCGAACGTGCCCCGATTAAAGCAACCCAGAATTTGTATTTAGATGCTCAGGGGAAAGTGCGCCCGAATGCGAGTACGGATGGATACCTAGCTGTGGCGACACCGGGAACGATCTCAGGGCTTTATCAAGCGCACCAGAAGTATGGAAAATTGCCTTGGAAGACGGTGGTTGCGCCTGCGATCGTTCTGGCGGAATCTGGATTTGCGGTGAGTTATCGATTCACCCAAGCAACCGAATCGCGCAAACTTCAGAACGCGGAAGCCCGCAAGATATTTACGCGCAATGGCAAGCCGTATCAACCGGGGGAAATTCTCAGACAGACGGAGTTAGCCGCGACTTTGAGGGCGATCGCTCAAGATCCGAATAGTTTTTATCAAGGCAAGATTGCGAGTGAGATCGTGCGGGACATGAGAGCGAATAACGGATTGATGACGCTGGAAGACCTCAAGCAGTATCGCCCTATTTGGCGTGATCCGGTTTGCGGGAATTTTCGACGGGTGCGGGTTTGCTCAATGCCGCCGCCTTCTTCGGGTGGAGTGCATTTGCTTCAGATTCTCAATCTGATTGGCGATACTGATCTCAAATCGATGGGTTGGCGTAATCCTGATGCGTTGCACTTACTGATCGAATCGATGCGACTTGCTTATGCCGATCGTGCCACTTATCTCGGTGATCCGGATTTTGTCAAAGTTCCGACCTCTGCGCTGATTAGTCCTGAATATGCCAAAATTCGCCGCCGAGAAATCGATCCGAAAAAGGCTGCAACTCAAATTAAACCAGGCGATCCAGCAGTTCTACAAAAACTATCGCGAGAATCAACGGAAACGAGTCATTTAACGATCGTGGATCGCGATCGCAATGCCGTTAGCCTCACTTTCACAATCAATCTCGGATTTGGTGCAGGCATTGTCGCTAAAGGAACCGGAATTGTTTTAAACAATGAAATGGATGATTTTGCGATCGCACCAAATATTCCGAATGCGTTTGGCTTGGTTGGAGGTCAAGCGAACGCGATCGCACCCCGGAAAACTCCGCTTTCTAGCATGACTCCCACGATCGTCACCGAAAATGGAAAACTCAAAATGGCGGTCGGTGCGCCTGGTGGCAGTACGATTATCACAACGGTTCTGCAAACGATTCTCAATGTTCTGGTGTACGACATGGATGTGCGTCGAGCGATCGCAACCCCACGCATTCATCATCAATGGCAACCGGATCGATTAATGGTTGAGCAATGGGGACTTGATCCACTCACGATCGCAGAATTGCAACGTCGAGGACATCAAATTCAACAACGCGGAAAATGGGGAAATGCAAACGCGATCGTGATTCTGCCGGATGGGTCGATCGAGGGTGCGGCTGATCCGCGTGGAGAAGGCGTTGCAGCCGGATATTAAGTTCGCGTGAGTTCGACATAAGTTCTTGGCTGCGTTTGGAGCAGTGGGCAGCCCCCTAAATCCCCCACTTGTGGGAGACTTTGAAAGGTAGGAAACCTCCAAAACTTGGGGAATTGCTCTTTATCTAAGTCCCCCAGAATGGGGGATTTAGGGGGCGAACGGACTCAAATCGAAGCGAAAAACTCATCGAACTAAAGAGAGATCGAGTTCCTCAAATTGCTCCCAACTTAAATCGTGAATGACTTTTGCGGCTCTCGGATGAGACGGTAGCAGCGACGTTGCCATTAAATCCTCAACTCTTGTCTATTCCGTATAAAGACTATTATTTCCAGTTCTGCCAATTTGTGTTCAAAATCGATGTTCCTGGAAACGCAGTCGGATTGTTGTTCGCATTCAGGCGCTGTTGCAGTTTCTCTAAATTCGGGCTGGGATTCGGTAAATTCTCAACCAGTTGAAACGGTGCAATGCCAGTTTCCAGCGAAAAAGTAGCCGTGGTTCCCGCCGCCGCCCCCGCAGACCATTCGATCGAATGCACCCGATATGCCGCCGCCGCAATGTGACTCATCGCAATGCTTTTCCCCGTAACCAGCATATTGTCTAGCTTTTGCGGAATCATCGATCGCAGTGGAATCTGGAACGGATAGGTTTCATCTGCACCCTGCCGCTCTCCCTGCCGCTCTTGATTGCCTGGTTTTTCAGGCGGAGAAGTCACCATACAAGGGTGAAAATCAAGAGGGTAATGTCCGGTGCCGACGCTATCTGGATAAATATGCGATCGACCCAGGGTTTTCACAGTTTTCGGGTCAATGCGACCCCGAATCACGTCGATCGTCCGCAATCCCGCGATCGCGGTTGCGAGATTGCGAAACGTGCGATCACCCAGATTCTGATAATACTCCTCGCTAAAATCTTTTCGAGATGCCGTGACTTCATCGATCGCAAAGCCTTCTGCATATCCGTAAGCAGGTCTGCCAATAATCCGACGAGATTCACGCATATACGGATACTTGGATAACCCATGCGCTGTGCCCATTGGGGAATCGAATCCAGTTAGATAGCGCAAATTCGGAAAAGGCTTCTTGGTCGAGAGTTTTGCGTCCGTTGTGCCCGAATGAAACCAGTGGAAAAAGCCGATCGCTTGCTCTTCACCGCCGCGCAGTCCATCCACGCGCAACCCACCGAGCCAGCCATTCGGATTGAGTTGTCCAGAAGCCCGCAGTTGTTCCCGCGACAAAATGTAGTTATCCAGGCTTGTTCCAGGTGCGTAATCGTTGCCCCAATTCCAGTTCTGCATTGAAATATCACCGGGATTCACCGATCGACTCCCCGTACCCGGAATTCGGCTTTGAATGCGACGGTAGGTGAACACCAGTTCAGGTGTCTCTGCATAACGCTGGTCATTAAAGCTGTAGGACTGTGAGTAACGGGGGTAAAAATCGGGAGGTGTCGCAGGTTGTGGAGTTGCAGTTGCCTCCATCGCAAAAGTGTAGGTGTAACCTTGCGGACAGTAAGGATAATCCGTTTCGCTCGACGACGAGGGATTGACATACGATCGAGCATCTAACCCTAAGCGGTAAGGCACATCGGTTAAAGCAACGAGTTCACCGGTTTCGGTCGCCTCGATCACATACCATTTTCCTGAAGCGGGGGGAACGAACTGAATGATTTTCTTTTGCAATAACGGCGAATCTTGCTCGGTATAGCTATCGACGATCGTTTGAGATAGGGGATAGGTATTTAGGGGTGCGGCATTGGGCGCAGGGCGGTGTTGAATCGCACGAATCGATTGAATTTGCGACCCAGTAGTTTCAATCGATTTTGCCACTGTATTTGGAAAGAAATAAAGCTTGCCTTTGCCTTCTTTTTCCGCTTCTCCTAACATCATTCGTAGAATCTCATGTCCCTCTTTCGGCATAAAACAGACCAGACTCACCCAACAAGCACCCGGATTTCTATCTCTGTTTTGCGCCAGAATTCGCTGACGAAAATTGGTATAACCGCGTGGAAAAAATAACTGCGATCGCTGCGTTGCTCGTTCATCGAGTGCGGAGGTTCCTTGAGCCGAAACTTGCCCACCCATCCAGTCAGTAATCTCTGTCAGGCAAACGGTACGCCCTGCCTTTAATGCTTCGTAAGTTGCCGCGACTCCTGCGGTTCCAGCGCCCACGACGAGAATTTCACAGCTGACTTGTTGATCAATTGATCGAGGTGTTGCCGCCTCAACAAGCCGAGCCGAAAGTGGAAAAAATAGACTAAAGCCAATCCCAACTCTTAGAAAGAACTTCATCAGTACGCTGTCCTTGCATTACTTCTGTATCAATTTATTTAATTACGCCTGAGCAATTCGCTTAACAGAATAGAGCGGCTTGAAATGTTACAGACCTAAATATTCTGATGAAATAAAAGATGCATTAATTTAGAAGTATGCAAAAATTTCTCATGAGAGCGTCTATCCTATCTTGCGTTTTTCTAGCCTGCTGTATTCCAACTTTTGCCCTCGCACAAACGAGAGATTTGCGAGTTCGCGCCGATCGCTGGCTACTCGTTCAACGAATGGTTGGCAGTGTAAATTACGATCGCCCCTCTGGATCAAGACCTGCGCGAGTAGGCGATCGACTTCAAGCGATCGGTGAGGGCATCACAACCGGAGTGAATTCGAGGGCTGATTTGCTGCTAGACACAGGGGTCGGAGTCATTAACGTTCTAGAATCAACTCGATTAAGGGTACGGCGATTAGAGGTCGCAGGTAATAACGGTAGAATCACTCACCTCAATGTCACACGCGGACAAGTGCGCTTGAAACTTCGGCGATTTACAAATCGTGGATCTCAGCTAGAGATTCAAACGCCTGCTGGACTCAGTGGAGTACGGGGTACAGATTTTGGGGTTGCAGTACAACCGGACGGTAAGACAGGAATTGCAACCCTAACGGGTGCAGTGGTGACAGCGGCGCAAGGGGGACGAGTTTGGGTGCCGCGTGGATTTCAGAATCTAACGATTCCGGGAGAGCGTCCCTCGCCTGCGGTGCCGTTGCGGAATGACACGACGTTAAGAGCGCAATTGGTCAGGAGAATCGATCGTGGAGTCCGCAAGGTTCAAATTGTCGGTCGTGTCGATCCAGTCAATATCGTCAGAATCAACGAAGTTCCCCAAATTCTTGATCGCAATGGTGCGTTTCGCAGTTCAGGGTTTTTAGCTGTCTCGTTTTTACGGGTTAAGGTGGAAGTAATCACTCCATTAGGCAAATCTCAAACTTATGAACTGGCGCTTGAGTAGAGCTGGATGGCGCTTGCTTCCAGGTGCGATCGCTCTCGGTCTGGTGATGGGTTCGATCAATTTCGGGTGGATCAAGCCGTTTGAGCAAGTGGCGTATTCTGCCTTGTTTCGGTTACGGGGGGAGCGGCAATGGGACGATCGCTTGGTGCTAGTGACGATCGATGATGACAGCATTAAGCAACTCGGGCGATTTCCTTGGAAGAGAACGCAATATGTCAAATTAATTGATCGGTTGACCGAAGCAGATGCAGGTGTGATTGCGATCGACGTTTTGTTTTCTGAATTAACTCCGGAGGATGCTGCATTTGCAGCGGCGATCGCACGATCAAATCGAGTCGTTTTGACGCAAGCAGAGGGTAAAGGCGGTTTACCGTTGCTTCCGGTTCCGCAGCTTGAGGCAGCAACCGTGGCAAGTGGACATATTCGGATTCAGTCAGACGAGGATGGAATTGCACGATCGATTGAGCCGCAGTTCCGTCAGGTTTGGGCATTTGGCATCGCGGCGACGCTGACTTATTCAATGCTGCGAGAGGCGATCGCGCTCCCCGATTTTAGTCAGCGCATTTGGCTGAACTGGGTAGGACGGGCTGATGCAGCGCCACAGTATTCATTTGCGCGGGTGATTCGCGGAGAAATTCCCGATTCGGCGTTTCGAGACAAACTTGTACTTGTGGGAGTGACGGCGACGGCGATCGATGCACATCCAACTCCGTTTGACCGCAATCCTGCTGCAAGCGGTGTGCATGTTCAAGCGACGCTGATCAATAACCTATTGCAGAGAAATCTTTTAACTCCGATACAGCCCCCGTTCGTGCTGTTACTCTTGATCTCTGCGATCGGGAGTCTTAGTTTTAGTTTATTACTTAGCTATTGGCGCACAGAAATTCAACTTGCGATCGCGACAGTTGCGGTAGCAGGTTGGGTTGGAACAAGTCTTGCATTGCTAAACGCAAACTATTTGCCTTCAATTCTTCCGCCAATTGGGTTGATTACGATAAGTATGATCGCGACGGTACTAATTGAGCGATCAAGAATTCACAGGAATTTAGAACAGCAGATCAAACAGATTCAGCAACGCTATCATATCGAATCTGAACCCCAGGATGCGGAAAATTTGGCTCAGTTTGCATCAATGCAAGAGTTAACGCGATTAACAACGCTAGTGGATCAGTTAGGACGATCGCAAGCCACGCAAGCTACGATTGCACGTTGTTTACCGATTGCTTTAGTGGCGTGTGATTTAGAGGGGCGAGTTTGGTTTTGTAATGCGATCGCTGCTTCGATGTTAAACATTCAAGCGGGTCGTTTGCTTGAACCGATTTTAGTTCCGAATTGGATTAATCCTGAACAATGGCAAGCAGTTCTGCAACATCCCTATCGAATTGCAACAGAGCAATTGCGACAAGAGCGCTGGTTTCGGTTTCAGATCGAACCGCTAGAAATTCGCGCTGATGGTATTTTGATTGCGTTAGAAGATATCACTATTTACAAAACGATCGAACTTAATTTAGACTACCAGATTGAAGAGTTACAGCAGCTTAGCGAACTGAAAGATGAATATCTAAGTACCGTTTCTCATGAATTGAGAGCGCCGTTGACCAACATGAAAATGGCATTACAGCTTTTTAAGATTGCAAAGACGGAATCACAGAGAGAGCAATACATTAAAATACTGAATGCCGAATGCGATCGCGAATCCGAATTAGTGAATACGTTACTCGATCTGCAACGTCTAGAGTCCGGACGACAATCGATTGACGTGACCCCGATCGATCTCGAAACTTGGCTGCCTGAACTGCTAGAACCATTTTTTCGTCGCACAGAATCGCGACAACAAACGCTTGAACTTGAGATCAGCCCGGCGCTTCCCGTTTTGCATAGCGATCGTGCAGCACTAGAGCGAATTCTGATAGAACTCATCAACAATGCTTGCAAATACACTCCACCGACGGAGCACATTATCGTGTTTGCAGACTGGATTGCACCTCATGTGGAACTTAGCATCAAAAATTCGGGAGTTGAAATTCCTCCAGAAGCGCGATCGAGAATTTTTGAGCGCTTCTATCGGGTTCCTAACGCTGATCCCTGGAAACAAGGGGGTTCAGGACTAGGGCTTGCGCTGGTACAAAAATTAGTTGAATCGCTACAAGGCACGATCGGAGTCAGTAGCGATCAGGGTTGGACAAGGTTCACGGTGCAACTTCCCATCCAACCTGGTAAAACCTATCAATAGCTAGAGAAGCTTAAAGATCCGATCACACTATGCTGAAGCGTTATTACTTACTTGTTCCTTACCGAGACAACATGGGAGTACCGCAGTCAGGATTCGTTATTTTTCTAGTGTTTGGCATCTTTTGCACGATCGCGGGCATCGCAGCAGGGGCTTATATTCTGAAGCCAAAGGATCAACCGATTCGGTTTGATAAATGGGGATATGTGGTGATCATTCCGATCGTTGTTCCGATTGTCGCTGCATTGTTGTTTGAAGTGCTGTTTTACTATCGAGTGTTCTAATCGCTGTTGGTCACTTTGCCTCTGAGCGCTTTGATGTGTCCTCGCTTAGTTTTGCTGTCGAGCCGCTTCTTTTGAGCACTGCGGCTTGGAATTGTAGGCTTCCGTTTTTTTGGTACGACGATCGCGCTCTTGATCAGGTCTTTTAACCGATCCAAAGCTTCTTCGCGATTTTGCTCTTGTGTACGCTGTGATTGCGCTTTAATCACCACAATGCCATCTTTGGTGATCCGATTGTCATTTCGCTCCAGAAGGCGAGTTTTGATCCGTTCTGGCAGCGAAGAAGCCGCAATATCAAACCGGAGATGAATTGCAGTTGCCACTTTATTCACATTTTGTCCGCCTGCACCTTGAGAACGAATCGCACTCAGCTCAATCTCCGAGTCGGGGATGGAGATCGTTTTAGAAATTTGCAGCATTGTTCCAGGAAGATACGCACTTCCATAGACTAACTAAATCGAATAAGACCTGCAAGAAAGCGCGATCGCGTGGGTTACGATCGCGCTTCATTCATCTATACGAGTTGACCCAGGAAAGCGGCTTTTTCTTCCGCACTAAGCGATCGTACCGAAGACAGCAATTCAGTTGCTTTCGGCGACACTTGAGCATTGGTCGGGATGCTGCTGCTAAATTCTTGACCGAGTTGATACCAGAATGCGATCCGAGAGTTTGCATCTAACGCTTCGTAGCGTGCGAGCGGCGGTTGAGTGCTACCGGGAAGCAGTTCTAACAGAGCTTTGCTCGGATGTGGATCGAGTGCAACGCCATCGAAGTGATCAACCTTATTGGTCAGGAAATCACCAAGCGTTTGGAGTTGTTCATCGTGTCGCTGTGATTTGATTTCATCGATCAGCGTCGAAATTTCGTTGCTAGAAGAGGTACTCAAAGCTGAGGACGGGACTGATCCAGAGACTTCTTTGAATAGCGTTCCGAGTGCGACAAGTTGCTCCTCGATCGGCAGCTTTTGAAATTCTGAGACGGCTCGATCGGTATTGTTTGTATTAATCGAAGTCATAAAAGGAGTCTCCAAAGTGTTGTGAGGAATAAAGTTTCCAAAAAATTCGTTGTCTTACGAATCGTTTTAAGGTTATCTCCCTCACACAGAGCGATCCCCTATAAAAAGGTGGAGACTGAATTAAGTACGACTTGATTAAGTACAACTCGATGATTACTGGCTCATGCGCTTGTTACTAGGAGGATGCTTGAGCAGTCTTCGTCGCTGCCACATCCCGCCCTGAACTGAAAGTTCGGGCTAATCGGCGCAAGTCCATTGGAAATGGACTCAGAACTCTAGACTTGCGCTCAGTCTACTTCTTAATCAAGCTCAATTCAAAATTCATGCTAGCCCCTTTAGCACACTCGTTAAACGCTCAACCATTTCATCAATGTGATGTTTTTCCAAAATTAACGGTGGCGATAACGCAATAATATCTCCGGTCGTTCTAATCAGTAATCCTTGTTCAAAACAATCAACCATTGCATTGTAAGCCCGGACTCCTGGCTGTCCCGGAATCGATGCAAGCTCAATGCCTGCCACTAAGCCCAAATTCCGCACATCAATCACGTGCGGCAATCTTTTCAGCGAGTGCATCGCCTCTTCCCAATAAGGCGATAAATCACGGGCACGATCGAACAAGCCTTCCTCTTCGTAAATATCCAGCGTTGCCATTGCTGCGGCACAAGCTAAGGGATGCCCTGAATAGGTGTATCCGTGGAAAAGCTCGATCGCGTTTTCCTGTCCGTGCATAAACGCATCATAGATATACGATCGTGCAAATACCGCACCCATTGGAACTGCCGCATTGGTAATTCCTTTCGCGACACACATGAGATCTGGCATTACCCCAAAATATTCGGTTGCAAATCCCCGACCTAAGCGACCAAAGCCCGTGATCACTTCGTCAAAAATCAACAAAATGCCGTACTTATCGCAGATTGATCGCAGTTTCTCCAAATATCCCACAGGTGGAATTAACACACCCGTTGATCCCGCCACAGGCTCAACAATCACAGCCGCGATCGTCGAAGGATCATGCAAAGTGACGATGCGTTCTAGCTCATCGGCTAAATGCGCCCCCCAGGTGGGTTGTCCTCGACTAAAAGCGTTCTGCTCTAGATTGTGTGTATGCGGTAAATGATCCACTCCCGGCAACAAACTCCCGAAGAACTTGCGATTCGGTGCGATTCCTCCCACTGAAACGCCGCCAAATCCAACGCCGTGATACCCGCGCTCTCGTCCGATCAATCGGGTTCGGCTCGCCTCACCCCGCACCCGATGATACGCCAGTGCAATTTTTAACGCCGTATCGACTGCCTCTGATCCAGAATTCGCAAAGAAGATGTGATCTAAATCCCCTGGCAGTATCTTTGCTAAGCGATCGGCTAACGCAAACGGAGCTGGATGTCCCATTTGAAACGTTGGCGAAAAATCTAATGTCGCGGCTTGCTGATAAATCGCTTGCACAATGCGATCGCGGCAATGTCCCGCATTCACACACCATAAACCTGCGGTCCCATCCAACACCGAACGACCGTCTACCGTCGTGTAGTGCATATCTTTGGCAGATGCCATCAGACGGGGCTTGGCTTTGAACTGTCGATTTGCAGTAAAAGGCATCCAGAACGCATCTAAGCTTTCTGGTAAGGAAATATTTAAGACCATTGCAAAGTTAGAATTGTAAATGAGGGTAACAAAACTCTCGCGAACAGCAATCACTTATCGCAGTGACCGATGCGATCGACACTCAAATCAAGACTAGCGCGAATGTCGATCGGTAAAGCGAGTGTACATCACTAGCTGTCGGACTTTTTCCGGCCGGTTCCAGTCTTAGTCGTTTTAGCGGTGCTTGCCTTGGACTTGGCAGCCGTTTTGGTCGATGCTTTTTCGGTCGTTTTATCGGCTTTAGCGGTCGATCGGGTGCGCTTGGGTTTTTCGTCTGATTCTTGTTCTGAAGACGCATTCTCTAGGGCATCTGAACCGTCTTGCAACGCTTCAGCACTCATGCTGATCGTGCGACGACGGCGACGAGTTTTTGCACTGCCTTCTTCTTTGCGGGCAGACGATAGATAGTATTTCAGCGTCGAGGGGCTAATTTCTACACCCTTCGAGGAGAGCATCTGCGAAACTTCGCTGTAGTTGTAGCCACGATCGAGCGCGATCGTAATTTGATCTTTGAGTAGGTGAATTGCTTCTCTCAGCGACCAGATTTCCTTCGGCTTTTCCGGTAATTCTTGGAGTGCGGTGGATGCGCTGCTGATCGAATCTTTTGAGACTAGCGTTGATGTGGGTGATCTTCTTTTCGTTACAACCATTGTGTTTCTCCTACTAAATAGACAGGCAGTTTGCTTTGTTTATGTATTCCCATTCTTGGAATCTGAAACAAAATCTTTCAGCCAGTTGAGCAATCCAGACAATGATCGCTCTATTGCTCATCTCGATCGACGATAGTGATGGTGATGCTGTTATCACTATCGTCGTTAATTATAGAGACATTTTTGAATTTGGTAGCAAATCTTAAAAAATTCGGATCAAACTTCAAACATATTAAGCGTCAAGTCATCGGTGATGGATCTTTTATATAGGCGGACATATTACTGATTCTGATTACGCCAACCGTTCGATGATTGCAGAGAACAACGGTGCAAGCAGCAATCCTGGCAAAAATGCAGCAACGCTTAATCGCGCAATTTCCAATAAGTTCAAACCCAGCCCAATCACCATTAATCCACCCACTCCCGAAGTTAACAACACGGCTGGAGCCGTGGTTGGATCGCTAAGCGATTGAGCGAGTAATCCGGCTGCGATCGACAATCCGCCCTGATAAACGACGATCGGCAAAATCGAAAACACTACGCCGATCCCATAACTGCTACTAAGCGCGATCGCAGCGAGTCCATCCATCGCAGCTTTAATCGACAACAGCGTATTGTTTCCCGCTAACCCGTTGTTTAAACTGCCAACGATCGTCATTGGCCCAACGCAAAACAGCAAACTTGCCGCTACCCATCCCTCGGTAAAACTGCCGCCCCCTTTCACCCTGCGTTTAATCTGATCGCCGATCGTATGCAGCCTTGCTTCAAGTTGCCACCACTCGCCCAGCAAGCCACCTAGAACGATCGCAAACAGCCCAATAATCACGCCATCGATCGCGCCGAGTTTGACTTTTAGCAAGCTCGATGCCATTGTGACACCCAAAAACAGCGTTAATAGCCCCAACCCTTGAGTAATAATGCGCTGCATTCGAGCAGGCAAGCTCCCTTGCAGCATCAGTCCTATTGCACTACCGACTAAAACCGTTGCGACATTGATCCAAGTGCCGCTGGTCTTGTCCCATAGGCTCAGCGATGCAAGATGGATTTCCCAAATTGAAGTGATCAGCATTAGCGGTAGCGTTTCCTCTGATGTAAATTGTGCGTGCAATCTCTGTATCGATCGTGCGATGTACTCATTTCGATCGCATCATATCAAACTGCGCTAATTCCTAGGGTGGAATGGTTTCAGATTAAGTTTTACCCAAACGGGGGAGTCATCTTTATCCTGATTCTCGTTATTCTGTCTGCAATTGGATTAGCAATTCATTGAAGCCTAGAGAGTGAATGCAAGCGTAGACAAAAGGAATTGGGAATTATGACCGCTGTAATGACGATGCCAAAGTTTAGTCCTGACCAATTTGTACGCTTCATTGGTGGGCAGGGAAAAGTGCGAGAGTTTCGTGCAGATTCTGGAAACTGGTCGTATTTGGTAGAAATGGAAATGGGCGAAGAACCGGAGATGGGCAGAATTGGCTTTGAGACGATGATTCTGCTGCCGGAAACAGATTTGAATGCGCTAGAGGGAGCGTGGAGCTAGAAGCGCGAAAAGTTTACTGTGTGGTCTGGTGCAGCCTTAGCGATAGGGCTGCTTTTTTACGGGTTCAATCAAGAAGTCTTTGATTTGCTGGATGTACCACTCTGGACTCTCAAAATGAATATTGTGTCCAGTGTTGGACGTGATCGCTAATTCTGCCGTTTCACAGAGCGATGCCATTTCTTGATTCAGAGCGACAAACTTACGATCGCGCTCTCCTGCTATCAACAATAACGGCTGCCGATGCGATTGTAATTTCCCCCATAAGTTCGGCTGCATTCCCGTTCCCATTTCAAGAAGTGATCGCGCAAGTTCAACCGGATTGTTACGCGATCGTTCTTTCAGCATCTGCTCAAATTGTGGATGCACTTTGATCGATTGAAATAACGGCTGATTGTACCAATCGATCAAAAACTGATCAAAATCCGTCCGAATCCGATCGGCTAACTCACAATCGCGCTTGATGCGCTCCGCTCTTTCTCGTTCTGTTTTCAATCCCGGAGACCCTGACTCGATGATTGCTTTCTCAAATCGCTCTGGATAATTTAACGCCAAGTACAGCGCCAATCGTCCTCCCATTGAATAGCCGACCAAATTCGCCCGATCGATTGCTAACTCATCTAGTAAGTTGACGATCGCAGTTGCTGTATTTTCCATCGTGTACTGATCTGAAAATCGAGTTTCACCATGACCCGGAAGATCGATCGTGAGACTTCGATCGCCTAATTGCGCCGTGATCGCATCAAACTCCATACCACTGCCCAGAAATCCATGCAGAAAGACCACGATCGACGAATCGCTCTGCCTAGTTGGGTTAGGAGCCAATCGGAACGACAATTTAGTTTCCATGCACAGAGCTTAACTGCAAGGGGGAACACTATCAATGTCTCGCTTTTTGGAAGTGGGAATCAAGGTCGTAGGACTTTCCCCAGATAATCGCCTCCATGAACTCAGAAGAAGTCTTTCAACTTATCGATCGCGTCTTGCCGTTTGAAGCGTGTCTGTTTCACCAGATTCTGCCGCTCTCCATCCAACATGGCAAACTGTACTTAGGTATGGTGATGCTCAATGATGTTGCCGCGATCAATTATGCTCGACGGATGGTGGGCTACCAAAACTACTCACTCATCCCTCAAAGCCTCTCTTCAGAAACACATCACTCCGTTCTGACCGCCTACCTAAACTACAGCCAAAACCCTCCAGCCCCATCCAGACCACAGCCCACAGCATCCCTAGAAGCAGGCTTCCACGATAAAGACACACTGGTACTTGAAGTTTCTGACGAACAAACCGCATTAGAAACGGATGCACCCGAAGCTCAAGCAACCGTTCAGAATCCCTACACTATCCTTCCCGACTTACCCGTCAGCACCCGATACGCTGAAGAACCGATCGCGCTGCTTGCCCAACTCCCTCCATCACGCTTGCTCAAGGAACTTCTAGGACGAGTCTTAGGCAACGGGATTGGGCGATTGTTCTTTGAACGCCGGGAAAGATACGGTCGAATTCTATGGAGCCAAAATGGAACTATTCAGTCTGTGATCGAAACTGTCGCGCTCAACAAGTTCCAAGCCCTGATCGACGAACTCAAACATCTCACTCGTCTTCCGCTGTCTCCGGTCACTGAAGTTCAGCAGGTCGAAATCGAGCGATCGTATCAGCGCGATCGGGCACTACTGCGCCTGCGAATTACACCGACGGAAGCTGGAGAGCAAGCAACGCTACAAGTCCTCCGGGGTGCAGCTCTAAAGTTTTATCAGCGCCAACAGCTCACAAGCTTAAGCCGCGATGCACTGACGATCGCGACTCGGCTCCAGCAAAAGATCAACGAACTTCATCACACAGCAACACCCCTCACCGAGCAGCATAATGTCGTTCCTGAGATTGACCAAGTGATGCAGATCGTGGAGCAGCAGTTAACCGAACTCAAGCAAATTCGAGATTCTTATACTGAGAAGAATTAGCAGTTTCGCGGGTTTCAAGACTGCCGCAATCTCGTCAGACTGGGGCATCTTTTGGCTCAATCACAAGATCGGGTAAACCGTCGATTTTTTCAGTCGGAATTTCTGCCTCCGGATCGTTCATAAAAACGGTGAGTCCCGCCGGAACACATTCCACCTCGATCGGGGTTGTGCCGATCATTTCACCATCCAGCACTACTTTTTGCGGTGGATTGGTCGTGATTCTAAAGCGCTTCGATCGTAAATAGCCAATATCATCGCGCTCTGCTGGATTGCCGCTGAGGGCAGATTGCAGCAGATGATAAGTCGCAGCGATCGCGCTGGTGCGATTCGCAGGGGCAACGATCGTCAAATCCAGCATTCCATCATCGACAATTAACCCTGCTGGGCCTTGAGCCAGTACCGAAGTGGCAGGAGCGGCATTCGCTACGGTGAGCGCCGAAGCGGTAAACGAGATAATCTTATCGTCGGTTTCGACTTCGGCCTCAAAGTGATCAAGATCCCGCAGCTTGCGGATACCTGCAAGAACATATGCCAGAATTCCCAGCCGATTCTTGGCTTCGCGGCTGGCAAGCTGAATTGTTTCTGCTTCAAATCCAATTCCGGCAAGCAGAATCATCGGGTGCTTGTTGCAGAATGCTACGTCAATTACCTTCGTGTGCTGATTCAGAATCGTTTCGCAGGCAGCTTCGATCGTCGTGGGGATCGAGAGCGCATTTGCAAACGCATTTGCAGTCCCGCGTGCGATCACACCTAAAGGAATCTGCGTGCGGATCACAGCATTCGCCGCAGCAGAAACCGTACCATCTCCGCCTGACACAAACAGCGCGTCTACACCTTCCTTAACGGATTCTGCAGCAAGTTCATCCGCATCGCGATCGGGGGAAGTGAATTTCGTTTCTAAGTCGAACTTTTCGCCTAATAACCGCTGAATTAGCTCTAATTCCTGTCCTGCGTTTCCCTGACCCGCCACCGGATTAAAAATTAAATGTGCTTTCTGCATAGCGATTCAAGAATAATATATCTCCTGAATATCACGCACTGAGAGCAATCGGGGTCTGACTTGTGGGAGATTCTTCGCTCTAGATGAGGGCAGAAGTGCAAAAATGAGAATGCTCTTGATTCTCTAACAAATCTTATGTCTGCGGCAACTATGTATGATGAGGAGCATTTTGTTGTGCTCGAAACGAACCAGTCTGAAGCGATCCTAACCGCGACTGAATTGAGCGAAAAGCTACGATCGATTCTCGCAACTCAGCAAGACGAATTGCCCACAGATATCAAACAAGCGGGTGGGATCGACGAGCAGATCCGCTATCTGATCGATACCACCTGTGAGCTAGGAATGGCTCCCGGTGAGTATTTGCAGTGGTATGCAATTCGGCTCGAAAAGTAATTAACCTGCCATCTGAACTTCTTCGATGCTTTCGCTGGGCAGTTCTAGGCAGTAACCCGCACCATACACCGTTTTGATGTATTTCGGATGCCGGGGATCAGGTTCAAGCTTGGTTCTCAAATGGCGCACATGCACCCGAATGGTTTCGATATCATCATCGGGATCATATCCCCAAACTTCCTTGAGAATTTCGCTCGGAGAAACAGTCTGACCGTGGCGCTGAAGCAAGCAGTGCAGCAGCTCAAACTCTAGATGCGTCAGCTTTACGGTTTTGCCAAACCAGATCGCCTCAAAGCGTTCGGGCACTAGGATCAAAGGGCCATAGCTGAGAATTTCAGAGTGTTTTGCGGCTTGAGGAATGCGATCGGTACGACGCAACAACGCCCGGACTCGCGCCAGCATTTCATCGACTTCAAACGGCTTCTTCAGATAGTCGTCTGCGCCTGCATTGAAGCCTTCCACAATGTTTTGAGTTTGGCTGAGCGCGGTCAGCATCAAGACGGGAATATCGGCGGTGCGCTCATCGCGGCGAATGCGCTGACAGATCGTAAAGCCATCGACTTGCGGCAGCATCAGATCCAACAAAATCAGATCGGGTTGGAGCTGGAGCGCGAGGGCTTGTCCGCGATTGCCATCTGAGGCTTGACTGACATCGTAGCCTGCCATCTCTAGGTTGACTGCGACGAGTTCCGCGATCGTTGGGTCGTCATCAATAATTAAGATTCTGGGCATAATTAATCTCTTCTTACTAAAGGGGGGTGACTGATCAGGAGTAGAGGCTCAAACTTTTATAAAGATTCCTGTTCAGATTATACGTAAGGATCATATTTTCTTCGCTATATGAAGCAAATTTGGGTCAGGAACCTATAAATCGATCGACGCAAACCCCCTGAGTTCTTTGTAATTAAAACGTAGAAGTAGAAGATTACAATTTATGACGGAATATCTTCTAAAGGAGCCATCTCTATGCCGCTCAATGTGGGCGATACTGCCCCCGATTTCACCGTAAAAGACACGAACGGCAACACCGTTAAGCTCTCAGACTATGCAGGTCGAGCGGTCGTATTGTATTTCTATCCCAAGGACGACACGCCCGGTTGCACCAAAGAAGCGTGCAGTTTTCGTGACAATTACACCCAGTACACCAGTCAAGGAATTCCTGTGTTTGGCGTAAGTATGGACGATGAAGCCTCACACCAGCGCTTCACCGAAAAATACAGTCTGCCGTTTCCACTCCTTGCAGATACCAATGGAGCCATCACCCAAGCCTATGATGTCGATGGCGGCGGCTATTCCAAGCGCGTGACTTATGTGGTGGGTGCAGATGGCAAGATCGTTCAAGTGCATACGACGATTCAGACGGATACTCACGCAACGGATATCTTGCAGCAATTAGCCCTGTAGCCCATTATCTTCGATCGAAGCTTAATCTCCTGATCTCCTGCGATCGGGAGATTCTTTTTCGCAAATCGTGCAGCAGAAGTATAGTTGTCAGAACAGGGGCGCATCCGATCGCGCCATGTTTCGTCTTTGGTTTTTGCACACCGTTTTTCAGCGAAAAGAGTATGACAGACACGACGATCGCAGCCAATTCGCTAACTTCAGGAGGCGGGAGTGCGCCTCCAACCTATGCTGGGCCTTTAGAAGTATTGGTGAATAAGCCAGTGGTTCTCAAGGGCAGCTATAATGCTGCTCGTATCAGGCGGATCACATTGATGGCTGAAGATAAAGTGAACCTAGATGTGAAGCTCAACAATGGAACCTGGCAGGTCTCGATGCCGCGAGGATTCTCCACACCCGGAGCGCGTTGGCTGCGGCTCAGAGGATTTGATGCCAGCAATAAGCTCATCGAAAATCGCGTCTTTTACATTACTGTGAGCCGTAATCCGCTAACGGTGGGACAGTCTCTTTCTGTGAAACTGCTGCGAGACACCTTTTTCAAGGTTTCAACCGAGGATTCTGCGCGGCTCAACACTCAGCAAAAGGTATTAGTCAAAGCCGGACAAACATTTCCCGTACTGCGATACGGCTTTATTGATGGGCATTTGAAATTAGAGCTAGGGAGCACAATCGCGCCGATCGGAAATTTTGGTTATTTCTACGAAGACCATGTGCAACTGACGAAAGGAGCACAGATTCTCAGGTTTTCGCTTGATGATGTTCCCGATATTCCTTTAGCAGCACATCTTCTGATCACCCAAACCACCTTTTTCAAAACTTCTCCTGCCGATTCTTCGCTGCTGGCAGCTAATCAAAGAACAAACGTGCTGAAAGGTCAAGTCTTTCAAATTACAGGATATGCCTGCACTCGCGGACATTTTCGAGTGACGCTGAAAGATCCGATCCCCGGTTTTGGCGATCGTGGCTTTATCTTCTGGCAGTATGCCCAGATTGAGCGCAACGGGCGGGAAGTGCCCTATGATTCGAGTGCTTTAACGGTGACAGCGCTACGCGACACCGTGATCAAAAAGCGTCCGGTGGAGTCGTCGGAGCTTCAACCGGATGAACGATCGACCTTTAATGCGAATGAGTTTTACGGGGTCGCAAGCTACATGATTGAAGGCGGACATATCAAAGTGTCACTGAATGAAGAATTGCCGAACTTTGGGAATACGGGCTATATATTCCCGGACTTTGTGCGGATGAGTCGGGGCAATCGCGCCTTTAATCCGATTCCCGGTTCTGTTGAATTGAATGTGCCGTACTTCTCACAGCGAGACAATCCCCGGTTTTACTGGTCTACTTGTAATGTGACGGCGATCGCGATGTGTATGTCCTATCTTGGAACTCGCGCCCGTGAAGGCGGTCAACTTGAAGATGAATTGTTGCAGTGGTGCTTCAACGAAGATGGAGAAGGATCTCAAATCAATCACAACACCTTATCGAAGCTGATCGATGCTTATGGATTTGATGGCACGTTTAGTACCGAGTGGACATTTCGGGACGTGCGAGAAGAACTGATCAATGGTCGCCCGGTGGTGTTGTGTGGCATGTTTACGTCTTATGGTCATATTGTGACGGTGATTGGCTATACGCCGGATGGCTATATTGTGAATGATCCTTGGGGGGATGCTTTAACTGGATATGCAGATACCGAGGGACGTAAGCTGCTTTATCCTTATAACTATACGAATCGCGTTTGCGGCCCCGATGGGAAGGTGTGGGCGCATTTTATCCGGCGTAGATCCTAAGTGATGCGGTCAATAGTGATGCGGTCAATGCTGCTGAGGCGTTTCGCCGAAATGTCTTGGCAGCATTGGAAAAACGATCGAATTCTTCTAGGATCAAATTGATCCCAAATTATTAGACGATCGCTCAAAATAGAATCATGCTTTCAGTATTCCTGATTCTTACGATCGCGCTTGTTCCCTCGGTTCTGACGTTGCTGCTCCAGCATCGGCTAGAGTCTCAAGCTCAGCAGCGCCTTCGAGCAGCGATGGCAGCCGCAGAGCAGCGGCAACTCCAAAACTTGCTTCGCCTCCCCCCGGATCATCACCGCGTCGAAGGGATTGGAACCCTCGTCGGCGATTTTACCTGCATTTATAATGCGCGATCGCCCTATCTTCGATGCGCGGTCAATCCCTCCGGCCCTTGTGAAAATTGTCGATTGTATGCCTCAAAATACTAGCCCCCTGCCGACTCCCCACAGTGGTTATCACTGGAATCGAATTCCTCGCCGCTTTTTTGAGGGGTGGTATTACCGCGTCACCTTACCGGAAATCGGTCAAACGTTTGCGTTTATGTATTCGATCGAAGATCCTCAAGGCGGGCAACCTACAAGCGGCGGTGTGGCTCAAATTTTAGGCATTGATGATGAGTATCTGTGCCGGACTTTTCCTGACCCGAATCGATTTTGGGCAGCACCTGATCGACTGGCTTTAGGACATTGGCGGCAATCGGGCAAACCTCAGCTTTTAGATCCGCAAGCGTTTGATCGCACCATTTCTGAAGGATATCAAGCCACAGAAACCTGGCATCAAGGACGACTGAAAGAGCCAAACGGGAATTTTGCAGAATGGCAATATGCGATCGCGCCTGTGTATGGGTGGGGCGATCGACAATCCACCGCAGGCTTGCTCTCATCGCTCCAGATTTTTGAACCTGGATGGCAAATTCTCATGGCTCATGGACACGCCACAGGTTACATCAACTGGAATGACAAGAAATATGAATTTGTCAATGCTCCCGCCTATAGTGAAAAGAACTGGGGCGGAGCATTTCCGAGTAAATGGTTTTGGCTCAACTGCAACGCGTTCGACAATGAACCAGATTTAGCGCTTACTGCAGGCGGGGGACGGCGCGGAGTGCTTTGGTGGACAGAATCGGTTGCGATGGTTGGAATTCACTATCGGGGTCAGTTCTACGAATTTGTGCCCTGGAATGCCGAAGTGAATTGGGTGATTCGTCCTTGGGGCTATTGGCGCATGGATGCTCGAAACCGACAGTATCGAGTCACCGTGACTGGAACCACAGATTTACCTGGAACACCGTTACGAGCACCGACGATCGACGGAATGCAGTTTGTTTGCCGTGACACGATGCGAGGGAATGTGACGGTGGAACTGTGGGATCAGGCAGAACGTCTGATTGTAAGAGCTACGAGCGATTTATGTGGACTAGAAACGGGTGGCGCTCCCTGGGATGAAACCTGGGCTTCTGGATGTGGACTCAATTTTTAAGGAGGACAATCATGCAAAACTTGCTCGTGTTTGCCGTAGTTGTATTGATGGTTTTAGGGTTGATTTCGCTGGGGGAACTGATTGGGCGATCGCTCAAATCTTGCGATTCCGAACCTGTAGACTATACGCCTGTGAGTGAAGCGATCGGGAACGGACTGATCGGCGCAGAACCCGGTGATGTCTCTCATTTCTTTGGTGCGATCGCGGCTTTCTTTTCGCGCTTTCTCGAACATTTCTTACATCACTAATCCCGTTTTAGATGAGATTGCTATAATGCCACTCATCCGGGGCTGTAGCTCAGTTGGATAGAGCGATCGCCTCC
This sequence comes from Leptolyngbya sp. AS-A5, assembly GCF_039962495.1. Taxonomy (NCBI): domain Bacteria; kingdom Bacillati; phylum Cyanobacteriota; class Cyanophyceae; order Leptolyngbyales; family Leptolyngbyaceae; genus Leptolyngbya; species Leptolyngbya sp. AS-A5. The sequence continues at coordinate 78,378 of NZ_JAMPLL010000004.1, read as the reverse complement.
TAAGCGATAGGTCGAGGGTTCGAGTCCCGCCAGTCCCGTAACACTCAAAACCTATATACAGCAAAGCTAAAGCCCGATATGAGCAATCTTAGGCAATCCTTGAAATGCTCTAAAATGGTCGCTATTTTCCAGAGATTTAAGCCCAGAATTAAGAACCGTTGATTTCCACTTCTGTTTCAGCCCATTTTTTGAAATACTTCTAATAACCCAAGTTGCGAGTTCAACGAAGGAGGGCTACTGGCAGAGAAATGGTCATGAAAACTAGCCCGTCCTGGCAGCAATGAGAACGATGCAGGTCGTCGCTGATACTTCTGGTTATGGCATGAAAGCAGCTTCGAGCGTTTGGACGAAGATGAATGCAGTGAATTTGGGCAGAAAGCCATCCATTGTCACAGCATGAATGGACTTCGGGAAGCGCAGCGTAATCTGACTAAAGACCGTTTCGATGGCATGACGGGTCGTTTGCTGGATGTATGCCAAGGCAGGGAAATCGGGACGAGTGGAATTGCGTTTGCGGGCGACCTGCAAGCAAATTTCTTCGGTGTTCTTGAGGTCATCTTCAGCTTGATAGTCGGTGTAGGCGGCATCGACATAGACTTCGCTTTCAGCTTCTCTAGACTCTACCTCTCAATCGCTCCCATTCTCAAAAAGCTTCTCAAACAACGCTGGATGCAAGATTTCACCTTGCCTATCGATGATCACGGGCAACCTCCACCCTGCTAAACGGACTGACTTCCAAGGGGCATTGACAGAAATAGAAGCGGGGTCGAAAGCAGTCAAATCAAGCTGCCCTGCACGCTCTTCACTCTCAAGCACGTTCGAGAGTTCAATCTCATGGCGTTTGGTGCCAAAAAATTCCACCGTGTTCAGGTAAAGGTTCTGTTCGGCATCATCAAAGTCAATGCTAACCACATAGAACTTGCCATACAGCCACATACCACCCGCGAAGACAGCACCGAGACTCCCAACAAAAGCACCGAGCGCGATTCGTTCTGGCAGCGGTTTTAACCTGCCACCATCTCCTGGAGCCTCACCATAATGCTGCACTAAATTGGCACCTGCGTAAGTAGTTCCAATTAAAGTAGCGAGTGACAGCAGCATGATGAAACGGACTTTCAGCAATTGGTTACCAGCGCGAAAGACGGGAATTCTAGCCATGTGATCGAGGATGAATGCTCAAGAGTCTATGTAGTGATATCGTCTCATGCCGGACTGTCCAACCGAATCAAGGCTCATCGTTTGTAACGGTTCAGGAGCCTATCGCGATAACGGAAGTGATCGTTGCTTGATGTAACGATTGCCTGCTACTTGATCCGCTTTGCAGGAAAACCTCTTTCTGTTTGGGCGCGATCGCGCTTCTGTAGGGGGTGCAACTGTTAGCAGAAGCGCGATCGTGCCTTCAGAGGTGGTAACACTTAGATTGCGAGGTGGTAACCCTGTTAAATCCTTGCGATTAGTAGATTTGAGGTATTGCGCTCAGCTAATTAGGATTACGCCTGTTACCACCTTAATTGTAGAGGTGGTAACGCTCAAAAGTATTGATTTTATTGGCGTTTTGACTTGTCGTTACCACCGTGATCGATCATGCAGGGTCTATCCACCATTCATCGCTTGCTGTTAGTTAACGTATCTGCAGGACATAGGGAAGAAAGGCACGTCGTACTTCCGATGCACCCTTGAGACTTGGCTCGATCGTGGCTGTGAACCAGGATAAGTCACCACTCAGAAAATGAGCGTGGAGATCGATTAGTTGCCCATAGCGGTGGGCAATGTCTGCAACCGCCCTGTTCATGCGCTCAAGATTTTTGCGAGCAACTTTTGCCTCAATGCCTAAGAAATTTCGATTGTCATCGCCCAGTGTAGGGTCATACACATTGCCCAGCAGAACTGGACGAATGGGTAAATGCTGCACGAAGCGGTCAAGCGCGTTGGCAAAGGTTGTCATGCCTACGCCCCGATCGCCGATTAATCCACCCAGAAGATCATTACCCCCGATCGTGATTAAAGCAATGGCAGGTTCTTGAACCTGCAATCCCTGGACTTGCAACTGTAGCCCTTCTACAGTTGCACCATCACGGGCACGATGGTCAAGGCGAGCCGGACCGCGTGATGCAAGATCCTGCCCCTGAAATTCGGGAAACAAACGATCATCATTCTGAACGAGCAGTTGCCCTGGGTGAACTCCAGACTCGTTGTATCGTCCACAATCGAGAATCGAATCGCCAAACGTGTACAGCGTTACCATGGTTTGTTCTTGTTTGCAGCCTAACAGGGCTAGGACACTTGTCCCTGCGATCGCTTGCATAAACCGTCGTCGTGGGAATTGAACTGGAGCCATTGCCCTTCCCTATTTGTTTGAGGCTAACACGAAGGAACAACAGGACATACTGATCAGAAGATGGATTTGCAAACTGTGACGGCAAACCCAAATTGAGTACACTCAAAGAAAGCGGTGGTAATGGCTAGGACAAATTTGGGTGAATTGTCTCATTGATTTGGTATTACATCATTATCGTAATTTGCTCTAGTGTTGTAGAAATCAATAATTTGCTGTTCGTAGCTCATTTTAATGTCATTTGTTCCATTCAGGGGCAGGATAGCAACGAAGACAACCCCCCTTTATGCTCTTCAGCCTGAGCCATTGATTGGTGCACCAATCCCTGTATTGTTGTGCAACCGAACCGACCTTTTGACGATCGTTTCGGTTTGCACTGCGTCCCCGTTCCACTACATCAACTCACGCACGTCTGTTACTTTTCCAGTAATTGCGGCTGCTGCAACCATTGCGGGACTCATTAACAAAGTGCGTCCTGATGCTGATCCTTGCCGTCCTTTGAAGTTCCGATTCGATGAGGACGCGCTGATTTGTCGCCCTTGCAGTTTGTCGGGGTTCATTGCCAAACACATCGAGCATCCGGGCTCACGCCACTCGAAACCAGCTTCAACGAAAATGCGATCGAGTCCTTCCTGCTCAGCTTGGGATTTCACTCGTTCCGATCCCGGCACCACAAACGCTTTCACGCCCTCAGCAACGCGCCGCCCTTGAGCCACTCGCGCTGCTTCGCGCAAATCAGAAATTCGTCCGTTGGTGCAGCTTCCGATAAAGCAGACATCGATTTTAGTTCCCTGAAGGGGTTCGCCCGGTTTGAGATCCATGTATTGATAGGCTTCAAGCGCGATCGCTCTTTCGTCGTCCGGCATTACCGCCGGAGTAGGAACCGTTTCGGTTACACCAATTCCCTGTCCTGGAGTAATCCCCCAAGTCACAGTTGGAGTAATATCAGCCGCATCAAAAACAACAACATCATCGTAAACAGCATCGGCATCACTGCGGAGACTGTTCCACCAGGACACAGCTTTGTCCCATTCTTCGCCTTTGGGTGCAAACTCACGCCCTTTGAGATAGTCGTAAGTCGTTGGATCGGGATTTACATACCCGCAGCGTGCGCCGCCTTCGATCGACATATTGCAAACGGTCATGCGCTCTTCCATGCTCATTTGCTCGAAGGTTGTACCTGCGAACTCGTAAGCGTAACCGACTCCACCTTTCACGCCAAGTTTGCGAATGATGTGCAGAATGACATCTTTGGCATATATGCCCGGATTGAGCTTGCCATTGACTTCGATTTTTCTGACCTTGAGCTTAGAGAGCGCTAGGGTTTGAGAGGCAAGCACATCGCGGACTTGACTCGTTCCGATACCGAATGCGATCGCGCCAAATGCTCCATGGGTCGAGGTGTGGCTATCTCCACAAGCGATCGTCATTCCGGGCTGAGTGAGTCCTTGTTCGGGTGCAATGACGTGAACAATGCCTTGACTGCCAGAGCCAACCGGATAAAAGCGAATATTGTTCGATTGAGTATTTTTCTCAAGTTCTTGCAGCATTTCTTCAGCAAGTGAATCGAGAAACGGACGGGCTTGATTGTCGGTCGGAATAATGTGGTCAACAGTTGCGACTGTGCGATCGGGAAAAAGCACTTTCAGTCCACGCTCTCGCAGCATCGAAAACGCCTGTGGACTGGTGACTTCATGAATGAGATGTAGCCCGATGAAAAGCTGAGTTTGTCCCGATGGCAGAATCCCGACGGTGTGCAAGTCCCAAACTTTATCGAACAATGTCCCGGTACTCATGGTAGTGATGTGGTGACGTATACAAGCAAAGATTCATCTTATCGCACAGTGGTAGAGACAGGAGTGATTCAGGTTGGGACAAAATGATCAAAATTTGATAGTACAAAAACTCACATCACTGTAAAATGCCAGTGAATGAGCGAGGAGAAGGCTATGCGATTAGGCAAAGTGGTGAAGTCGAATTCTCATTGTGATTACATTGTGCAGGTAGATGATGTAATGGATTTTGCCGAAGCTCCACTGCCTGATGATTATGGCTTTGGAACATTCGTCAAGCTCGAAGATGAGTCGCGAAATGGGGGTAGTTCGCGCCATTGGGCAGTAGGAATTGTCTACAATTCGCAGTTATTCAATCCACTGTTTCTCAATTCTGGAATTCGCTTGACCAGTGAGCCTGATCCATTGTTCACACCGGATCAAGTGCAAGAAGTTCGGACGTTGCTCTGGACGGTTTTGGTGGGAGAGCTAGATACTCATAACGGTAGACGATACGGAATTCAAGGCATTCCGCGTGTGGTCGTTCCGGTGAATACACCTGTACAGAGAATGACTTGGGAAGAGATCTATCACTTTCATCTGAATAAGATGGGCCGATCGCAGTTCTGTTACTACAGTCATTTACTGCACTGTGGCGGAACGTTCTCGGAACAGTTAACCCATCAAGTGCTAGAAGAACTAATCGAATCCAAGCTATTTCAGGGAGCCGAAGAAAGAGCATTAATTGTGCTGTGCAAAGAGCTTGCCTGGAAAACTACAATGGGCGCAATGAAATAGCTAAGACTTCACCTTTGGATACACAATGCGCTGATGGTTGGATTGTTGCCACACTTGAACAAACACTTGCGCGATCTCACTCATCTGCGATCGTGTGAGTCCCGATTCATCTAATTGACCATCTTTCCATCGTGCGGACAGAATCTTATTGATCATGTTCAAGGCTTCTTCGGGTGTGGCATCTTTGAGCGATCGCAAAGCTGCTTCACAAGAATCGGCTAACATTACAATCCCAGTTTCACGAGACTGCGGTGCAGGGCCGTCATAGCGAAAATCCGCCTCATTGACTTTGATCTCAGGATCAAGTTTCGCTTGTTGTTGGGCTTGATGGTAGAAATACGCGATCGTCATCGTACCTTGATGCTCAGGAATAAAAGCTTGTACTGCCTTGGGTAATCTGGCTCGACGTGCCATCACAATTCCTTCCGTGACGTGCTTTTTAATGATCGCTGCACTCCTCCACGGGTCATTGATCGCATCGTGCTTGTTCATACCACCCATTTGGTTCTCGATAAATCCTAGGGGGTCGTGCATCTTACCAATGTCGTGATAAAGCGTTCCGGCTCTAGTAAGTTCAACATTGCAGCCTAATTCTCGTGCGGCAGCTTCTGCTAGATTTGCCACAAACAAAGTATGTTGAAAGGTTCCGGGAGTCTCAGCAGCTAAGCGTTTGAGCAAGGATCGATTAGGATTTGCAAGTTCAACCAATCGTAAAGTAGTCACAACATCAAACAAGTGCTCTAGATAAGGACTAATCCCGATCGCGACAATGCTCCAAGCTAACCCTAACAATGCTTCAAGTGCAACCCGACCGATCAGACCATACAAACTCATTCCCGACACTGCACCTAACAATAGATAAAGTAATCCTTGAGTCAGTCCTACACCTAATCCCAGCAAAGCTAGCTCCTCACGCGATCGCACTCGCGCCGCCAAAGCTGCCACAATTAATCCTGCTGCTGCACTAGGAATCCATTGCATTGCCCCCAATCCCATGCCGATCGGTAACATCACCGTCAGCAATCCTACTCCGGTCACTGCCAACACCGAGCCGTAAAACGTGCCCATCAAAAACCCGATCGCCGGTAAATTTGTCGAAGGTGCATTAATCATCACCATCAACGGGGTACTAAGACACATCAATCCCACCAGCCAATAGTCTCGATATCGTAGTCCTTTGGGATGATAGCGCTGCTCTAATCTCCAAAAGATCGTGACTGTTCCGGTAACTAGTCCACCAAACACAATCAGACCAAACCAATTGGTTTCGCGCCGACTCAGATTAAAGTAGTCCAGCAAGATGAAATCACGGGCTGAAATGACTTGTCCACTGGTGACGATCGTTTCTCCCTGCCGGATTTCGATCATCACTGGTTTAACGTCTTGCGCCGCTTTTTCAGCTTGCACATGAGTTTGTTCATCATCGCGCGTTAAATTGGGCTTTAGCGAAGCCAGCAACAATTTCGTTGCGATCGCTCTGGTTTCTGGGGGCATTGTGTCTTCGACGTTACGCTCGATCGCGGTTTCAAGCTGGTCTGGAGACAGTCCAGGTGCAATCCCCTGCGCTAGCATCCGATCGACAATTTGCATGACTTCGCTTTGGGTCTTCTGCCACATCGGATCAGAAATCTCTAGCACCGTCGAATCATACGGCGGTTGAATCAGCCCGATCGTCGTCGCATAGCGTTGTCGCACCATCGTAATCTGACGAATCAGGCTAGATAAGCGCTCGGCTGAATTTTGATTGCGGTAGCGAATGAGTTCGATCGTCGCTTGGCGCTGAATGGCATCATTGAGCTGAGTGCTCAGGTGATTCGTGCGATCCTGAGTTGCAGCAATCACTATTTCCCATTCCCAATCTTTCGCTTTGCGTAAGTATTGCTGAGCGGATTCTGAAAGTATTTGCGATTCGATGTATGGAAATTGTCCAAGCTGCTGCCGTAATGTGACTCCTTTTGCGAGCTGGGCTTGTACGGCGTGTCGAGACTGATTTGAGGCGAGCGCATCCAGTCTTAACATTGGCATTAGGGTATCGCGAGCAGTTCTGCGCCGTTCCTCGGTCGCTTGTTGATTTTCAACGGCAGCATCGCTGGGAGCCTCGATCGTTTCAGGAGCGATTTTGCCCACGCTCAACCGGGGTTGATTATAAAACTGTCGTCCCAATGCGCCTGTAAATACGATCGAGGTGGCGATGATCAGGATGGGCGTTGGAATCGCGGGCTTGTGCGCGAGTTGTTTTCGCAGCCCACTAACGCGCTTGAGCGATCGCACGGAGGCAGAGTGATGGAGATGTTTTTCTCCTTCGCTACAAATTCGCTGAAATTGTTGCATCCAAGAGCGAAGGGAATTCATCACGCTGATCACCACCTGTTGTGACTTGTGTTGTTTTGCGATCGCACATGACCTCTCGACTCATTATAGGAGCCATTTGTTAAATGGATTCTGCCGCGATCGATTCTCGTTTACAAGTCTCAGAATTGAGATAGGACTGTTAATTTTAGGGTATCAATGGGCTTGAACGTGCAGCAGTTCAGCACTGAGACGATCGTGAATTCTTCCATTCGTGGCAAGAATTCTTCCGGATGAAAGCTGCATAGAAGTTTGGTCATAGGCAGTCACTTTGCCGCCTGCTTCTTCGACGAGAACAATTCCGGCTGCGATATCCCAGATTGATAATCCCCGCTCCCAATATCCATCCAATCGACCGGCTGCCACGTATGCGAGGTCGAGTGCTGCGGCTCCATCGCGTCGCACGCCTTGAGTAAGGTGGGTCAGATGCGCGAATTCTGGATAGTTGGTGTCTGGAGTTTGTCTTCGATCGTAAGCAAATCCCGTCACCAATAAGCTTTTCTCTAGTTCAGTTGTAGAGGACACGCGGATCGACCGCCGATTACAAGTCGCCCCTAATCCTTTTGCGGCGCGGAATAGTTCTTGATGGATCGGATTAAATACCACACCCACTTGCGGCACTCCTTCGATCAGTAAGCCGATCGACACCGCAACAAACGGGTATTGATGCGCGTAATTTGTCGTGCCATCGAGCGGATCGATCGCCCAGAGAAATTCGCTTTGTCGATCGCCCAATTGCCCAGATTCTTCTGCCAAAATCGGATGCTCTGGCACATGGCGCTTGAGAACCGAGAGAACTGCATCTTCAGCAGCGCGATCGGCTTCGGTGACTAAATCTCCGGGGCGACCTTTTTCGCGAATGTCTTCGAGTTTGCCCCAATGGGTTTGGAGAACGGCTCCGGCAGCAAGAGCGGCTTCGGTGGCGATGTCGAGGAAAATTTCTAATTGACGAGTATTCATAGAATCAAGGCTAAAGTCTCAAGTCATTCTATGATTTTGGGGAGGAGAGCGATCAATATCGCATCATAAATCCAACCGCTTTTGCACTTCAGCCCAAGGCATTGTTTCTCCCGTTGCACCTTGAGCCTACTCCACCGCAGCTTATTCTCAAGTTCCGGTAACGATGAAGTCGTGCGGTGGTAGATCACCTCGAACTCTTACCGATAACCTCCGTTCTGTCCGTACCAATGCGGTGTTAGCTAGCCCGGAAGAATTGTCTGAAAGGCGTGTTTGTAACAACACACCCGACAAGATCGGCGCTCGCCCTTGTTTAAACGCTAGCGGCTCGCACGTCTATACTGACAGATCAACTTCTAAATCGCGAATATATTCAGAAATCTTATGCTCCTCAAGCGTGCGAGGAACATAAGGCTCCACTTGTATTCCTACCAGAGCAGGGACTATGCAGATTAAGCGTGTTGCTTGCGATAACAAAAACTCAAACATCAAGATTAGAAGGACAATTGTATCTCCCAAAAAGCCTATGACTGTATCTCCCAGAAAGCCTTTGACTGCGTTCTCAGTTGCTTGTTTCTTGCGATGGCGATCGCCTGGGAAATAAACTAATTCGTTGATGTGACGGAAATCTAGAAGAACTGGAATTCGCGGTGGTAAACGAGGCACAGTATCAATGTAATTCACAACCCGATGCGATCGCCCTTCAAACTTCTTATTGATCCCTTTAGCTAGGGGTTGCTGAACAGTTCTGGGTGAGCCAAAGGTATACAGTGCTGTCACATGAAAACTCTGTTCATACACCAGCAATTTGTAAGCTGCCAACGTAGCTAAAGCACCGCCCAGGCTATGTCCCGTAAGGTAAAGCGCAATATCGCTAGATTGCTTATATAAGTCAAGCAAGGCATTACTTACCCCCGGTGCACCAAGCCACTCTATCCCTACGTTTGGCTCGTTATAAAGATCTTCAATTTCTTTTCTTACAGCCGTGCCCCAGATATTTTCGATACCTTCTACAAAGCCTCCATGGGCATAAAGATTAGGAAGTTTCTCGGCTGATTCCTTTTGTAATCCTGTATTTTCCAACAGATTTTCATCAGGAAATAATCTCTTAACGAAGTTAATATCGGTCAAGATATCGATCGAGTCTTGCTCTGTTCCCCGAAAAGCCAGCACTGCAAACTTGCCACTCCCATTCACGCCGGGATGACTTGCTAAAAACGCCTGTGTGCCCTTGGTATCAAATAAAAAAATGCGATCAAAGCCCACATCCTTTAACTCAGTGACAACGGTAATTTTATTCTCATAAGCTAGGCTTGAACATTGAGCTAACCACCAGGCAATGCCTACATCATAGGCTGTTTTACCTGCCAGAAAAGGTACTTCTAAAGGCGGAATCTGCGTATCAAATTTACCTCGTTCTAATTGCTCTCGATCTTCAAGCCTGCGAAAATATTTGCAAAGGTAGGTCATAACAATACCCCTTCAGAAATAGCTGTGTTCATCCAGGCGCGTATGTATCGATTGCACCCTAAACGAATGTATTTCACCAATAATCTTAAAGCACCGCTTGAGCCACCGCACTATTTACTTAGAATTATTTACTTAGACTGACTCTTTCTGTCTAATTGCTTAAGTCTAGACCATAGATCGAAAGGAGACAGCAGAATCAAGGCTAAAGGCTCAAGTTATTCTATGATTTTGGGAGGAGAGCCATCGAAATTCAGCCATCTCTATAATTGAAGAATGCAAAAGTTTACGATTACACGACCTGACGACTGGCATCTCCATCTGCGCGACGGTGCAGCGTTAAAAGCAGTGCTGCCACATACAGTGCGTCAGTTTGCCCGCGCGATCGTCATGCCAAATTTGAAGCCTCCAGTCCGCTCGGTGGCTGACGCAGCCGCCTATCGCGATCGCATCCTTGCAGCAGTTCCACAGGGACAATCGTTCGATCCTCTGATGACGCTCTACCTGACGGACAACACAAGTCCTGAAGAGATTATCGCGGCAAAAGCATCTCAGTTTATTAAAGCCGTCAAATATTACCCTGCTGGGGCAACGACCAATTCAGACCTTGGAGTGACGGATATTCGCAGGTGTGATCGCGTCTTTGAAGCGATGCAGCAGGTAGACCTGCCTCTGCTCCTGCATGGGGAAGTGACCGAGCACGATGTTGATATCTTTGATCGCGAGAAGGTGTTTATCGATCGACATCTGATCCCGCTCAAGCAACGATTTCCCAACCTGCGCGTCGTTCTTGAACACATTACTACCTCAGACGCCGTGCAGTATGTCCTCTCTGCAAACAACATTGCTGCAACCATCACGCCCCAACATTTGTTATTTAACCGCAATAGCCTATTCCAAGGTGGCATTCGCCCCCATTTTTATTGCTTGCCAGTCTTGAAACGAGAGCAGCATCGATCGGCGCTTTTGCAAGCAGCAATCTCTGGGAATCCTAAGTTTTTTCTAGGCACCGATAGCGCCCCTCATTCTCGAAATAGCAAAGAAAGTTCCTGTGGCTGTGCAGGTTGCTATTCGGCTTTGCACGCGATGGAGTTGTATGCAGAAGCATTTGAGAGCGTCGATGCCCTTGATAAACTTGAAGCTTTTGCCAGCTTCTATGGTGCAGATTTCTATCAACTTCCACGCAACACTGAACAGATTACTTTGACCAAAACGACCTGGCTTGTTCCTGATGAGCTGCTATTTCCAGAATCTGGTCTTGTGCCCTTACTAGCAGGTCAAGAAATGACTTGGCAAATGGCTTGACCCCAGCATGAAAGCTGCAAGTTGATTTGGATGATCGTGCTCGACTCGATTAATGCTTCAAATCTAATGATGGGTGAGGACGATCGCCACTCCATTTCTCAAGTGTCTGACCCAAGATGAATTTTCTGGTTGAGATGATTTGAGTACGATCGCAGAACTGTCTTGAGAAGATTTAGGAGTTGACATAATTTTGAAGAGCCATTGTTGTCTAGCCCGTCAAACTCCTAAAATTTTCTTGTTATCCTAAACTGGTACTGCTATTCTATTGCAGTTACAGCGCTCCAACACTTGGGGCATTCTAAGCAATAGCGTTGCTGACCCCCGAAATATGTCTACGTCCTTGCCGCTCGCACTCGAATCTCCATCGCTCGAAGAGGCACTCAAACATTACTTTGGGTATGACAGTTTTCGTCCAGGTCAGCGTGAAATTATCGAACACACACTCTCAAATCGCGATCAGTTGGTGATTATGCCAACCGGGGGCGGGAAGTCGATTTGTTTTCAGCTTCCAGCCTTGCTCAAACCCGGATTGATGATCGTAGTGTCTCCACTAATTGCATTGATGCAGGATCAGGTGGAATTGTTACGCGATAACGGGATTGCAGCGACGTTTCTCAATAGTAGTTTGTCGGCAGAAGAACGCCGATCGCGAGGACGCGCTGTAATGGAAGGACGAATTAAGCTGCTTTACGTTGCACCAGAGCGATTGCTAAGCGAGGACTTTTTGCAAGGTGTAATGCCCCATATTACAGAGCGCGTAGGGATTTCAGCATTTGCGATCGACGAAGCGCACTGTGTTTCTGAATGGGGGCACGACTTTCGACCGGAATATCGCCAATTAAGCATTCTACGATCGCGCTATCCCAACATTCCAATCATTGCTTTAACGGCAACGGCGACGCATCGAGTTCGAGAAGACATTGTTCAGCAGTTGAACTTACATGAACCACGAATTCATGTTTCGAGCTTTAATCGAACCAACCTTTATTACGAAGTCCGCCCGAAAACAAAGACTGCTTATCAAGAAGTGGTTAAACAAATTAAAGAAACTCCGGGCGCAGGCATTATTTACTGTTTGAGCCGAAAACGAGTTGAGGAAATCGCTGCAAGATTGAAGCAGGACGGAATTGCAGCACTTCCTTATCATGCAGGACTAGACGCAGAAACCCGTAAAGAGAATCAAACGCGATTTATTCGGGATGATGTGCGGGTGATTGTGGCAACGATCGCATTCGGCATGGGAATTAACAAGCCAGATGTTAGATTTGTGATTCACTACGATATTCCCAAAAATATCGAAGGCTACTATCAAGAATCAGGCAGAGCCGGACGAGACGGAGAACTTTCGACTTGTACCTTGTTTTATAGCTATGCTGATGTAAAAACGATCGAGTACATCATTTCGCAAAAAGTTGATCCAAACATAGGCGATCCGCTTGAAGATGAACAGCGCATTGCAACACAACAATTGCGCCGAGTGATCAACTTTGCAGAAGCAACCGAATGCCGCCGCACGATTCAGCTTTCCTACTTTGGTGAAGACTTTCCCGGAAACTGTGATAACTGCGATAACTGCAAATATCCAAAACCTGTCGAAGATTGGACAGTTGCTGCACAGAAATTTCTCTCTTGTATAGCGCGATTTGATCAACGGGGTCGAACCTTTGGAATGGCACATACGATCGATGTTCTTCGCGGCTCTAAAAACGATCGTGTGATGAAGAACAATCACAACACACTCAGCACCTATGGGATTGGTAAAGATATCAGTGCTGAAGAATGGAAGCTGTTAGGTCGATCGTTGATTCATCAAAGATTAGTGGATGAGACCACAGACGGTTATTCAGTGCTGAAACTAAATGAATTAAGTTGGGAAGTGCTGCGGGGACAGCGTTCTGTGATGGTTGCCATTGATAAACCCAAGCCTGCATTAACGGTTCCGACCATTTCTGTGGTTGATACGCCTGAATCTGAAGCATTGTTCGATCGTTTGCAAAAACTACGAAAGCGGTTAGCCGATGAACAATCCGTTCCGCCTTACGTCGTGTTCTCGAATGCAAGCTTACGGTTGATGTCGCAGCAGCAGCCCCAAACTCGTCAACAGTTTCTTAACATTTCCGGGGTTGGAAGCCGCAAGCTAGCCCAGTATGGGGAAGTCTTTCTGACGGAAATTCGATCGTTCCGCCAGGAAAACGGTTTACCCATTCAGACCGAAACCACACCGGAGCCAACCGTTATTCAGCTTGACCCAAAAGTCACAAAGCTCGACTCGGTTCCAGTTCCGCCGAGTGCGAATGAAGCAACTTACACTCAGCTTTACACGCTTGAACTATTTCAGCGCGGCAAGAAGCCTGCGGACATTGCCGAGGAGCGAAATCTCCGACTTAGTACAGTGATGACGCATTTAGCAGAACTAATCGAGATGAAATATCCGATCGATCTCGATCGCTTAGTCGCACGCGATCGACAAGCTAAAATTCTCGAAGCGGTTCAGCAAGCCGATGAATTCTCACTGGCTAAAATTCGTGAGCGATTAGATGAAACTTACGGATGGGATGAAATTCGACTGGTGCGATCTTGGTGGAATGCCCAGCAGCATTAGACTTTGAAATTCTGAAGAATTTTCCAGACTGTGAAGTGGGGTGTCGTGGTACTGTCGCAAAGCGGTTAGTTGCTGGTTGTGAGATGGAGGTCTGAGAGAGTTACACGAATTTGATCCGCTGGGTTAGCTTTCCCGATCACTTAGATGCTCCTACAACCAACAACGTACCTTCTAGCGAGCGATCTCGCTGGCTACCGCATCTGGTTGAGCTGATTGATGGACTGCTGCCTCGGTTAGATAGCTAGCTAACTGAGTTTCTACTTCACTACGCACCAGCTGACGGTAGTGAAGAAAATGCTCTAGCAAGCCGCAGTTACTCATGTAGGGCACAAATGCCCCTGGATTGCGCCGCAGCATGGAAAAAAGCTGATACCAAAACTGGACACGCGTACTACGCTTGATTCCCTGTCGCCAGCAAATCGTTAGCACCGCTCGTAGTTCCACCCACTCCAACATCTGAAAGGGGCGTTTGTGGGGCGCTGGCTGCATATTCATAAAGTGGCGATACACCCGTGCAAGATAGCGGCTGGGTTCATACAGTTCCCAAAAACAATTGACATACTCCCGCGCCAGGTCGGCGATCGGGCGAGTGGGGATAAAATTCATCAGCCCCATCTGTTGCCCGCTCAGATCTTTGCTTGATGCCAGCAAACGACCTTCCTTTTCCAGCCGATGCCACAAAGCGGTATTTGGTAGGGCATGAAGCATCCCAAACATAGCTTTGGGAATGGCAGTCGCTTCGACAAATTGGATAATGCGATCGCCAGCCCCCGGTTTCTCACCATCAAACCCCAGGATAAAGCCCGCCATCACAGACAAGCCTTTCCGGTTAATGGTTTGCACCGCTTCGACCAGCGAATTGCGCGTGTTTTGAAACTTTTGGGTCATCGCCAAGCTCTCTGTATCGGGCGTTTCAATCCCCAGAAAGACAGCAGTGAAGTTTGCCCGCACCATCAGGTCTAGTAGTTCCTCATCCTGCGCCAGATCAACCGAGGCTTCTGTACTTAACCGGAATGGGTACTTGTGTGCTGCCATCCAGGGGCCCAGTTCACGGAGCAGGAGTTTGACGTTGCGCTTATTGCCAATGAAGTTGTCATCGACTACGAAGACCGATCGCCGCCAACCGAGATCATAAAGAGTTTGCAGTTCTGCCAGCAGTTGAGCCGGGGTTTTTGTGCGTGGCTTCCGTCCGTAGAGAACGATGATGTCGCAGAATTCGCACTGAAAGGGGCATCCTCGCGAAAACTGAACAGACATCTCGATGTAGGCGTTGAGGTCGAGCAAGTCAAAACGGGGGATAGGAGAAGCAGATACATCTGGCTTTTCACCCAAAGGAGCGCGAAGAATCCCTGATGTTTCCCCCCGTTCCAGTGCCTCTACCAGCATTGGTAAGGTAATCTCTCCCTCATCCAGCACCAAAAAGTTAGCGCCAGCATCACGGGCTGCATCCGGTACAGAGGTGACATAGGGACCCCCAACCGCTACTAATTTACCCCGCCGTTTTGCTTCGTGAATGAGATGTAACAAGTCGGGCTTCTGCACAATCATGCCCGATAAAATCACCAAATCGGCCCATTCCCAATCGGCATCTGTTTCCGATCGCACATTACGGTCAATCAGCCGAAATTCCCAGGTCTGCGGCAAGATAGCAGCAACAGTAATCATGCCAAGCGGAGGCAGAGATGCCTTGCGATCGATCAGTTCTAACGCTTTATTGAAAGACCAGAACGACTCTGGAAACAGCGGGTAAAGAAGTAAAACTTTCATTAATCAAAAAACCTCACACCAAGACTGATGACTGGTACGGAGCCACTCAAGCTTACCCCGTCCTGCAAATTTTCGCGATCATGCCAAAACGATCGACTTCGCTGTGATTCCGTCAAGATTAGCGTAAGCTAGAGCATTTCTTGTCAATCGTGACGTGACCAAGCAAATTGAAAGAGACTGAATTTTCCGGCGTTGCTGAATAGCGGTATGTTTTCTTCGTTTAAATGGGTTGCTGTTCTCACCCTAACCCTCTCCCCAGGGAGAGGGAACAAGAGTATTTCTAGCTCCCTTCTCCCTAGGGAGAAGGGTTGGGAATGAGGGCAAACCCGGAATTCATGTCATCATTCAGCAACGCCAATTTTCCCTCATTTCATCCTAAATGGCTCCTCAAGCGTTGTTCAAGGGGTGCCGCCTCAGTGCATCCTGCTAAATGTGCAGCGGACAGTCGTTATCCGTGAATGATGCGGAAAGGATCGCGATCGCCGCTCAACGCTGACGCAAAGCTTAACTTTAACTTTTGTTAAGTGTAAGCTAGTTTAAAGCAAGAAATCCCCCAGCCAAAACTGAGGGATATCTTTCAATCAAGGGTTATGTTGTGGAGAGTTACTTGCAAGAGTAACCTCCACAATTTTTTATCAACTAGCCGTTGATTGCCGGAGCTTGTACTGCAACAGGTGTTTGATCCCCTACAGCCAAGTCAAGCGGGAAGTTGTGAGCGTTACGCTCGTGCATCACTTCCATCCCCAGGTTCGCACGGTTGATCATGTCTGCCCAGGTATTCACCACGCGACCTTGAGAATCCAAAATCGACTGGTTGAAGTTGAATCCGTTCAGGTTGAACGCCATCGTCGAAATACCCAGTGCAGTAAACCAGATACATACGACTGGCCATGCACCCAAGAAGAAGTGCAGTGCGCGAGAGTTGTTGAACGAGGCGTATTGGAAGATCAACCGACCGAAGTAGCCGTGTGCTGCCACGATGTTGTAGGTCTCTTCTTCTTGCCCGAACTTGTAGCCGTAGTTTTGGCTTTCTGCTTCGGTGGTCTCACGTACCAGCGAGGAGGTCACGAGTGAACCGTGCATCGCTGAGAAAAGCGACCCGCCGAATACACCAGCAACGCCGAGCATGTGGAACGGGTGCATCAAGATGTTGTGCTCGGCTTGGAAGACGATCATGAAGTTGAAGGTTCCAGAGATACCGAGGGGCATTCCATCCGAGAACGAACCTTGTCCGATCGGGTAGATCAAGAACACGGCGGTTGCAGCAGACACTGGAGCGCTGTAAGCAACGCAGATCCAAGGACGCATACCGAGACGGTAGGAGAGTTCCCATTGGCGACCGAGGTAAGCGAATACGCCGATGAGGAAGTGGAATACGACCAGTTGGTAAGGGCCACCATTGTACAGCCACTCGTCGAGCGATGCGGCTTCCCAAATCGGGTAGAAGTGCAGACCGATCGCGTTCGAGGACGGAACAACGGCACCGGAGATGATGTTGTTGCCGTAGAGCAAGGAGCCGGCGACGGGTTCGCGGATGCCATCGATGTCTACAGGAGGAGCAGCGACGAAGGCGATGATGTAGCAGATGGTCGCAGAAAGTAAGGTGGGGATCATCAACACGCCGAACCAGCCGACGTAGATTCGGTTATCGGTTGAAGTTACCCAGTTACAGAAGCGCTCCCACACATTGCCGCTTTCGCGTCTTTGTAATGTTGTGGTCATGGTTTTGATGATTACTAAAAAATACAAGAAGTACGATTCGGCAAACTTCGGAATCCGTTATTTACCTGACCTCATCTTATGGATATCTATCTTTATTTTTCTAGTGTCTACTTATGAAATTTTGTGTCTAACTGTTACTTGATTAATCAATCTTATTTAGCAAAAGTTCGTAAGTAGAAGCTAGCGGCTATTTTGACTGCTAAGAAATGCAAACAAAATCGTTTTACTAATACGAAGGCATTGGTTATTAAACCTTAAGTACACCTATCGATAAACTTCTTTACAAAATAAACTTACATTTGTTTGTGAAATAGCTGTTACATAAAGTGGAACGAATAATTAAGTTTATTTGGAGAGTTTTCTTAAGATAGATGAGAGTTTAGCTAACTTCATAGCTCGCATCTTTTCAAAAGCCCTGCGATAAATCAGCCTCCTCTGTGTAACTTCTAATCGCGTCTTTACCCAGAGCTGTAGCGAGACCGAGCTCTGTAGCGAGGATTTGAAGATTTGGTATCACATGATAACTCTTTCCGACTGTGCTTAGTCTAAAGTTAAGCTATGACTCTGCACTAGCTAAAATCATTCCTTTTTCGGCAGATCATCACTGCTATACCGATCGATCTGCTCATCATCCGATCAATACTGTCGGCATCTATCAGGCA
Source organism: Leptolyngbya sp. AS-A5 (assembly GCF_039962495.1). Classification (NCBI taxonomy): domain Bacteria; kingdom Bacillati; phylum Cyanobacteriota; class Cyanophyceae; order Leptolyngbyales; family Leptolyngbyaceae; genus Leptolyngbya; species Leptolyngbya sp. AS-A5. Next base: position 60,642 of record NZ_JAMPLL010000004.1, on the reverse strand, counting down.
GAATGGACACCGCTTGAAGCGTAGAAGTTCGGTTTGCTTTGAATTTCGCGTGTATAGTGATTACAAGTTTGTTGTTGGATGAGTGTGCTTATGCGCTTGAGAGTTTCTGCCCCGCTGAGCGTCCGGTCTCGGCAAATTTTATTTCTACTGAGCTTGGGTCTTGCGATCACGTCAGGATCTGTCGGGAGCGATCGATCCATTGCTAGCACTCCAGCCACCGCCCCCCAAGAACTCAGACAAGCATTAACGCAACTCGATGCTGCTGCAAACCGTAGAAATGTTCAAGAGGTGCTCCAGTTCTATAGTCCAAACTTTACGCATTCTGATGGACTGAATCGCCGATCGCTGGAACAGTCTCTCGCGCAACTGTGGAAACAATACCCGAATCTGACCTATAAAACAGAGCTGACCTCCTGGCGATCGAGTGCAAATGGAATTCAGGCAGAGACCCTCACTCAGATTACAGGAAGTCAGACAAAGGACGGACAGCAGGTCAAATTAAACGCAACTCTGCGATCGCGCCAACAGTTCCAGAACCAGAAGATCGTGCGCCAGGAAGTTCTGTCTGAGAGCAACTTGATTACAACTGGAGAGAAGCCGCCCTTGGTGAAGGTGAATCTACCGGAGCAGGTGCGAACCGGACAGGAATTTAACTTTGATGCGATCGTGCAGGAGCCGCTTGAGAATGACTTGCTGCTGGGTGCAGTGGTGCAAGAGCCTGTCAATGCCAATGGATATCTCAAGCCTGCAACAGTCGATCTAGATTTGCTGACTTCTGGCGGACTGTTCAAAGTCGGTAAAGCACCGAATACTGCTGGCTCTCAATGGATATCGGCTGTGCTGGTTCGGCATGGCGGCATGACGATGGTGACACAGCGATTGAATGTGATTGCGGCAGGATCAACTCGTCCGGCGCGATAAACGATCGTCGACTTTGAGAACTTTCCCGGCTTCAGAAGGGGCGATTCGAGTGTTGACTGCCATACGATAGTAGTGATTGAATTGCTCTTTTGGCACCCAGTTGGGAAGTTCTTCTTTGCGTTGTGTGTTGAATATTTTTTGAAATTGGGGATAAGGTTCTCCTGAAATGGCATCACGGGTCGGGACGATGCAGCGCTGACAGGAATTAATTCCTTGAATTTCGACTTCACCAACCTGAAAGGTGGTCGAACGTTTATTTGCTGAGTAAAGCTGTTCTTCCCAGAATGCCGGAACTTCAGAAAGCTCTAAGTTTGTGCGGAGGCGCGATCGCATTCCTGCAAGCGTCATTCCTTCAAACCAAGAAGCGGCTTGTTTCAGGGTTGCAACGCTGACGATCGTCGGCCCTGGCGATACCGGATCATCTGGAAATCCAGTCGTGAGATCTTGCTTGAGAAATACCCGAAAGCCAAAATAATCACTCAACCAGCCTTCGATGCCGCTCCGACCGTGATCGAGGTGAAAGCTCACCGGACGATCGTTCTGCACCGAGAGCGTCACAATTCGCGCTTTAAGATCGAACTGCGATCGGATTTGGTGAATCCTTGCGGTACGTTTGCCGTTTACCCAGTTGTCGGATTGATCGACAATGCAGAATTCTCGATCGTGTTCCAAGCTGCCGCCCGGTAGAATTTTTGCCTGACTTACCGAAATTGCATCGAGAGACTTGATTGGGTAAATCAGAATTGTTTCAAGTTTTGCCATAGGAATTACACTGCGTAACCTAATTCATTGTGCGCGATCGTTCCGCTGCACGAAGTAGTCGCGTGATTCAAAAAATTCACCAGCCATTCTTTCACCTGATAGGTGGCGCGGCAGTCATCCTCGTTATAAATCAAAATTGACTCTAAATAACTGCGATCGCCTGTCGTTAACCACTGGGCGTACCAATAGATCGACTGCGCCCCATTTGCACTCGAATCGCGCCAGTCAAACCCAACCCAACGAGCAATGTGCTTGAGTGCATAGCTTTCCACAGGAAGCGTCACGGTCTGAGTCACACAATCATGCAAGTCAATAAATCGGGCTAACAACGGTCGAATTAATTCCTCTGGCGTTTCAAACAGCTTTCCAAGTCGTTCAACGGTTTGCACTTCATAGGGGCAAAAATGAAAAATGGGCGCATTCGGATACGCCCATAGTAAGTCAATCAGTTTTTGCCACGCTATTGATTCTTCTTCAGGAGTTTCTGCCAGTAAGGCGTGGAAGGTTTCGGTCTGGCTTATCCGATCGACGACTAATATTCCGTGCAGGTAGACTAGGTTCAAACTTGGCTCGGCTTCGATATCAAAATAAAGCTCGATCGCGGCAGTGGGAATCGTTGGCATTCGGAACGGTCGTTTACCAACGGTGTGAGCGGCAAGACTTTCGCCTAAAAGTGCGGTATCTTGCAGCGTCGATCGCGCCTGTCGAACAATTTTGTGCGCCGTCTCGCTGCCAAAGCCAGGAAGGGGTTCAAGACGGGCAGGAGGCGTTTCTGCAAGAGCTTCGAGGGTCGTGAGATTGAGGGCTTGCAGTTGAACGTAGCGAGGTTGCGTCACCCCTGGAAGTAAAGAAAGATGCTGTTCGGATTTGGCGATCGCGTAACAATGACTAAACCAATGGCACAAACTACAGCGACTCCGAGAGATAAAGACTTCCGGTTCGTGTTGCTGCGCTATAGTTTGAATGCAATTGGCAAGAATCGCCTCCATGCGGGGAACAGTTTCCCATAAGTCCACTGAAAACGCGCCGCGCTCTTTCAAAATTAACCAAGCTTCCTCGACCCAAGCCCCCTGAACTGCTGCGAGTACCTTGGCAAAATACGCCACAACAATTTGATACTCTTGCTTTGGGCGCTTGCTCAATTTAATTTCGCTTGGCACATAAATCCAATCGCCAAAGATGGATTGTCCCGGTTGTTTTTCTAGCAGGTCAGGATTGGCCACGAGCGTAACGCCTGCTTCCTCAGCCAGCAACACAGGCTGATAAATTCGCTCGACTCCTTCCCGCATTAACTTTAAAGTTTCTTCTGCGCCTTTTTGCCAGTCGCCTGATTGATACCTAGGCTCTCGATGCTCTTGGGTCGAAAGGACTTGTCGCCGATTTTCTGCACTATCTTGTATCAGCTTTAGCAGGTAATCGTTAGGGGGGTCTTTTTGTTCCACATTCCCATATCGATCGAGAAAAGCTCGGCGGCTACAGCGTTGATAATTTAGCAGCAGGTCGGCGGTGATGAACATCTCTATAAAGGTAGAAGGTAGCGGACTGCGGCATCAACCAGAGGCATCGATTATGTCTAATTCTAAAGCGAGAATTGCAGAAAGTTAACGTTAATCGTGCTCATTCTCCCTATAATAGCAATTCAAAATTAATGAGGGATTAAGTGATACCTTAATGAAGTTTTATTTCTTGATGCAAAATTAACTGGACTGCCAGGAGTGACAGAGCGCGGCGCTGCTCCTTTTGTTATGTTTAGAAAACAGATCAATCGCCTTCTACCATGTTGTCTCAACTCGATCAGCACCGCAGCGAATTTCCCTATCTCAAAGGCAAAGCTTATTTTAACTATGGTGGACAAGGCACAATGCCAAGACCTGCGATCGCGGCGCTGCATGAAGCCCACGATCGATTTCAGGAATTAGGCCCGTTTTCGAGTACGGCGAATGCTTGGATTGTGCAGGAAGGGAATTTAACGCGGGAGGCGATCGCAAAGGAACTTGGCACAACTGCTGACACGATTACCCTCACTGAAGATGTTTCTGTCGGATGCAATATTGCGCTGTGGGGCATTGATTGGAAGGCAGGAGATCACATCTTAATCAGCGATTGTGAACATCAAGGAATTGTGGCAGCAGTCCGCGAACTTCAGCGGCGATTTAATTTGGAAGTAACGCTCTGCCCCTTGTTGGAGACTCTGAATTCGGGTGATCCTTGTGCGATCGTTGAGCAATTCCTGCAACCCAATACTAAATTGTTTGTTGTTAGTCATATTCTTTGGAATACTGGGCAAGTTTTACCGCTGAAGCAAATGGTTGAAGTTTGTCATGCGCGATCGGTGCAGGTTCTGGTTGATGCAGCACAATCTGCCGGAGTATTGCCGCTGAATCTTACGGAGTTGCAGGCTGATTTTTATGCGTTTACGGGGCATAAATGGTGGTGTGGTGCAGCGGGTGTGGGTGGATTGTATGTTCGCCCTGAAGCGCGAGAAAGATTGAGTCCGACGTTTATCGGCTGGCGGAGTGTGATTACGGATGCTACTGGAAATCCGGTTCGGTTTCAGTCCGATGGTCGCAAATATGAGATTGCCACTTCAGCGATTCCGTTATATTCAGCATTGCGTGAAGCGATCGAGTTTCATGCTCCCTTTGCTCAGGAGCGGTACCCGATGATTTGCGATCGGAGTGCTTATCTATGGCAGCAGTTAAATCAGCTATCAGATGTGAAATGCTTAAAACAAACTGCTCCAGAAGCGGGATTAGTTTCATTTCAGCTAGTAGATGGAAAGCATTCTCAATTGGTTCAGTTTCTTGAGGAGAAAAGTATTTTTTTGAGAGTGATATTAAATCCGAATTGTATTCGCGCTTGCGTTCACTACTTTACGACGGAGAACGAAATTGATTTGCTAATGAGTACGATTCAAAAGTTTATTGGTTGATAAGTAGACAAGCCTAATTAAAAAGAAGACCGTCAATCTGCCTTCACCCCAACCCTCTCCCACAGGAGAGGGAACTAGAAGTCTGGTTCTCTTTCTCTCCAAGGGAGAAGGAGAGGGCTAACGCCATGCTCCGCAAGAGGGGATGAGGGTCTTTCTTAACAGACGAGAGACTAATTAAAGCTCACAACTTCCTCATACTTTTTGCATATTCTAACGATGGGAGTTTTTCAGGGAATATCGAGCTTCTACGCCCTGAGCAAATCATTTCGTAACTGATGTAGAGATTAGCTTTCTTGTACATCATCAGAATAATTGCCCCTGAAATGCGATCGCTGCTATCACTTTGAACCAGTTGATTTTGAATCAGGGTGTAGCTATGACAAACTTTCATCCAAATAATTCTCGTAAAATACTTGATCCGAACCGCCATACTATTCCTCAAGTTTCAGATCCCCAAGTTTCAGAACCGCAAGACTCGTCTGAGCCATTCACATCGGTTGAACCAGCACAGACAGTTGCTTCAGACCAAGAATTAGAGACACTCGCCATTGCCAATCAGACCCAACTTCAAAAAGCCGACCCGTCGATCGAACCCGCTACAGCGATCGTAATTTCGCCATCTGCTCCAGCAGTTCAAAAACGGCGCTTCACTCCAAAGCAGGTGATCATTGCGCTTGGAATCACAACTGCGCTTTTGGGAAGTGCGATCGCATTAAATATCCTCTAATGAACAACACACTAGCTTAGAAGAGCGGAGGTGATTTGGTAGTGACGTTTGAGATTGTTCTGGGTCGCTTTATTCTGGGCTATTCTTGGGAGCGAATTGCTGCGGATTACAACTTGTTTCAAGGGGGTTTGATGTTGATGGGTCTAATCCTGCTGCTTCTGGCTCCATGGATTGCTGCAAAGCTCCGACCTATTCAGGATCAGTCGATCGCACTCGAATAAAGCAATCGCAGATTATTCCATCAGCAAAGGCTGGACTCTACCCACTTTCCAAGCAAGTAACGCTCCCAATCCAAATAGACTCACAATAAAGGTCACAATTCCGCCTAAAACTGGAACCAAAGACAGGAGCGTGATGATGAGCAACCCGATCAAGAACTGTTGCAATCGAGTGCGCTGGTCGCTTTTTGTAATTTGCTGACCCACCCACAATGAGATGCCCAATGTTCCAACAAAGGTGGCGAGACTCGCAACCAGAATCAAGAGTGGGATCAACGGAATACCAATTAGAGTAATTGCAAGAAAGAGGATGAGAGCAACCAAAGTGATAGACGCTCCAATCCCCCATAACGCACTTTGGCTGGGATAGCGGTGAACGGTTGCTGCCAAATTAGGCAGAAATGAGGGGGCAGCGCGGAGGAGAATCATGCCAGCAATGGCAGAAACGATCGCGCTCATGATCCGAAAAATACTGTGAGCGGCGTAACCTGCCCAAAAGGAATGACGATCGCGCTGCATTCCCCGCATTGCATCCTCATTAAACGTTTGTTTCGCGCCACCAATTGTGGCTCCTTCTTCCTGCACCACGTTACCGCCAACGGCATAAGCATCACCATCTACACGTGCGCCTCTCTTAAGGGTGACATTTCCGCCAATTGCGATCGCGGTTTGCGTCACTCGTGCATTCGGTTGTACTGTCACCGATCCTCCGATTGCATGAGCATTTTCTACGACTTGTTTCTCCAGAACAGTAACATCTCCACCCAAACGAATTAAATTCTTATTGTTGATGTTGATATCGGTCTGCGCGATCGCGCTGCTGGTTAATAGCAGCACGATAGTTAAAACAAATGCTGAAAGCCATTTCATAGGAAAAACCTAATGCTGTTACAACCTCTATTTCTCAGCGCGGAGCAAAGAATGCACAATTAGCCGAACCAGTGAGAAGGCGCTAACCCAGCATCTTCCTCTTCAGGTAAGCAATGTTCGATTTCTTGCTGATTCTGCACCAAAATTTCTTCGATGCCCTGACGAATGACGAACTCGGTACAAGACTGCGGATCGCTACAGTAGGGAGCATAAGTTGGATGAACACTGACTTCTTGAGTGTCCTCAACCAGGGTAAACACACTCGGAACTCGGTTTAAAACCCACACTAACAATTGCTGACGGAAGTCAGGATGAGAAAATGCTTGTTGGTATGGATGTTGCGGATAGTCTTCTACGACTCGTTCGATTTCTTGAAGAATATGATGTTCTGTTAAGTTAACGATCGTTTTTGACATAAAACAGACCTCGCTTTAAGCAAAGATGGAATACAGAAGCACTTAAGCATTCCAGTAGCCTCTTGCTTCTCTTATGTGCCAAGGATAGATCGCGATCGTGAGAAACTTGTGAAGATTAAGCTGGTTGCGAAATGTACTCATTCGCCTATTCATCGACTCAGTATCTTCATCGCTAACCGACGATTTGATCGGCACCATAAAGTGCTTGAATGAAAGGGATGAGCTTGATTAACCCTGTGTGACAAATTATTTAGACGAAACGAGTGTTTCTCCACTCGAAGAGCTTCCCGCACAATTTCTGACAATATCCACTTCAGTTCCCTCCACTCTCGCTACAAAACCTTCCAAAGATGAAATTCGATCGAGCCTCCGTGCTTCAACGTTGGATGGTGTTTTCGCAACAATTTTCTCTAATATCACGGGTGGAGTGTTACTGAGCAATTTTCTTGTCGAGCTAAAAGCAACACCAATCCAGATCGGAATGTTTGCTTCCATTCCGATGCTGGCAAACTTACTGCAACCTTTAGGAGCTTATTGGGCAGATTCAACAACTAGCCGACGGCGCTACAGCCTATGGATTTATAGTATTTCTCGCTTACTTTGGTTGCCGTTAGCGATCGCAATCATTGTCTTTAGTGTTCACCCCACACACCCTCAGCAAATGATTGTGGCAACGTTAGCAGTAATGTTGGCAACCCATACTCTGGGTGCACTGGGTGGGGCATCCTGGCTGTCTTGGTTAGCAACATTAGTGCCTCGACAACTGCGCGGACGATATTTCGGCTTTCGCAATAGTACCTTCAGCCTCACCAGTTTAGTGGCTTTGCCCTGTTTGGGGGTGACGGTGTCGCGCTGGAGCGGTGGCGGCATTGAAGGATATGGCGCGATGGTGATTGTGGGAGTTTTGGCTGGGTTGATTAGTTTAGGCTTTCAGTCTCGAATGAGCGATGTAAATCCGCAGGCTCGTTGTTCGCAGACATTAGAAGTTGATCAGAATTGTGCAATTGCTGAGGAAGTTTTTACGATCGATCCACCAGAAACCGCATCCCGCAGCATTCTAAACAACTTCCATTTTCTACTGTTCCTGCTTTATTTTAGCATTTGGGCGTTTGGCATTAATCTGAGCAATCCGTTTTTTAATTTGTACTTACTGGATAACTTGGCTCTCGATCTGAGTTGGGTCACACTCTATAACGGTTTGGGGGCTGGAGCCAATTTATTGATGCTGTTCTTTTGGGGCAAATTAGCGGATCAAATCGGCAATCGAGCAATTCTCTTGCTAGATGGAATACTGGTTGCTGTTACTCCGGTGCTGTGGCTAGGAACTGATGCAAGTTCGTTGTCAATCTGGCTTTGGTTTCCGATGTTGCATCTATTAGGCGGTGGAACGATCGCAGCCGTGGATTTGTGCATCAACAATTTGCAGCTTGAAATCGCACCCACTCAACATCATACGAAGTATTTTGCAATTACTGGCGCGATCAGTGGTGTTGCTGGAGCAATGGGCGCTTTAGTCGGTGGGTGGTTCGCGCAGTTTGCGGATGTTGGCGGAATGACGGGATTGTTTGTGTTCTCTAGTGTGTTGCGACTTTTGGCACTGTTGCCTTTGATTTGGCTACGGGAACCACAGCGACGATCGCTCAAACAGCTTCTGCAACAGTTGATTCATCCTTCTCAAGATACCGCTATTCTGCCGTGAAGATCTTTAGTTGAGATGGGCAGGCAGTAGGGACAGTGCCACGATCGCCAAAAATAACAATGCAGAACTGGTTTCAAGCATGGCAACATTTTGAATTGCTGTTGTTTGATACCAATTGCGTCGTGCCAAAATCAAAGTAAACTTCAGCAGAACCACACCAAACCCGATCGCTGAATACAAGCTCAACCAGCCGTAGTACCAAAGTCCACAAACCATCAAAGTTGCGATCGCGTGATAAATCAGTGCTGGCGTTAATGATGCTGTTTTCGGTTTACGCAGCTTTACCGTAAAAATGGCACTGCTAAAGAATAGAGTGTTCAACAGCCACAGTCCTACAATTGAAGCTGTCAAAGCTCCACCGGTTGCAATATGAGCAAATGGTGCGGCAAGACAAACGGCTGCAAAGGTTAATAGTTCGTTACCAAATGATTTTTGCTGTCGGTAAAAGACTGAAATTGCATCGACCGCAAAAGCGACGATCGCGCCCAGATACAACCACAACAATTCAGAAGCTTGCAGAGATAAATAAGCTGCAATACTAAGTGAGACAACCGCATACAGTCCGCCCCAAGCTAAAAATCGAGGTTTCCAACTTCGTCGCTGCTTGATTTGCAGCACTAATGGATGTTCTGCCTGAAATCCTGCAAATGCAGAAATTAGTGCGAGTGTAGTTGCCCCTGTCCAATGTTGTGCGGCTGCCGCTCCAGTGAGAAATGACACCAGCAACATCACATAGACTCCATGTTCGGGTGACACGATCGGACGATACCAAGCCTGACCAGAAGAGTGAGAAGCTTTTTCTGGAAGCGAACTAGAGTCTGGAAGCGTCATTGCACTATCCTTTGTGATTACAGCACCTTGATCTTCAACCTAGCCCACCCAACCTGTCCAGACGGTCGCTCCTAGAGTATGCAGAATGACTAGAATTTTGAACAGCATTAATCAGGAGTGGATAAACTTTTGCTCTAATGCGATCGCACCCGGAAACAGCACATTGTTTTCTTTGTGGACGTGCTGGTGCATATCTTGTTCAAAAGCCTCTAGCGCGTTCAGCATCGATCGATAGGTATTACATGCCCATTCTGGCGGAGTGTAATTGTTGGTGAGTTGGCGCAGTTTTTCTAATGCACGTCCAGCAGCATCATGCTCAAGTTCCATCCGAGAAACAGGATTGCACAAACTACCACAATGAAAGATAGGGAGACCATTACTCGCTTCTAACTGTCGAACTATCGGAAACAAAACTTGCTCTTCTTTAAGCAAATGGGTTGTCAGGTCTGCCGATAGCTCTAGAAAGACGTTTCTGATTTCAAGTAAACGAGGTTCTTTGTCTCCATGCACCGCAGCAACTTTTGTCACCATCTTTTCGAGGCGTGGAAGTTCTGTATGCAGATAGGCGTGATGAGTCTGCTCGATATGATTTGCTAGGGCGGTCAACGATAAACCACTCAAATTCATCTCCGAGGCAGGTTCTTTAGCTGCATTGTTCTCTAACTGCGTTAGGAATGCTTCAGGATCGATACCGCGTTGACGACAGGCTTCTTCTAAAGTTCTTTTGCCACCGCAACAATAGTCAATATTTACTTGTTCAAACTGACGCGAAAGAGCAGGATAATCACGCACGATCGCGCCGACAGTGTTATTAATCTCAAAAGTTGTCATTGCTTTGTCCTTGAACCATTCACAATTCAAGCGTAGGGGAATCATTGTGTGAATGCCTTGACTTAGATCAAAAATAGGCTTTGTTATTGAATGATCTTCGTAACTTTTAATCGTCGATCGCACGGAAACCCGTGATTGCAAAAGCAGAATTGCTAAAATAGGGATATAACCAGTTTCAATTGGGATTTCGTAGGAGCGATCGCATGACTCAAACTACTCCAGCTACTCAGCCCCAGCGCGGCATTCAAATGAGCGAATCCGCCCTAAAGCACGTAATGATGCTTCGAGAACAGCAAGGTAAAGATCTGTGTCTGCGCGTCGGTGTGCGCGGCGGCGGTTGCTCTGGAATGTCCTACACCATGGATTTTGAAGATCCAAACAACATTCGCCCTGATGATCATGTTTCTGATTATGACGGCTTTAAAGTTGTGTGCGACCCGAAAAGCTTACTTTATCTCTATGGCTTGATGCTAGATTACAGCACTGCTTTAATCGGTGGCGGATTCCAGTTCACCAACCCTAACGCCAATCAAACCTGCGGCTGCGGTAAGTCATTCTCGGCATAATTCTTCAAGCGGGATCAGACATCTAAATCTAATCCCGCTTCATTTTATTTAGTTCGCGATCGCTACCACTTCACTGTTACTTTTTGCAGGCAAACTTGCACCCTGCTTTAAACGCACTTCAATACCCGATCAAGGTCGCTTGAACCGCTCTTTTGCTAACTGAAACGATTCTTTCATCGCAGCTTGAATCCGCTGCGGGTCGGGATTTTTCCCGCCGAGCAAATCCCCAAAATACACGCAAGCTGCTTCTCCCAGTGCCCAAGTGTACGCACTCGCCCAAGATGCCGCAATCACACTGCCAAATCCCGGCACAAACTTAATCAATTCTCGCCCGATCGCTTGCGCCACAAATCCCCCCGCGATCGCGCTCACAACTCCTCCTGCCTGCGATGGCGTTAAGGTCTGACCGTACAACTGCCCCAATGCACCGACCATCGAAACTTGCAGCGCCGTTAATACAGGCATCGTCGCCAGAGGTATCGGAATCGCAGCCACAGCCCCCGCCATCACGGAAAACGGCAAAATGTAGCGCCGTCCGGCATCGCGATAGAGTTCCCCAATTTGTTTGCCTTCATCTCGATCATTCAACAGTTGCGCGATCGTTCTTGCTTCTGCTTCGGGTAATAGTTCCGACAACGCTTCGATGAACGCTTCCAATCCATAAAACGGCGGGTGAAATTCGTCTTCTTCTAGGCTGAAATCAATTAAGACAGCACGATCGAACAATCCTGCAAAGTTCTGCTGAATCGTGGAAAAGGCGCGATCGACATTCGCAAAACTGGGTGGATAGTCAGGATGATCACTCACCTCGGCTGGATACAATTCGTGCAAACAGGTGACAGCAAGTAAGCAAGGGACTTCAGAGTGTTTGGCGCGAATTTGGCTCGCGATTTGTTTGAGAGTATCGGTGGCAAAGTCACTGATCTTTACGGTGAGAATCAAAACCTTAGCACGAGTTTGATCAGGCTGGAGTTCGCCGATTAATTCGCGGATCACCTCTGAAGTTTCTTGCATTCCGTCGCCTAAACCGACCGTATCCGTAAACACAAGCAAAGGTAACTCTTGAGTGGGATAGCTGTACTGCTGCGTGTACTGCGTATGCGGGCGGAATCCTTGACCGACAATTTCGGCTGACACTCCGGTTAAACTCCGCACGATCGAGCTTTTCCCCGATTGCGGTTTTCCGACTAATAGCGCTTCAGTCGTCGGCAGTTCCGCTCTCACTTGTCGCAAAATTTCCTGCACTTCGGCTTCGTCCACTCGAAACCAACCGGAAACAGATCGGGCAAGCGACTCGATCGAAACTCGTTTGCCCACTTCCGAAACGCCTTGTCCCACTGTTTCTCGAATCTGGTTCCACCAAGAAGGATCGCCTGTCATGATTCACCCCCACAGAATAGAAAAGGCGCGATCGTCATCAATGCGCCTTACTCTAAATTATGGCTTTTGTGCCTGGGGCTAGTCGTCTCCCGATGGGGCGGATTCCCCACCTGGCGAAGATTTATAAATTGCGTCCAATTGCTCACGCGCATCTTCCACGCTCATTGATCGCATCACCAACAGCGGTTCATTGATCATTCTGCCGTTTTCGTCGAGCAGTTCAGGATGGGGAACCGGGCGATTTTGCGATCGTGCAGTCGGCGCATACTGACGCTGCGACTCAATTCCCAGCGCCATCATATTCCGAATCAAATTACCAACGGCTAAGAATGCCAGTGTTGTGAACGCCAGAATGTAAAGCAGGTGCAGTATCATATGCCTCTTTCCCAAGCCAAGTGGACGACGAAACAGAGATGTACCCAAACAGAAATTAAGTCAGTCCCGTCTGGAAGTATGAAAATTGGTTTTCTAATTATCTAATAGTCTCTCAGATTTTGTTAAATCCTGGCATCCCATTTAAGAGAGAGTTTGAAGCCGCTAGGAGGATCTCTGGGAGCGCAGCTTCATACTCACTTGCCAACATTCGCTCACGAGTTGATGCCAAGCGACCAAAACAGAAGTATCAACACCTGCTTGTCCGTCGGTCGCTTTGAGCAAGGCTTGAACGGCGTTAACTTCCTGCTGCGTCTGGATCACACGATCGAGCAGATTGGCTTGCTCTTTGGGTGAGAGAAAGAAAAGGGTTTCGGTTTCAAGCAGAGTGCGCGATCGCGAAAACCAATACTGAAAATCATCCAGCAGCGGTTCTAAGACAGTTTTGAGTAAGTCTCGGTCGGGTAGATTTGAGTTAAACATCGTTAAAAACAGAAGCCTGCGTCAGAGTTTCCTTATTTTCTTTACATTTCGTAACCTTTCCTCATCTTACCCCGAAACCCTACAGATTGAGCACGCGATGATTGAACACATAATGATTGAACACACAATGGCAGGGGATCGGTAAGATAGATGAGGCATTCATCCATTTACTCGTTCTATGTCAGACGCTTCTTCTCAGTCGGAAAAAATTTACTTGCCTAAAACTAGCGAATCCGAAGCCTTACAGAAGATTCGTCATACGACTTCGCACGTAATGGCGATGGCGGTGCAAAAACTTTTTCCGAAGGCGCAGGTGACGATCGGGCCTTGGATCGAAAACGGGTTTTACTACGATTTTGATAGCCCTGAACCGTTTACCGAAAAGGATCTCAAGGCGATCAAAAAAGAGATGGCGAAAATTATTCGTCGCAATTTGCCTGTGACCCGCGAGGAAGTGAGCCGCGAAGAAGCAAAAGCCAGAATTCAAACGATCAATGAGCCGTACAAACTAGAAATTCTCGACGACATCAAACAAGAGCCGATCACGATCTATCATCTGGGCGACCACTGGTGGGATCTCTGTGCAGGTCCACACGTTGACAGTACCGCAGAATTGAACCCCGATGCGATCGATCTCGAATCGGTTGCGGGGGCATACTGGCGCGGCGATGAAACCAAAGCCCAATTGCAGCGCATTTACGGTACGGCTTGGGAAACCCCAGAGCAGTTAGCCGAATACAAGCGCCGCAAAGAAGAAGCGATGAAGCGCGATCATCGCAAGTTAGGAAAAGAATTAGGGCTGTTTATCTTTTCGGATTTGGTTGGGCCTGGTTTACCGATGTGGACACCGAAAGGAACCGTGCTGCGATCGACCCTGGAAGACTTTCTCAAACAGGAGCAAACTAAGCGCGGTTATCTACCTGTCGTCACGCCTCACATTGCTAGAGTTGACCTGTTCAAAACTTCGGGACACTGGCAGAAATACAGCGAGGATATGTTCCCGATGATGGCAGAGGATGACAAAGCCCGGACTGAGGAGCAAGGCTTTGTGATGAAGCCAATGAACTGTCCATTTCACATCCAGATTTATAAAAGTGAACTGCGATCGTACCGCGATTTGCCGATGCGCTTGGCTGAGTTTGGAACCGTCTACCGCTACGAGCAATCTGGTGAACTCGGTGGATTAACCAGAGTGCGCGGCTTTACGGTGGATGATTCTCACTTGTTCGTCACTCCTGAACAACTCGATGCAGAGTTCCTCAGTGTTGTCGATCTGATTCTCTCGGTGTTCAAGAGTCTGCAACTGAAGAACTTCAAAGCGCGTCTCAGCTTCCGCGATCCAAACTCTGATAAATACATCGGTTCAGATGAAGCGTGGGAGAAAGCTGAGGGTGCAATTCGTCGTGCGGTTGAAACGCTTGGCATGAACTACTTCGAGGGTATTGGGGAAGCGGCGTTTTATGGCCCGAAACTCGACTTTATCTTTAGTGATGCGCTCGATCGCGAATGGCAACTCGGAACCGTTCAAGTCGATTACAACTTGCCAGAGCGCTTTGACCTCGAATATGTCGCAGAAGACGGAAGCCGTAAGCGTCCCGTGATGATTCACCGTGCGCCGTTTGGATCATTGGAGCGACTGATTGGAATTCTGATCGAAGAGTATGCGGGAGATTTCCCAGTGTGGCTGGCTCCAGAGCAGATTCGATTGTTGCCGGTGAGCGATGAGTTTCGATCGTTTGCAACTGAAGTCGCCCAACAAATGAAACAAGCGGGTATTCGGGCAGAAGTGGCTCCGGCGGGCGATCGACTCGGTAAGCTGATCCGCAATGCTGAAAAAGACAAAATTCCGGTAATGGCGGTGATTGGAGCCAAAGAGGTCGAAGCGAATGCCTTGAGTATTCGGACTCGTGCTTCGGGTGAGTTAGGTGCGCTTCCTGTCGTGGAAGTGGTCGATCGACTTAAAACCGCGAATACGGAGCATGGCAACTTTTAGCGGCACTTGATTGCGAAAAGGTGTTGAGTGGACAAGAGCGATCGCTGTAATCGATCGCTCTTGTTAATCAATCCAGACAACTCACAAGCTTCGTCGAGGCTCTAGCAGAACTAAGCCTCGATTTTAGTGAACTTGTTGTGAAACAGGATGAAGTGACGAACCCATTGTCCATTTTGCCACTGGGCTGGATAGCGACTAGACCAGAAGCAAGTGCTATATGGCAAAGGCTTAAGTGCAGCAAACACTTATGAAGTCACTTATGAAATAGTGCTGCTTTAAGATGCTCATTCCAAACTCAGAGAATGCAATTGTTGATATTCGTAAGCTACGCGACTATTGCCTCAATTTAGAGCATGACGATGGCAAGCACAAAGCGCGACTTTTTTCGTCAATTCTTGAAATGACGGCTGATGATGCTGAAGAGTTGCGTCAAATTCTGCTTGAGGTCGTCAAAGTTCAGGAAGCCCAGTTAGGAAGACAAGATGAGTTTGGGCAACGTTACACTCTAGACTTCACAATTGAATGGCAAAATAGAAGTGCAACTCTCCGCAGTGGTTGGATCATTGAGCAGGGTTCAGAGAATCCCAAATTAACGACCTGCTATCCTCTGTAATTGGTGGAGGTAACAAGCATGATAAATAATACAGTTAAGTTGCTAGATGTTGTCGCTCTGGTCGTTGACCTTCCCCAATACAATTTGTGGCGTGGGCAGGTTGGTACAGTTGTTGAGACACTAGTGGAGGGTGCTGCATTTGAAGTTGAATTCAGCGATCGCAATGGGCGTACATACGAATCTTTAGGGTTGCGTCTAGAGCAAATCATGGTTTTGCACTTCGAGCCAGTACCACCCAGTGCAAAAGCTGAAATGATAACAGCGTGAGCGGTACAACAATTTAAATGCAGCGGACAGTTAAAAGTTACTGGTGCTGAATTCAAGGCTATCTGCCGCCGCTGATTTGAACCGTTAGCTTGCTGCTCAGTAGGTGATGGGCATCGTTATGCCTCTCAAAAACCTCGAATTCTTAAGCATCGTCAGGAAAATGCTCAAAATCTCAAAATGCAGAAAAACTCCTGGAAGCTGTCAACTGACAACAGAAAGCAGGATGAGTCATGCCCATCCCGCTGTAATCCGTAATATACGGCGAACCTCTCCTCTATTTAAGATTTAAGGGGATCAGTTTATTGCTGTTCTATCAGGACATCAACCTCAAACGAAGCAAGGTCTTCTCTACCAGAAGGTAATTAACCCTTCCCGTTTTCATCCACCATCGACAACATTCCTTGCAACGTCGCCGGAATGCTGCGCGGGTCCATAAACATCACCTTGCTGCTATCGCTCTTACCGACCGTCGTACCCATATCCAGATAACTCATCGCGAGCAGCACTTTACCTGCTTCCGCCGCACGCGGATCACCATTCAGCGCTTGCGTCACAATTTGAATCGCTTCTGCGGTCGCTTGAGCCTTCAGGACGGCTTGCTGACGTTCCGCTTGGGCTTTGAGGACGATCGCTTTTTGCTCCGCCTCAGCCGCCAAAATCGCCGCTTTCTGAC
The DNA here is from genome assembly GCF_039962495.1 of Leptolyngbya sp. AS-A5. Lineage (NCBI taxonomy): Bacteria > Bacillati > Cyanobacteriota > Cyanophyceae > Leptolyngbyales > Leptolyngbyaceae > Leptolyngbya > Leptolyngbya sp. AS-A5. Next base: position 44,088 of record NZ_JAMPLL010000004.1, on the reverse strand, counting down.
GTGCTTCAGCGTCTAGCACCTGAGCCTCTGCTTTACCGCGTGCCGAGTTCACCGCCGATTCTCGTTCCCCTTCAGATGTGAGAATTGCAGCCCGTTTGCGGCGTTCTGCGGACATTTGCAGTTCCATCGATTCTTGAACCGCTTTCGACGGAACGATGTCACGCAGTTCGACACGAGTCACTTTTACACCCCAAGGATCAGTTGCCGTATCGAGTTCACGCAGCAGAATCTCGTTAATCTGCGATCGAGCCGTAAACGTTTCATCGAGTTCTAACTGTCCCATTTCAGCGCGAATTTGCGTTAGAACCAGATTCACCATTGCCGATTGTAGATTTTGCACCTTGTAATAGGCTTTCTCCATATCGACAATGCGCCAGTACACGACAGCATCCACCGTGATCGAAACGTTATCGCGAGTGATACAGCCTTGTGGCGGAATATCGAGCACTTTTTCCCGAATCGTTTCTTGAAAGGCAACGCGATCGAGTCCCGGAATCACAAAACTCAGACCCGGAGAAAGTTTGCGATCGTAGCTCCCCAATCGCTCAATCAGCACCTCGTTTCCCTGCTGAATAATTTTGACGCTTGAAATCGCTCCACCGCCAACCACAAGTGCAATAAACCAACCCCACATAAAACCTCTCCTTAAAATTCTTCTGGCATCACTATCAAAGTTGTTCCCTTGCGTCCCACGACGTAAACGCGCCGACCTGCGGGAATCTCAATCAGCGAGCCTTCACACTTTGCCGCCCAAGAATTCCCTTCATACCGAACGCGCCCGACTTCTCCGGGGGGAATTGCCGTGAGGGTTTCGGCTTCGGTAGCATCGAGCTTAAACGAGGCGCGACGATTGACAAACCGACGAGACACCCACATCAATACGATCGACAAAATCACCCATAGCACCACTTGTGCCCCAAGCGGCAAGAGGTGAGCGACGATCCCAACTAGTAAAGCACTCAAACCCAACACAAAGGCAATAAACGCAGTCGGCAGAACGAATTCAACCAAACAGAGTCCCGCACCGACAATCAGCCAAACCATCGTAGGAGTCATAATTTCAGACCGTTTTTCATCCCAATCCAACGTGCAGCGATCGCGTACTGGAAAGTCATGCTTTAATACAAACTTCAAACCGTGAATGCAACATTCCGGCAATCTGTTGATCATTTCGGCACAGTTGGCGGTAAGATGCGTTGCGATTCGCCCCTTCATCCTAGCCTGGCACTATGAACCTAACTGGCAAACTCTTTGATCGTCCTTCCACCCTTGCCGTGAGTCGCGCTCAGCCTCAAGGGTTTCATTACGTCTGGGCAGTGGGAACGGCTGCACAGCGCAAAAAAAATGGAACGACGATCGGCGATCGCTACGAGGTCAAGACTTCCCAAATTTGGCTAGATACGCAACCGGAAAGCGATCCGCAAGTGCCGCTCCTCGCGTCAGAATTGGCACAAAACTATCTGCTGCTGTATCCGTATCGCCTGCACATTCCGGAGGTGTATGGAGTCTGCCGCGACGGGGGCGACGAGATTTTACTGCTGGAAAATGTTCCGATTGCCGAAACTGGGGAATTGCAGCCTTCGATCGCCGAAGCGTGGTATCAAGGCAGCCCTACACGACAAATTTACTGGCTGTGGCAAATTTTGGAACTGTGGACACCGCTCCAAGAGTTGGGAGTCGCTTCTAGTTTGCTTTCTCCAGATCACATTCGGGTTGAAGGCTGGCGAATTCGGTTGAGAGAATTAGTTCTAGATGAAGCCAACACCGAGGAATCGTTCCATCAGCCGACGCTGGCAAATCTGGCAGAAAGTTGGCTGATGTTGCTCTTGGATGCCAAACCTGCGATCGCAGACTCTCTACAAGCGATTTGCGCCTTGATGCAAGCTGTAGATGCTAATTATCGCGACATTTCCAGACGGTTGAATCAGCTTCTACTCGAAGAGGCTGCCCAACTGCCACTTAGAACTCAGGTGTACGGTGCAACGGATATCGGTCGTCAACCGTATAACGAAGACACCTGTTACCCGATGACTTCTAAAACTCAGACGTTTGATGACTTGTCAGCACGGTTAACGATCGTTTGTGATGGCATTGGCGGACATGAGGGCGGAGAAGTTGCCAGTCAGTTAGCCGTACAGTCGATTCAATTGCAGGTAAAAGCGCTGCTTTCGGAAATTGCGGGACAGCCAGAACCCTTGCCACCGGATTTGATTGGTGATCAGTTGGCAGCGATCGTCCGAGTCGTAAACAATCTGATCGCCGCGCAAAATGATGCCCAGAATCGCGCAGCGCGTCGGCGCATGGGCACAACGCTCGTAATGGCGCTGCAAATCCCGCAGCGGGTCACGCTACCGGGAGGAACGATCGCGAATAACGCTCACGAACTTTATATCGTCAGTGTCGGAGATAGCCGCGCTTACTGGATTACGCCGGAATACTGTCATCAGCTCACTGTTGATGATGATGTCGCGGTGCGGGAAGTTCGGATGGGTCGATCGCTGTATCGAGAAGCGCTAAAACGTCCGGATTCCGGCGCACTGACTCAGGCAATGGGAACCCGTGCCGGACATCACCTGCATCCAAGTGTGCGGCGCTTTATTCTCGAAGAAGACGGAATGCTGCTGCTGTGTTCGGATGGCATGAGCGATAACGGCTTTGTCGAGCAATCCTGGTCAGACTATGCAGAACTGATTTTAGTGGATAAGTTCTCGATCGAAGCTGCCGTCAAGTCCTGGCTCGATTTTGCTAATCAGCGCAACGGACACGATAACGCTTCGATCGCTCTCACTCATTGCCAAGTTTCCGCCGCTTTGCCAGAAGTCCGAGTGCCCGTTTCGATGCCGTTACCGAGCGCAGAAGCTCCGGACATTCCACCCCCGATCGTGATTCCACCGACTGAAATCGTGAAGCCGAAGCGCAAGAATCGATTTGTGCTGAAAACCTTACTGGTTTTGATGTTGGGTGGGGGTGCAGCGTTAGGAACTTGGTACTACCGCGATCCGATCGGAATGCAGCAGCGCGTTAAGAGCGAAGCCAGTCGAATTCAGCCGATGCTTGAATCATTGCGTCAGCGCGTCAATAACGATTTGCTCAAACGATAGAGCGATCGACACGCATTATGCAAAGATTAAAAAGTTGTCTATCCTGCGGTTAGGTCGAGTAATTGTGGTGAATCTTGCGGAGAGAGGAACACTCAAGGTGATGAAAATTGGCGATCGTGTTCGGGTGAAAGAATCAGTCGTGGTGTATCACCATCCAGAACACCGCAATCAGCCGTTTGACATTCAGGGTCAAGAAGGCGAAATTATGGCGATCGTAAAAGAATGGCAAGGTCGTCCGGTGAGTGCAAATTTTCCGTATTTAGTGAAATTTGAAGGAAAATTCCGCGCTCATCTGCAAGAGTTTGAACTTGAAGCGATCTAACTTCTGCGCCGAAACCAACCGAATACATTGACATCGCCGCGCATTTTTTCAAGTTCGCGGCGATGTTGTTCTGATGCCGCAGCATACCATTCACAGTAGCGATCGTGCGCTTCACGCGACTGCACCTCTTGATAAAACTGATGCGTTGAGCGGTAAATCTCGAATAATTCTGGCTCGATGTGGACAGAGGGAAAAAACCATCGATGATTGTGAGTCGGCATGAGTCAAATCGGCGGACAGATTCTGACAATCTAGCGCATTTTACTAAACATTCCGTGATCAGTCCTCACGATAGAGTCAAGAATCTATAGGATTTGTAATGATGCAATCTAGGAGTGGCAGCCAAATTCGCCTAACGCAAACTTAAAATTTCGTAAGCTTGAGTGGCTATTACACCCCACCTATGATCAATTCAGACGGATTGCTTCTGATTTTTAAACAGCGAATTTAGATAAATCTTTTTTAGAAGACTTCGATCGTAGAGTTATGAATGAATCAAAAAATATCCGCGATCGACAAAAACTAATACAACAATTAGAAACCGTCGATCAGCAATTTAACCAACTTTACCAAGCAGCTGATAAAACACCTTCGGCTACATCAGATGCCTCATTTCCAGAGTATCTTTCTGCGCTGTCAGAAGCTTTAGAAGAGCTAAAAGTCATCGAAGAAGAGATTTGTGAACAAAATCAACAACTTTCTGAGACAAGACAAGCCTTAGAAACTGAGCAGCGGCGTTATGAAGAGCTATTTGATTTTGCTCCAGACGGATATTTGATTACCGACAAGCACGGCAAAATTCAGGAAGCAAATCGCGTTGCATGTGAACTATTACAGATCGAGAAAAAGTATATTGTCGGGAAAGTTTTAATTAATTTTATTGCAGAAGAACATCGCAATGTTTTTCAATCACTTTTGCTGCAACTGCAATCGATCGATCGAGTACGCGAGTGGGAAATTCCGTTTGTCGCCCGCAATGGCACACGATTTGAAGCCGCATTAACGATCGTAGCCGTCAAGACAGAACGCGGAGAAACAATCGCGCTCCGCTGGTTATTGCGTGATATCACAAATCGTAAGCAAATTGAAGAGCAATTAAGAAAAATCCAGTTACAAAATCTAGAACTGATCGAATCCGATCGATTGAAAGAGCAATTCATCGCAACCATGTCTCATGAATTGCGGACCCCTTTAACTGCGATTCTTGGATTTTCTGACCTGCTACTACGGCAATTTCATCGCCAAATTCCGCCGCATCAAATGAAATTAATCGAGCGGATTTTTGAAAATGGACGACATTTACTCAGTTTAATTGAAGATATTTTAGATTTTTCTAATCTGCGTACAAAGCGAATTGAACTTCAGCTAGTAGCCTTTGACTTGAATGAGTTAGTGACACAAACCGTTCAAGAAATGCACTCGCTAGCGGCACAAAAAAACTTATCCATTCATACCCATCTTGCTCCAAGCAATCCCGTTTTGATTAACGATCGTGCCCGCGTCAAACAAATTCTCGTGAACCTAATCTCAAATGCAATTAAATTCACGGATTCTGGATCGGTTTGCGTTCAAGTTCAGTCTGGAAAATACGACAGGATTCAGATTGTGGTTCAAGATACTGGCATGGGTATTGAAGACTCTGAGTTTGCAACCATTTTTCAGGAATTTCGGCAAATCAATCAAACTTCAACGCGGCAGCATGGCGGCACAGGGTTAGGACTTGCCATTACCAAAGCGCTGACCGAGTTAATGGGGGGCGAAGTCTCAGTCCAGAGCAAACTTGGACTCGGTTCTACATTTACGATCGAACTGCCATCCCGCGTCTCCCGCCCCTAGAGAGAGCGAGATTACGGCTTTACTCTGTCAGTGTGTAGATTTAGAAGCTTTTTGAATTGTCTAAAGTGATGCTGATTAGACTGGCTTAGGAGCAAATCATGCCCGATTTAGATGATCAAGCGATTAGTAAAGTTGCAGAAGTAGGAATAAAAAGTCAGCTTGATGAAGTTAAAAACTTAAACGTTGAAATTGATATTGATCCCCTTAAAGTCATCGCTGGCACACTCAATTCCGTCGCGATCGCAGGCGAAGGAATGGTGATGAAGCAAGACCTCCGCATCGAGAGCATGGAGTTTAATACTGGGTCAGTTGCGGTTAATCCACTCAGCCTTGCCTTTGGAAAAATTGAGCTAACGCATCCTACCGAAGCAGAAGCGATCGTCACCTTAACAGAAGCCGATATTAACCGGGCATTTCGATCTGATTTTGTTCGTAGCAAGATGCAGGACTTGAATTTAGAAGTGCAAGTTGACGATGAAACGGCAATTGTTGATACGGAAAAGATCAACTTTGGGCTACCCGGAGACGGCAAAGTTCGCCTGAGTACAGAAGTAGTTTTACAAAACTCACAAGAACGAAAAACAGTTGCATTTACTGCTGTTCCAAAAATTAGCTCGGACGGGCAGCGAGTGGTACTCGAAAATGTCGAGTATCTAGACCATCAAGAATTACCCCCTGCCTTTACCGAAGCGATGCTGGATGAAGCGAAAGAACTGCTTGACCTAAAAAACTTCGAGGTCGGAGACATGTCGCTCCAGATTAAACGATTGGCTGCATTGAAAGGAAAATTAATCCTTCAGTCAGAAGCCATCGTCCATCAGTTTCCGTCATCTTAGAAGCTAGATTACTCTAACAGGAGAACACCATGTCTAGAACCACTCCAAATATTCCGTTGTTGATTGAATCGGATGAGGCAGAATTGCGCGATAGTGGCGTTCCCAGTACCGTTCATGTCGCCAAGCACCCGCTGCACCCGCTGATTGTCACCTTTCCGATCGCGCTGTTAACCAGTACGCTGCTCACCGATGGCGCTTACTGGCTGACCAGTGATGCTTTCTGGGCGCGTGCTTCTTTCTGGCTCCTGATTGGTGGCTTAATCTCAGGTTTGGTTGCTGCGGCAACAGGCATGAGTGATTTTCTGCGAATTCAACGAGTGCGCGAACACAGTGCAGGCTGGGCGCACATGGTTGGCAATATTGCAGCACTGGCATTATCGGCAGCAAACTTGTGGCTTCGTTGGGGCAATCAAACGGGCGCAATTTTGCCGACTGGCATCATTATTTCAGTGCTTGTTGCAGCCACTTTAGGCATTACCGGATGGTATGGCGCTGAGTTAATTTATCGGCACAAAGTTGCAGTCATTGGAGTTGGACCAAAAGGAAGACCCTAATCAATTCAGCCGATTTATGCGAATGAACTTCACGCTTTTGGACGATTAGTTAACTCATACATTTGAAGGAGGTAGTTACTGCCTCTTTTTTTTATTTTTATATCAGATAGAGTTCAATTTTTTACTTTATGAATAACGATTCAAAACCTGCTGACAATAGTGGTGAAATTAATCAACCGATGACTCCTCAAGAAGTCGATCCTAAACAGAAATTAGCGCAGTTAAAAGAGCTTGAAAAAGGTGGTTTGACGGCAAATCCTGGCGATCGCATCGATGAATCGATGTCGATCGAAGAAAAAGCACAACAAGTTGCAGTCGATGCCCCTGACATTACAGGCGACCATATTACCGTTCCGACCTACTTCGTGGTTGACACGCCCGAAGGTGAAAAGAAAGCGCTGCACCACGTCAAAGATGCTGAGGAAATCTCTGACATGATTCGTATGGCTCGTCTGGACGAGAACGGCAATCAGGTTTGGCGGTAGTTCTTCACATTGGGTGATCCTCTCAGGATTGCCCAAGCCGCCAATGTGCAACATCACAGGAGGATCCAATGGTACAAGCCTCAGAGAAGCAACCAACACAGCCCGCTCAACAGCAAGACCAGCAACCGGGGCGCGAGTCCCAAATGAATCCACTGCCTCGGAGCCAGGACTCTAAATACAAAGGCAGCGACAAGTTACTTGATAAAGTCGCATTGATTACAGGTGGGGATAGTGGAATTGGTCGCGCTGTTGCGATCTTCTTTGCTAAAGAAGGCGCGGATGTCGCAATTTCCTATCTGAACGAACATGAAGATGCCAAGGAAACTGTTCGCCTAGTTGAACAAGAGGGTCGTCGCTGTATTGCGCTTCCGGGCGACATTGGTGAAGAAGCGGTTTGTCAACAAGCGGTACAAAAGACGATCGAGGAATTCGGTCATCTTGATATTTTGGTGAATAATGCGGCGGAGCAACATCCGCAAGAGACGATCGAAAATATTACCGCAGAGCAGTTAGAGCGCACCTTCCGCACCAATATTTTCAGCATGTTTTTCATGACAAAGGCAGCCCTGCCGCACCTGAAAGCGGGAAGCGCAATCATCAACACAACTTCTATAACGGCATATCAGGGGAGTCCCTCGCTGCTTGATTACTCTTCGACTAAGGGCGCGATCGTGGCGTTTACGCGATCGTTGTCTCAATCGCTAGTTGAGAAAGAAATTCGAGTGAACGGGGTTGCGCCAGGCCCGATTTGGACACCCTTGATTCCGTCTACCTTCCCACCGGAAAAGGTCGAATCGTTTGGTCAGCAAGTCCCGATGCAGCGGGCAGGACAACCGGAAGAAGTGGCACCGAGCTATGTCTTTTTAGCATCAGATGATTCGAGCTACATGTCGGGTCAAATCCTGCACCCGAACGGCGGTAAAGTCGTCAACGGATGACACACCTCCAAATAGACGATCGTAAAAAGTAATTGGTAATAAGTCATCTACTTGTTGCTGATTACTTTTTTATAGCTATATCTCTAAAGGTCTAACTAGTGTTGCAAAAAATGTCTCCCAAGTATTGATTGCGCCGAATTGAAACTATTGCTACAGCTTTAATAAAAAGCATTTTATAAATTAACTATTAACTGATCCTTTTGTTTGAACTTTTTAATTAACATCAATTTTTTACTGTTCGCATCGAGGAGTAGCTTCTATGGTGCGATCGCAGTATCCTTAGAAAAATAATAACTTTTGTTAAGAAATGAACTGGAGAATTCTACTTGAGCCGGAATGGTTCAGCTTCACCTCACCCTTGCTGAGAAGAAAACGATCGGCGTTTGAAATCGAAGATCTACCAGGACTGTGGCGGGTTCACTGGCAATTAGGCGACAAAACCGTTTTATCCACGTTTTACACCCGCATCGACCAAGCCTGTCTCTTATGGGGAATAATCTCGACTTTGATTTTCTCGATCGCTCAGTTTTGGATGGTGGATTGGCAACTGCAAGCAGTGCTGTGGACAGGGTTGACGATCTTAGGCACGATCGCAATGCTCAGGCTTTCCCGGCACTGGCGCACGATTAAACCGCTCAACGATGTCATCAACGCTTGGGTGTTTCTGATGGTGCTTGGAGTGGTGCTGACAGATTTAGGAGTTTTTTTGGGCTGGGGCTATATTCTGCTGAATCTATGCCCACTCTGGCTTGTGATCGATGGCGTGGGCTATCTTTACACCGGCGCAAAAATGCAGTCGCGTGCTTTCGCTTTTATTGGCTTATTAAATCTGGCAGGGCTGACTGTCTTGCCGATCGTGAGCGAGTGGCAGTTTCTCGCGACGGGATTAATTACGGGCATCAGTACGCTGCTGCTGGCAGAACTTCAGTGGGATTCTGGCGATGTCTGCGCCCACTTAAAGAGCCTCCAATCGCAGGAGTCAGATTTTTGAATGTTTCTTAAGGAGTATTTTCTATTTCCAGACTGTCGCATAAGATACAGAATATATTTAAGTTGCTCATCCGGTTTAGAGCAAGTCAGTTAGATAAAATCCTGAGTTTTCTTATGCGCCACTCCCGTTTTGCTCAATCTTATCAATATTCTGCTCCGAGCATCGAAGTCACCGAAGCAGAAATGCAAGATCGCCGCACTCCCAAAGGCTGGACTTGTCAGACGATCGCTGAGATGAATATTCCTCATGCAGACTGGTCGGAAGCACCGCGAACCCGCAGTACAGTACAACCCCTGCAAGCTCCGACGAAATCCCGGCGGTTGAGTCTTGTGCGGCGATCGCCCTCGGTAAGCGATGCTCACCGCATCACGATTCAGCGCAACGTAACCCGTCGAATGCAGGCGGCAAAAGAGCGCGGCGATCAGAAGCTATTATGCGCTCTAGAGGCAGAATTGCGAGAGATGGTCTCTGCATAAGCGCGATTTAAGGTTTGTAGGTGAAGGTTAGCAGGTGGCGTGACTCAAAGTTTGCGCCACCTTTCTTGTATGTTCCTTTTCTTGTATGTTTCTTTGAGTCAGCGAAACTACGATCAGTATCAAAATGTTTTCCGTAACACAGACACTACAAATAACTAAGCTATGCTGAAGTACAAGGCAGACTTTGTTAGACTATTGCTTCTGCTCTCAGCCTGAACGGTCTGCTTGCTCTCTCACACTAAGGTATCTCATGACAAATTCTCCCTTTTCGGCAAATCCGACCGACCCAGCTCGCCTCAGCGATTCTCAAATGTGGGAAAGTCTCAAGCTTGCGATCGCGGAAAGTTCGGGGTTCCAGCGGTGGCAGCTCGATCGCAGCTTCCAGGAGATCGATTTAGATGCGCTGGTACATCAATATTTGCGCGAAACGCTTGAGACCTTAGCGTATTAACAGGCTTTTATCTCGGTTAAAGCAGTCGATCCAGTTGTAGATCGACTGCTTTGTTTTTAGCGCAGAATCCGTTCTAGCGGACGTAAGCGATCGGCGAACTCGTTCAACTGTCGATATGTTCCTTCAATCCGATCACCATCGAGAACCACGTCTTCTGTTGGATAGTTTTGCAGAATTTCAATAATTGAAATCGCTCCGTCTCCGCTAGCAGACAGCACTAAAGCAGCCCGTAGCGCTTGGCGTTCAGCTCCACCTTTTGAGGTCTGAATTCCCTGCCCCAATTGATCGAGAACCCCATTTCCAATTGGGCTATTGAGAACGCGATCGAGCAAAACTAGGTTGACCTTGATCGGTCGAGTCAAGGTTTGTTGAACCGCTTGAGGATTCTGACGCGAGAGCCGAAGATAAGTTTTCAAATCCCTAGAAGCCTCGCCGGTTCTAGCAAACTGAGCCAGTTCTTCAACCGAAACTGACTCGCGCAGAATTTTGTATTTGAGCACAACTCGCTTTGCCGCGATCGCTGGAGAACTCGCGACCAAAAGCGCAATTCCGATTCCTAGACATGATGCAATTGATTTTTTTAAGTAAGACATCACAAATAACGCATTAGACTCTTTCTATTACAGACGACGCTAAAGCCTCAAAGATGCACAACCCCAAAGAATCTATCTTGCGATAGGCTGTTTTCCGGTACGATCGAAACCTTAAGCAATTAATGGATCAACCAATAGATCAACATGGGCAGTACGTTTGGACATTTATTTCGCATTAGCACCTTTGGGGAATCACACGGCGGCGGTGTCGGTGTCGTAATCGATGGATGCCCACCGTTGATCGAGCTATCTGCAGAAGAAATTCAAGTCGAACTCGATCGCCGTCGTCCCGGTCAAAGCAAAATTACTACGCCGCGAAATGAAGCCGATCAGTGTGAAATTCTCTCAGGCATCGTAGATGGCAAAACGCTGGGCACGCCGATCGCGATTCTGGTACGCAACAAAGACCAGCGATCGCAAGACTATAGCGATATGGCAGTGAAGTATCGTCCCTCTCATGCCGACGCAACTTACGATGCGAAGTATGGCATTCGAGCGGTGGCAGGCGGTGGGCGATCGTCGGCGCGAGAAACGATCGGACGAGTTGCAGCAGGCGCGATCGCTAAGAAAGTGCTTCAGCAATCCGGCATTGAAATTGTCGGGTACGTTAAGCGGATTAAAGATCTCGAAGCTGCGATCGATCCCAACTTGGTCACACTAGAGCAAGTTGAAAGCAACATTGTGCGCTGTCCAGATCAAGACTGTGCAGAACGAATGATTGATCTGATTCAGCAAGTCGGGGGGCAGGGAGATTCGATCGGCGGCGTGGTTGAATGCGTAGCGCGTAGCGTTCCGATGGGATTGGGTGAGCCTGTGTTTGACAAGCTAGAGGCAGACTTAGCAAAAGCAGTGATGTCTCTGCCCGCGACGAAGGGATTTGAGATTGGTTCGGGATTTGCCGGAACGCTGATGACCGGAAGCGAACACAATGACGAGTTCTACACCGATGAAGCAGGCAAAATTCGCACCGTGACGAATCGATCGGGCGGAGTACAAGGCGGAATCTCAAACGGAGAAAATATCGTCATTCGTGTAGCATTCAAACCGACCGCAACTATCCGCAAGGAACAGAAGACCGTGACCAATACCGGGGAAGCCGTAACGTTAGCAGCGAAAGGTAGACACGACCCCTGTGTGTTGCCGCGTGCGGTTCCGATGGTTGAAGCGATGGTTGCCCTCGTGCTATGCGATCACTTTTTAAGACAGCGCGGGCAGTGTGGTTAGCGGAAAGCCTGCTTTCTACCGCAACGTTTTGCGGTAACGTCTAATACCCTAAGATTTGCCTAAGTATTGCAGAATATCGGGAATCTTTACTAGGCGAATTCTCGTATGAGTCTTATTGGTGAATCACAAATTCCTGATCGCTCACAGGCGAATCAGGACTATCCATTGTCTGCCGTGCCCCTGTCCGATCGTAAACCGATCTGGTCGTTGGCTCCCTTATTAATGGGGTTTGCGCTGACTTCGACGACGCTGCTTGCAGGGGGCAAACTCGGATCATCGCTACGCTTTGCGGATATGCTCTGGGTGATGGTCATCGGGAACGTGGCATTAGGGTCATACTGTGCTGCACTCGCCTATATCGCGGCAAAAAGCGGGTTGAGTACCGTGCTGATGGCGCGATTTAGCTTCGGGGCGATCGGGTCGCGCTGGGTCGATTTTATTTTGGGCTTTACCCAAATCGGTTGGTATGCGGTGACGAATGCGTTTATTGCAGATGCGTTGTTAAAGTTGCTGAATCTGCCAGAATCGCTAGAGTGGTTTGCGATCGCGTTTTTCACCTATGCGTTCTGTGTGACAGCTTATTTGGGGTATACGGCAATGGACTGGTTAAGCCGATTAGCCGTCCCCGCCATGCTCGTTCTGATTGCCTTAAGTCTGTCGATCGGGTTTCGAGACGCGGGCAATCTGTTTGCTTTAGTTCCAACTCAGTCGATTGGCTTTACAGAAGCGATCGCCGTTGTGATTGCAACCTTTATCTCTGGTGGAACTCAGGCAACAAACTGGAGCCGCTACGCAGATTCAACCAAGAATGCCGTTTGGAGTACCTTGTCTGCGTTTATGTTGATCAATGGCTTGCTCATCTTCGCGGGTGCATTCTGTACCTTGGTGTACGGTACCAATGATTTGATCGAAGCGATGGCAAAACAAGGATTGCTGCTGGGTGGATTAATTCTACTGATCCTGAACGTCTGGACAACTCAGGACAACACAATCTATGCGTTTTCGATCGCCGGCAGTAACTTTTTCCGTACTTCAAAGCGAACTGCTTTTGTGTTGGGGGGGGCAACCTTCGCATTGATTCTTGCGCTAGGTGGAATCTACGGACAGATGATTCCGTTTCTGCTCTTTCTAGGAACGGTGATTCCTCCAGTGGGAGGCATTATCATGGCGGATTACTGGTTTTACCGTAAGGGAAGCTTCCCATCGCTCGAATCACCGCTCCCTGCGTTTAATTGGGCAGGTGTGATTGCGTATGGGGTCGCGGCTGCGATTGCCCATTTCTCCAGTGCAACAGGGTTTGGGATTGCGCCAATTAACGGAGTGGTTTCGGCAGCAGTGCTGTATGTGATTCTGAGCCGGGTTTTGCCGAGTTCACTTCGAGCTTAGATTGAGGCGGACGATCGTTAAGAGCGATCGTCCTTGCAGCAGGTTCGCTGAAACTCGCCATAATAAAAGCAGCCAGCGAAGCACGATCAGGCTAAATTCGCTGTATTCTCAAGAAGCGTTTTAGGGATGAACCATTGTGGCTGCGAAAGGAGAACCAGTTTCTAAAGGCTTTGCCGTTGGGCTTCAGATTTGGCTATTGTTCCTGATTAGCTTTTACGGGCTTGGCTACCCTGCATTATTTAGCATCTTATTAGGCGCGTTTGGGGGGCTGGCAAGCGGGTTTATTGTCGATTGGTGGTTGACAAAAGACGAGAACATTGAACCCCGCAAGCGCCGATCAGATGAAGGTGTCGAGCAACAGACGCGATCGCGCAAACGCCAGCGTCCCAATTCTGCTTTAAATCATCGCAAACGCCGTCGAGAGCGCGAACCTGTGACACTGAAAACGGTGGCGAATTTTTTCCAACGTCCGCAACCCGCAAATCGTGATGAGGACAGTTAGAACAGCCGAGAACCGAGAACCGACTAATCTATCCTTCTAGGTTAGGTAGTATTCTCAGGTTCGTGGGCTGTGATTTGCTGAAAACGGTATCGCCTCGCGCACGATCGAGTATCTAGGTCGTTTGTAGGGCTTGAGCGTCAGCCTCACCTCGCTGAGAATGCATGGCAGCCGTGTTAAAACTGGAGAATTTCTCGATCGTACTGGGCTGCGATTGGTTCGGTTTCCCAGACAATACCTTCTCCGGGTTCTAAGGCAACGTTGATCGACAAGGATTCTACTGCTGTTGGTGCGATCGCCTCATTGCCTTCAAAGGGCTGTAAATCCTCGGTTAACAAGCGCAGCTTAAATCCGCCCGGAATCATTCCGCCCGGTAGCGTATTGCTCAGCTCAAACCGCCACGACTCGTCAGGCTGTGGCATCATGCGCAATTCATAGAATTGTCCGGCAATTTCTAGCAAGCGAGATAGAGCCAGTCTGGGAGTCTCAAGCTCTGTGCTGCGGGCGGCAGCGTAGCTTGGCTGAAGTTCAACCCGCTCCCATCCGAAAAGGTTCGTTATTCCGGTTTGCAGCCATTCTAGAATCGAGGGCTGAATTGCTAGACCCTGACGAGATTGATGCAACCGTTGTCGCCAGCCGCCATGCTCCATTAATGCACCCCACAATGGGAACGGAATCGCTAGGCGCGGCATGAGAATATCGGGATTGCTCACGCGATCGATCAAATTATTCGCATGCTCGATCGACATCGCAGGTAATGGCGCGACTTCGGCTCGAAGAACCGGGGCGCATAGCTCGGAAGTGAGCCAGAGAATTTCGGGATTGCTGAGTTGATCGGCGGTGAGGCTGTAGGTGCGATCGCTCCCCTCGAATCTGCCCTGAGTTTTGATCGTGTGATGGGTGGCGTAGCCCCAAATGCTGACTCGTCCTTCGTCGGGTTCAACCTGTGCCGCGAGGTAATAGTCGCCTGCCCAAGCGGGTAAATCGATCCACTCTTGGGGAATGCGGAGTTCGTCGTGGTCGATCGCTTCAGTTGGAATCACGACGAATCGAAAGCCGTTAACGGTGAAAGCCGTTCCGGTGACGAATGCCCAGATGCTTTGGCGGGCGCTGGTGTTGAGTGAGAGCCGCACATTTGATGATTCTGCCTCAAACCAAGGAAGCAGCGCTGTGAGAGAAAGCTGATTGAGATAAGCAGTCCAGTTGGGCTGCTGGAGTTGGACGGGATCGGTGTCGAGAAAAAGATCGAAGGACATACATTTTAGGGATTGTTAGGGATTGCGCTTAGGGAGTGTAGTGGGATTGCAGCCAGTCTTCGAGAACTGCGCTCATGGTTTGAAGTAGGGCAGGGGTGAGGGAAATATGCAGCGTGGTTTGGCTCCAAGCGGCAAGGGATTTTAGTAGGAGTTCTTTGGCTTTGGTAAGCCGACGAGAAATCGTGTATTGCTTGATATTGAGGCGGGTTGCCATTTGCTGCTGGGTGCAGCGTTCTGCGTAGTAGAGGTGCAAGATCGATCGCAGCTCTGCATCAAGTTCGGCGATCGCAGTTTCGAGGACTTGGTTAATTTGCGATCGTTGGTCTTGCCGTTCTTCTAGTTCTTCTTCAGCGATTAGATCAGAAATCAAAGATTCTCGCGGACTTTCGGGCACATCGTCTAGCAATTCACCGGAATCGTATCCAGGTTTGGGCGTGTTGATGGAAACGACCGAGGGGTTGAGATAGTTTCGGGCTGAGTTTGCACAAGCGACAAGCCATTTCTCGATCGCTGGAGATGAGGCTTCCGGGAGAGATTCGCGCTCTTTGTTGTACAGATGAGCGATCGCGCTCCAGGTTCGCTCATCTGGGCGCGGGAGTTTGCGTGTAGAAGCGTTTTGGGGTGGAGTATAGAGTGTTTTGAAACAGTTCCACGCGAGGATGTAGGATGCGATCACTCCTGATGATAATCCTGCATTCTCAAGTGACTCGATTAAGCGTTTTTGACTGACTTTTCTCAGTAATGCCCAGTTTGTGCAAATATCAATTTCTTGACGTTGGCGCAGCGTGTCTCGGATTGTGCTTGAGAAAATCGCGCTGGCATAGTTTTGCAGATTAAATCCGTGTTGTGGATTAAAGTTCTGTAAGATTTTCTCAACTTTGACGATCGCAACTTGAAAGCAGTCCGGTAGCGTGTATTGCACCGCTGCAAAGCTCAGCAACATTTTGTGCGCTGACCAGTAGCAGGTTTCTTGTAGATATGCGGTGAGATGGTCGATCGACACGCGATCACAGGATTCCCGCCAGAATTTGTACCAATACAATGCCCAAAACTCTGACGATCCGGAGGCTGTCTCCATCCGTTTTTGCATACTGCGTCGCAACCGAGCATCGATCGCCCAAGTGGTAGCTCGATCGCCTTCAAACTGCAAAAAAGTGGAAAACGTTTCTAAAGTTTCGTGACGCGATCGCATAAGCCTGCATAACTCGCTGAAGTAATTCCTACTGAACCGATGTGAGAGCGATCGCTGCGTTTGTGGATTCGGGTTAGCCCCCTAAATCCCCCATTCTGGGGAACTTTGAAGATTAGAAGGTCTCTTCAAGTCGGGGGAATTCCTCTTCTCTTAGTCCCTCACTCGTGGGGGATTTAGGGGACAAAAAGCCGACCCAATCGCAGCGAAAATCCACGATTACTAGATCTTTTAACTCAGATCGATCGCCTTAATCCGCTTCATTCAATTTCTAAAAGGATTTCGTTATGAAACGTAAACTAATGGTTCTACTGATCACGACTGCGGCGCTGATTCCCGCTGCTGTTAAAGCACAGGAATATGGCATTCCTCAGAATTTGTTAATTGAACAATTCAGCCAATCCTCAACCGACAGCCAAATTGTGATTCGGGTGAGAAAAGCGGGAGACCATTCCAACCTTTGTGGCTCGGAGATTCGCCGCGCTGGAGCCTTACCCGGAGATGGCTTTGATTTTCCGCGTCCGGGAGGAACGAGCAACCGCTATGATTTTCCGCAGCCGGGTCGCTCAAATTATTTTCAGTTGCCGACAGGCACAAGAAATCCTGACATTATTGGCTGTGTCGATCGCGCTCGCAATATTCTATTTGTCAACATTTTTAAGACAGCAGAGCAACCGTCTGCTAAATCGGAACCCGCGCCCTATAATCCGTATAATAAACCCCCTTACTTCAACCGAGCGCAATGATTCAATTGACGCAATTTCTACACGCTGCGATCGTTGTTTCTGACTTAGAGAAATCCGAGCATTTCTATGGCACGGTGTTGGGGTTGCAAAAGGTTGAGCGCGTCTTGAAGTTTCCGGGGGCTTGGTACGAAATTGGATCGTTTCAGATCCATCTGATTGCAGATTCGAGTCGGGCGACGGAAGTTTTGAATGCTGAAAAGTGGGGAAGAAATCGGCACTTAGCATTCTCGGTGGCAAATTTGGAAGCCGCGAAACAGCAGTTAATTGCCCATCATTGCGAATTTCAAATGAGCGCATCGGGTCGGGCTGCATTGTTTGTCAAAGATCCTGATCACAATATTGTTGAACTGGGAGAAGCATAATCTCTAACATGAAAGTGATTGCCTATCTCTACAGTGATCCTCTACTGGAAGAAACGCCAAATACAACGCTGTGGGAACAGAAGATTGATCAGATCTATCAAGATTTTGCGGGTGAGACGGTCGATCGCGCTCAATTCAATCAACTGCTTCGCGATTGTGAAACTGAAACAGCGCAATTACTCATTCGACGACTTGAAGATTTGGGAAGTTCGATTGCAGAGATTCGCGATCGGTTAACTCAACTCGAATCTCTTAACGTTGAAGTGATTTCTGTTGAATCAGACGAGTTATCAGCGGCGACATTACAACAATTACAGGAGCTACAGCACAATCAGAAAAGCCGAAGAATCCGCCAAGGTCATGCCCGTAACCGCATCAAAACCCTTGCGCCACCCGGAAAAGCCCCCTACGGATATCGGCGCAGTCGCAACCGATATATTCTCGATCGCGCTACTGCTCCTGTGGTTAAAGAATTCTTTGATCATTTCTTGCTGTATGGCTCCTTACGGGGTGCAGTTCGATTTTTAGAAAAGAAATACGCTAAGAAAATTTCCGTCTCTACTGGACAGCGTTGGCTCACCAATTCAGTTTATCGAGGCGATTTAGAATACCAAACGGGTGAAACGATTCCTGATACGCATCCTGCGATTTTGTCACGCGACGAAGCTGCCCAAATCGATCGCTTACTCCGCCGCAACCGCCGATTGCCTGCTCGAACTGCCAGCGCTCCTCGATCGCTGGCGGGGCTTGTCACCTGTGGCGATTGTCAATCTGGCATGACCGTAACGCGAGTGACATCGCGCAAAAAAGGCAAAAAAGAATACTTATATCTACGTCCGATGCAATGCCCTAAACAATGTAAAGGAATTGCTTACGAAGAAATTTTGCAATGCACGATCGATCAGATTTGTGAAGACTTACCCCGCGCAGTTTCAGAAATGGGGACTCTAGATATTGATGCAATCAAATCGAACATTCAAGGCGCGATCGGGCAAAAGCAAGCCATCTTAAATCAGATCCCATCATTGACTGAAACCGGAATTCTAGATGCGGAAACCGCAGAACTGCGATCGTACAAACTTCGGAGCGAGATTGCGGAACTACAAAATAAAGTGTCTCAGCTACCGCCTGTGAATTTGAAGGCGATCGCGCAAACGGTTTCGATTCCGCAATTTTGGCTGGATCTATCCGAAGCAGAACGCCGCTTTTACTTCCGCGAATTCATTCGTCAAATCGAATTGATCCGCACTGAAACCGGATGGAAATTGAAGTTGAATTTCATTTTTTGAGCCGCTTTTCAATCTGTAACGCGAGTGTGATCAACTGAAAAAACCGCCTCTAAGATACAAGCATCGCTTGTGTTTATATCTTGTTTTTGTAGGAGCTTCCGATCGTGCCGCACCCGCGTCAGTTCGTCCAACCACCTTTAGAATTCATTCCACCTGACCTCGATCTCAACATTCTGCGCGTGGCACGATCAATCCTGCCAATGTGGATGCGTCGCAAAACCTCGATCGCCAAAATCGATGCGGTGAACGTCGAACAGCTTGCAGAACTGTATCAGCAATTCCAAGCTGGAAAGATCCGGCTATTGCTGGCGTTTCGGCATCCCAGTGCAGACGATCCGTTTTGCTTGATGTATCTGGTTCACTATCTTTTACCGCGAACGGCACGCCAAACAGGAATTCGGCTCCAATCTCCCACTCACGCCCACTTTATGTACGATCGCGGCATTCCTTTGTGGGCGGGTGCTCACATCGGCTGGATGTACTCTAAACTCGGCGGCACTCCTATTCATCGGGGCAAGCTCGATCGTGTCGGATTAAAGTCCGCGCGCGATCTTTTAACGAATGGACAATTCCCGCTAATGGCAGCCCCAGAAGGCGCAACCAACGGACATAACGAGATTGTTAGCCCGCTCGAACCCGGTATCGCGCAAATGGCTTTTTGGTGCGTCGAGGACTTGCAGAAAGCCGATCGCTCAGAACAAGTTGTGATTGTTCCAATTGGAATTCAATACCACTATGTGAAACAAGATTGGAAACCTGTAGATCAGCTTTTGAAATCGCTAGAAGCAGATACAGGAATTAAGCCGAGTACCTCAGATCGTTATGCGAGATTGTACGCGATTTCAGAACATATGCTAACGGTCATGGAATCATTCTACAGAAGGTTTTATCACCAGGATTTACCCTCTGTTGAAAACGCTGAACCGAATGCAAGACTGGCACTCCGGCTTGAGATTCTACTCGATGCCGCTTTGACGGTGGCAGAACAGTATTTTAACTTGCAAACAAAAGGCAATGTGATCGATCGCTGTCGTCGGCTAGAGCAGGCAGCTTGGGATCTCATCTTCCGCGAAGATCTCAAACTGGGCGAAATTCCTCCGGTCGATCGCGGACTTGCTGATCGCGTTGCTGAAGAAGCGAGCTTAAGAATTTGGCATATGCGACTGGTTGAAAGTTTTGTTGCTGTGACCGGAAAGTATGTGCTGGAAAAACCGTCGCTCGATCGCTTTGCCGAAACCACGCTGCTGTTGTGGGATATGATTACGCGGATTAAAGGCGGCAATGCGTTTAAGCGACCCAGGTTAGGGAAACAATCGGTTTTAATGACTATTGGCGATCCGATTTCAGTTAGCGATCGGGCTGCTGTTTATCAAAGCAGTCGTCGTGCAGCTAAACAAACGGTTGCTGATTTAACTCAAGATTTGCAAATTGCAATGGAAAAAATGATCCTGTGATCAACCAGAGCAAAGAAACTTACTCGGTGTTTTTTTGCTCTGCGATCGTAGGAGCGACACGATCGCAGTTCATACCAAATTGATTTTTGAGTGCGACAGATCTTGGAAGCCCCCTAAATCCCCCACTCGTGGGGGACTTCAAGCCAAATCTGTTTCGGATTCTCAAAGTCCCCCAATATGGGGGATTTAGGGGGCGAAGGATCTGTCGCATCAACAAATTGATTCGGTATCAACCCTAATTTGTTCAGCCCTAATTCGTTCTCTGTTCTTCTTCAGCGGTACGTTTTGGTTTGCCACCCGAATTGCGAACATTCACCAACTTACCGAGTAAATCAAACCAAAACGGCGCACCCATCGCGATCGCAAGTCCACTCACTGCCCAGCCTGCAATCATTTGCAGCAGACCCAGCAGGAGGCTTAGCGGATTTGGAGCAGCAACAGATTGCTGGGATGCGAAACAACGGTTATAAGCATCATTCCATGTGGCAGTTCCAGAAACGGTCTGACAGCCCAACTGCCGCGTTAGATTAGCTGGACTCCAGCCGATCGGAAACGGAATGTCTTGCAGCGCTTGATCGGTTGCGGCTTTTAGCTCATTAAGCTGTGCTTGAGTAATCACCGGATTTTGAGCATTCTGAGTTGTCACTTCAGCGGCACGATTAGTAATGACTCGTCGTAGACTGTCATCACCCGCTAAGCGACTGGACATATGAAATGTATCAGCATTTGTCGCCGTCGCTAAGACAAGACCGAGCATGAGCGCTATCCCTTTTACGTTGCGTTTATACACCCCAGAAGCGCGAGACATCGATCGATCGAACCAAGTCGCAACCTCATCGCGAAACTGATTAATCTCGTTTTCTGTTCTCTGCACCCGCGTTTGTGCCCGTCGCGCCAAAATTGACATACTTTCCTTCACCGTATCCGGTAGACGGCTCAGCCCATCGCGAATCTTTTTATAAGACTGATACTCCGTATACATCTTCTGCTCTTCCGGGGTGAGATCCTTCACTGCATTTGAGAGAAAGATCTGCTGGAGGTCATAGTCTAAGTCTTCAAATTTCGTCGGTTGATCCAAGGCGTTTGGAGCAAGCCCCATGCGGTAATCTTCGATCTGAGACCGGATTGAAGCATTCACCTGTGCCTCGATCGGGCGAGCTTGATTGGCAATGCGATCGTAAGCAGCCGCGACTTCTTGATGGGTCGTGGTGCCTTGATTGACGAGTTCTGCAATTTCGGCAATGCTCGGTCTCAATCCGCCAGAGAAGACGGCGCGATCATTGTTTTGACCAAATATGCTGGATTTATAAGACTTCAATCGCCGCACATACAGCGTGGTATCCGAAGAACTTTGATCTAAGTTGGCACAAGCAGCGATGTAAGCATCTAATCCTTCTCCGAGTCGCGGAATGCTCGTTTCGAGATTGGCTTGCCCAGATTGATAGGCTTTGAGAATGTGATCGTAATCTTCAACCAGCAAGCGGAAGTTTTGATCGGCGCTTAGGCTCGGTTGATTTGACTTTGCAGCAATCTCCCGGATTGCGCCGCGCTCCCAACCATCCTTAAAGGTGTCATCCGAGGGCAATTCCACTTCTCCATACTGATTCACCCAGTAATGACCCACAATGCGATCGACAAACTTCTCAAACCGCACCGCTGAGAGCTTATCGACCATTGAATTAACACCCAAACGCTCGAGCAGCGAAGTTGCGAAAGTCTCCGGGGCAATGTATGACGGACCTGTTGCTTGATTGCCAAACGCTCCGGGTCGATTTCCGGGAAGCAAGACGCGAGTAATTTTCCGAAACCCTTGCGCCATTACGCCTTTTGCTTCTTGATTGACATTCTTGAGCAGAGGATCATCATACAATTGCGCCACTAAATCTCGAACGCGCTGTTCTTCTGGAGAATGAATGCCGCCGCCAAGCAGCACCTCGATCGAGTCTTTTAAGTGTTTGGCTCGCCATTGCAGCACTGTTGCAATTAGCTCTTGTATCTCTGATGCCAACAAACTCAAAACCAGATAGGTAAACACCAATCCGATCGCAATCTCTAAAACAAAAGGTAGACCCATTGATAATTCTCCCTAACACCCATTGAGCGACTAACATACCGCAGTGTATCGGTTGATGCAGAGTGCAGTAAAAAAATGAAGCAAAACGTAAGCGATGAATTGCGATCGATTCGGGTTCCGAGAAGAATCTCAACCTGCTACTCTGAAAAAGAGAGGCGCGGGATCAGAGCATGAAACGTCGATCACTATTGCAAGCAGCCGGAATCTTTTGCGGAGCCTGGGGGGTCGATCAACTCTTACTCGGTCGTGCGGCTAGAGTTTTGGCGCAGCCCACGCCGCGCAAACTCGCGCTCCTGGTTGGGATTAACCAATATCGCAATTCATCGTTAAATGGTTGCTTAACCGATTTGGAATTGCAAAGGGAACTGTTAATTCATCGCTTCGGATTTCATCCCAGTGATATTGTAGTTCTCACAAATCAGAAAGCCACGCGGTCACAAATCGAAACGCATTTTATAGAACATTTGATTCGGCAAGCGCAACCCGATGATGTGGTTGTGTTTCACTTCAGTGGATTTGGCAGCTTACAAAAACTGGGTACGACCGCAGATGATATTCAGCCTGTTTTGCTAACGGCAGATGATCCAAAAGAAGACACGATCGCCAACGCGCTTTCTCAAGACACCTTATTGTTATTGCTGCGATCGCTCGCAACTTCACAAGTCACAACGATTCTGGATGCAGGATACTTTTATCCTGGCTATTCACAGCGCGGTAACTTAAAGCTGCGATCGCGCCCCAGTGACCCAGCTTCTCAACTGATCGCCGCAGAACTGGAATTCCAAGAAATGCTGCTTGCCAGTACCGGACTCGATCACACTCAAGCGCGGGTGAGATGGCGATCGGGACAACTGCCCGGAGTCGTTCTCTCGGCTGCAACAGCTCAGCAGTTGACAGCAGAATCGCTGTGGAATGGGTTTACTGCAGGATTGTTTACTTATGCGCTGACGCAACAATTGTGGCAAGCAACACCCGAAACCACTTTGCGGATTAGCCTGCAACAAGCTTCGGAACTGATTGCGAAGCGGGTGGATAGCAGGCAACAGCCAATATTAATAGGGCAAAAAAACCGCGATCGTCCCCTTAAACCTTTCCACATTGCCGCGATTCAACCACCCGCAGATGGGGTGATCAAGGAGATCGACGATAAGCTAGTGCAACTCTGGCTGGGAGGACTACCGCCACAAGTGTTAGAAGCGTATAGTCCGGGTGCGGTGCTGCGGGTCGAAACGGACGATCGTCCCCTGTTACAAATTACTGAACGCAATGGATTGGTTGCAAAAGCGCGATTGCTAACCGAATCAGCGAATTTACAGATTGGGCAACAAGTCCGAGAAAGAATTCGCACCTTTGCAAAGGATGTCAGATTAGCGATCGCGATCGATGCCGCTTTGAATCGGGTTGAGCGGGTAGATGCGGTGAGTGCGCTGTCTGGATTGCCAAGAGTATCAGCCGCGATCGCGGGAGAACAAGCGGCAGACTATCTATTCAGCAAAGTTGAGGAAACGACTCAAGTGGCAGCGCTGACTTCTGATGCGATGAAAGGCACGATTCCACCTGCGGGGTATGGCTTATTTTCGCAAGGACGGGACGCGATCATAGGCACATCGGGTGAATCGGGTGAAGCCATAAAGTTAGCGGTTCGCCGCCTTGCACCACGACTGCAAACGCTTTTAGGGGCGAAGCTGCTGAGCTTAACCACAAATTCTACAGTTTCTGAGTTGGCAGTGCGGGCATCGCTTGAGGTCAACGATGTTAAGGTAGCAGCGCAACACACCGAGCGATCGTCTGCGGCAACGGTTGTGCCTTCAGATGGAAAAGTTCTTGCGCTTCCTGTCGGAACTCCGATTCGGCTACGGATTGAAAATGGAGAGTTGAGTCCGATTCATTTTTTGGTGTTGGGGCTTGATCACCAAGGAGCAGGTATTCTGTTAAATCCGATGCAGAATGGACAGGCGCAAACGTCGATCGCACCGAGCGAAACCGCGATCGTTCCGCAGTCTCTTACAGATTGGATTATTCAAGCTCCCTCTGGACTCGCTGAAATTTATCTAGTTTGCAGTCGCGTTCCGTTTCAGCAAGCGCAGGCAGTACTCGGTTCAGGAACAGGATTTGTGCGCTCTTTGCCTAACTTTCTTGAGGTTGCACAAGCAGTTTTACAAGATCTTCATTGTGCAAGCGGCACATCCTCCTGGATTAACGCTTCTGAGCTTTTTGCGCTCGATGTCAGTGTTTGGGCAACGTTTTGCTTCTCTTACCAAGTAGTTTGAGAGCAATAATCAAACGGCTTGAAATCTAGACTGTTGCGTCGATCGGCAATTCGATCCGCATGATCGTTCCTTGCCTTAATTCGCTCTGCGCTGCGATCGTGCCGCCATGAAGCTCGACGCATTGCTTGACGATCGCGAGACCCAAGCCGCCCCCCGCGATCGTACTCACGTTCTTTGCTCGATAGAATGGCTCAAACACCAGAGTCATCTCTTCGGGTGGAATGCCTAGACCGCGATCGCTCACGATCAGCGTCACTCGATCTTCGCAGTATCGAACTTCTAAATCGATGTCTTCTTCTGAGAATTTGAGCGCATTACTGAGCAGATGAGTCAAAATCAGACGGAACAACTCAGCATCAAGATTAACTTGTGGTTCACCAAAAAATCGAGACTGGATGCGGTACTGAGGCTCGACAGTAGAAAGAATTTCCAGACACAGCTGATGCAGATTGAAGGGAGCGGACTGCGCTTTGAGTGTAGCTGCGTTCGTTTTTTCAAGTGTTAGCGTGTTAGTCAAGATGGTTGTCATGGCTTGAATCGCATCGCGGATTTTTTGGAAATAGCGCGATCGTCGTTCTGATGAGCAGTCTGCACCGAGTCGCTCGATCAATTCAGCCGAAGTGAGAACGATCGCCAAAGGTGTACGAAGTTCATGAGAAATGGTGGTGACAAGTCGTGATTTGAGGGCGTGCAGTTCGTCGAGGGCTTGGGGAATTTCGCTCTCTAGACGTTGAGATTTTGCAGTTTCTTGCTGCAAGCACAGACTCATGATTTCTAATTCAGTCGTGCGTTCCTGAATGACTTTCTCAAGGTGCTGTTGATACTGATACTTTTGCAGTGCAATTTTGATTGCGCCATAGAGAGTAATGGAATCAATTGGCTTTACTAAATAGCCGAATAAATCTGCTGTTTCGGCAGAATGAAGTATGGCTAGATCGGGATAACCTGTGAGAAAAATCACTGGAATTCGCCAGCGATCGTAAATTACTTGAGCGATGTCAATTCCGGTTTGATCGCCTTTTAATTTGATGTCTAAAAGAACAAGATCGGGTGTCGTATTTGTAACAAGTGATAGCGCGGAAGATGCACAGTCAGCAATTCCAGTGACCGCATAATTCGCGGCTTCTAATCGCGATCTCAAACTAAGTGCAACAATCGCTTCATCTTCGACAATAGCAATTTTTTCGCCCGCCATTTTAGATTGACCTGTCGGCAGAGGTGTGCGGAATAGCGAGATTTCCAGAACCGAAGACTACGCGATCGCAGAACGGTTTGATAAAACTAAGGGCGAAATTCATGGTGCTGAATCAATGCTTAAATACGAAAAAATATGAGTAAAAAATGCTGATGAGGGTGCCAAGTATCACTAGGATAGACTCTGCCTGAAACATTAGCAAAAACTTTACTATAAGGCTAACTCAACTCAATAAAATTTATTCTAGTGACAAAAACTATTTTATTGAGTGTAGTTTATCAGGCAAGTAGCGAATTCTGACACAAGCTTGTCACAAAACTTCTACGAAAGATTAGCATCAGGCAATTTTTTCTATCACCTTAAGGGCATGTATACTACATACTTCTGGAATAGAAATATCAGCTTTCAATGCTATTTATTTCTAAGGTAGTGTCCTAGCGTTTTGCAAATCCAATACAACGCTGAATGGTTGGATCATTGTGTTCTGCGTTCGCTGGATTCGGGTTCAGTAGGACAAAACCAACGCGAGGCGCAGAATCCCAAGACCGCTAAAGTGCATAGCGGTACGTTTGAGTGGGATCAAAAATTGCGCCATCATCCGATCGGCACTCGTCCGGGTCGCACTGCATGAATAGATTCGCTGCCTGACTCTGGAAATCCTCGACGGTAAACAGCTTCTTCGGGCTTACCCCAACCGAGTTGCAAGATCAGTTCTAGAGTTTCCGCTTTTCCCTGCTGGCTCAAGACTGCCCACTCCGATCGCGCATCAATTCGCTCAATGTCTTCCTGAGTCACCCGTTGATGCAGTTTGCCGCTATTCAGACTCAGATAAGAATCAAATCCGACCGTGACGGAGCGCCAAAATTCGATCACCTTTGCTTTCTCAGCTTTGAGAATTGCCAAATCAGACGGCAAGCTAATTAACTGCTCGTGGATTCTGAGGCAGCGGCACGTTTTACCTTCGATCGTTAGAGCCGTCCAGACGATGCCCGAAACTTGATGCTCGATCTGGTACTGGTGAATGGCACTCCGGAAGTCGCGGTAAGCCGTAAAGCGCTGGATGCCGTCTGAGTTAACAAAGCGATCGAGCAGTGGATTAATTCCAGACGGCATTGCGGCAAGATTTAAGCGTTGCCCGTTGATGCAGGCTTGCCGCTCTCGTGACAGAATTTGGAGTAGTTCCTCAGTGCTGTAGGTGTCGGGCATCTCAGGAAGAGGGGCTAGGTGTCCTATCTCGAAATCTTATCGAGGAAATCCGCTCGTGTGGGCTTTCTTGACGTGATTCTTAAGGATCAAGGTTATTTCGTCTGCGGAACCAGTTCCGTGTTGATTTCGTTCACCGGACGGCGTTTGAGAATCACGGACTCCGATCGTGGCAGAAGATCAAAAATGCTTCGGAATTCATCATCGATCTTTTCGTAAGGGATGGTTCCGACTTCGTTGAGCCGCACTTTGCCGTTTTGGTCAAAGACCAGAGTTTGCGGCACAAAGCCTTTGTAGTAGTAGCCAGGTTCTTTCGGGTCAAACTTGTCTTTCACAGGAAGCGAATCGACCCGGATTGGCATAATGTCAATCACGCGACCGTAAAAGGCTTGCGCCTGCGAAACGACGCTGGAGTAGCGTTTACAATCGCTGCTGTCGTCGGTGTAGAACACCATCAGGACAGGTTTTTTCTGGTTGAACGCATCCGCTAACGTGACTTTTGGCGGCACCAGTGAGCCGTTTCCGGCATAAAGCGCAAAGATTTCGCCATCAAAGCGATCGTCGTCGAGACTTGCCCAAGCGGGTTGTGCGATCGTGAAACAAAAGAGCGCGATCGCGACAAACGCCAATACGAAGCGGTTAAACATAAAGGTCAGAGAAATGAACGTCACTATGAATCCATTGTGACGGAAGAGGGGAGCAGTTTACTGATCCTGTTTTTCAGGCTTGCGGATGGTGAAGGAGACTTCGCGGGGGAATTTTGGGGTCGAGGATTGGGTGAGGGTTGGGGATTCGACTGGAGGCGCTTCAGGTGTTGGAAAATTGATTAAGTTGAAGGGAAATCCTGCCCGTCGATCGAAGTTTGAGGCGATCGATAAAGCTGCTCCCGCCAAGATAAAAAATGGCAGAGGCAGCGTCAGTTCTTGCGCCCATTGAAAGACTTGAGATAGAGCAAAGAATACCAAAAAGCAAATCAATCCAAACTGTACGGCTGAACTCATGCGTCTTTGTTTCGCGCTACAAGCTCTTATAGTACACCTGATTCTGAAATCAGGGCTTCTTTCTGAGTGATTTCAGATAAGTCGATCGCATATTTCACTTCAGCAAAGTTTGTAATTAAAAGTTCTTCATCTAGATGATTTCCGGTGCGTTTATCGATGCGCGATCGCCAAATCTCATTGAAACGATAAGCGCGATCGTTCTTTTGAATAAAGCGATGATTCCGCTCAAAGACATGATAGGTATAGGGCCAATTTGGATCAGTGTAAACTGCACCTTTTAGATGATTTCCTGTGAGCCACACTCGGATTTGAAACGGCTGGTCAGTGGGATTATAAAATCGAAGATCAATGTAGTTGTAAAAAATCCCGGCTCCACTACCAAAGGGTAAGGTACGATTTTCATCGGGAAAGGGATCAAAACTGTGATGATGACGCTCAATCACGGTTAATGGCGTATGAAGCGCCATCCAATATAAAAGGTTGGCTAATTGACACAAACCGCCACCGATCCCGGTTTTGACTTCTCCACGCGAAAGCTGCATTCCCTCAACATAACCCTTTTGTGCGGTCGCCTCTCCGACACAGTTCCAGAGCGAGAAGGTTTCACCAGGTTGGATCACAATTCCATCGATCGTTCGGTGTGCAAGCTGTAGATTAGTAATTTTATTTTCCTGCAATCTTGGATCAGAGTCGCCTAATTTTCGCCGCAATAACGATTGATGTTTAACACAACTAAAGGGTAAAGATTCAGAGCGGTTTTCTTGGGCGAATTGATGACCTTGGAGGCGATCGCTCACTCTGCGAAACAAGCGTTTTTGATGAATGCGAGTGTGGTAAAACAGGGGGTGCAATTCAGAAAGACGGGGCATAGTTTGATTGTTATTTTGTAGGATGCAAAAAATCCTACAGTAGTAGATCATTAAATTCGGAACACAAGTTAAAAACTACAAACTTTGTAACTTACGCTCCAAAAATCTCCTTCCGAAACCGGGAATAAATGACAGACTATAAATATCCTCTGATTTTAGTGAGGATATGTGAATCTTCTTTGTCATTTCCTGCTGTGAGGAACATGACAGATTTGAGAATGGAACTGTAAGAGATTAAACACTTGCCCCGAATCCCAGATTATCTATTGGAGACGTTGAAGTTATGGTGAGTCAGGCTTTTCATGACCGTTACGAATCTCAGACGCAAGCGATCGCTCGTCAGTTACTCAGCGCTACTCGTGAGTCGCGATCGTGGTTGGCTCAGATGCGGGATCAGATGCAGTGGGATGATAAGCTGCTGGCCTGGGCAATGGGCAATCCGGGATTGCGGGTGCAGTTGTTTCGGTTGATTGATTGTTTGCCGTCGCTGCGAAGTAAGCCCGAAATTGCTAGACATTTACAAGAATACATGAGCGATCGTACCGTCGAACTTCCGGCGGCTCTGAAAAGTTTGCTTAACTTCGCTAATGCTGAGTCAATGCCCGGACAACTGGCTGCAACCACGCTGTCTACTGCGGTGGAAACGTTGGCGCATAAGTACATTGCGGGTGAAAATCTTAAGCAGGTGTTGAAAACGATTGAGCGGCTGCGAAAAGAAAAGATGGCGTTTACGGTCGATCTGCTAGGTGAAGCGGTGATCACTGAAGCGGAGGCGCAATCGTATCTCGATCGTTATCTCGATTTGATGGAGCAACTAACCGAAGCCTCGAAATCCTGGTCAAAAGTTGAGCAAATCGATTTTGCCGGGGGTCAACCGCTGCCGAAAGTTCAGGTTTCGGTCAAGCTCACAGCATTCTATTCACAATTCGATCCGTTGGATGAAGAAGGCAGTAAAGCGCGGGTTGCCGATCGTGCTCGAACCTTGCTGCGACGCGCTCAAGAGCTAGGAGCAGCCGTTCACTTCGATATGGAGCAATATGCTTACAAAGATTTGACGCTCTCCACGCTGAAAGATTTGCTGCTAGAAGACGAGTTTCGATCGCGCTCTGATGTGGGCATGACAATTCAAGGCTATTTGCGCGATAGTGAGCAGGACTTACAAGGCTTAGTTAATTGGGCAAAAGAGCGCGGAACCCCGGTAACAGTTCGGTTAGTTAAAGGAGCGTACTGGGATCAAGAAACGATCAAAGCGGTTCAGAAGGATTGGGATCAGCCTGTGTTCAATGACAAAGCTGAAACCGATGCGAACTATGAGCGGTTAACAGAACTATTGCTCGAAAATCATGCGGTGTTGAATGCTGCGATCGGCAGTCATAATGTGCGATCGCAAGCTCATGCGTTAGCGATTGCCAAAGATTTGAACATTCCCAAACATCGAATTGAGTTCCAAACGTTGTACG
Source organism: Leptolyngbya sp. AS-A5 (assembly GCF_039962495.1). NCBI lineage: Bacteria > Bacillati > Cyanobacteriota > Cyanophyceae > Leptolyngbyales > Leptolyngbyaceae > Leptolyngbya > Leptolyngbya sp. AS-A5. The sequence goes on along the minus strand of NZ_JAMPLL010000004.1, from coordinate 14,028 downwards.
GAATGGGCGATAAGTTAGCGAAAGCGATCGTCAATCAAGGTTATCGGGTTCGGGTGTATTGTCCCTATGGTGAACTGATTCCGGGAATGTCGTATCTGATTCGTCGATTGTTGGAGAACACGGCGAATAGTTCATTTTTGCGGCAGAACTTAGAAGAACGCCCGATCGAGGAACTCATCGCCGCTCCGAAAGCGAACGGACAGCTTGAACTGAAACCTTTAGATAAGTTCGAGAATGCAGCCGACACCGACTACGCCGATAGTGCAAAGCGCGATCGCATTCAAGCAGCACTTCAATCAGTGCGGCAACAGTTCGGAAAAACCTACTTACCACTAATCGATGGTGAGTTTGTTGAAACCGATCAAAAGCTCAAGTCCGAGAATCCATCGCGATGCAGTGAAACGGTAGGCACGATCGGCATGATCAACATTGAGCAAGCAAATCAAGCGATCGACTCTGCGAAAGCAGCGTTTCCCGCATGGCGGCAAACTTCTGCTAGTGAACGCGCTCAAATTCTTCGCAAAGCTGCCAATCTATTTGAACAACGGCGCGAAGAATTGATTGCTTGGATGACCTTTGAGGTGGGTAAGCCTGTGAAAGAAGGCGACGGAGAGGTTTCAGAAGCGATCGATTTCTGCAACTATTACGCCGATGAGATGGAACGGCTCGATCGAGGCGTAGACTACGATTTCCCTGGTGAAACGAACCACTATCGCTATCATCCTCGTGGAATTGTTCTAGTGATTTCTCCCTGGAACTTCCCCTTAGCAATTCCATTGGGGATGACGGTTGCAGCTTTGGTGGCTGGAAACTGTGCTTTATTGAAGCCTGCCGAGACTTCCTCAGTGATTGCTGCCAAAATTGCAGAAGTGCTAATCGAAGCAGGAATTCCTCGCGGAGTATTCCAATTCATTCCCGGCGAAGGTCATACGATCGGTGCACATCTTGTTAAGCATCCTGATGTCCACATGATTGTATTCACCGGATCGCAAGCTGTGGGATGCCAAATCTACAAAGATGCCGCCGTTCTACAACCCGGACAAAAGCACCTGAAGCGCGTTGTCGCTGAAATGGGTGGCAAAAATGCCATCATCATTGATGAAAGTGCGGACTTAGATCAAGCCGTTCAAGGTGTGGTGCAATCCGCCTTTGGTTACAGTGGTCAGAAATGTTCGGCTTGCTCTAAAGCGATCGTCCTAGAACCCGTCTACGAAACTTTCCTATCGCGATTGATCGAAGCCACACGATCGCTCAACATCGGAGAAGCTGAACGACCGAGTACAAAAGTAGGTCCTGTGATCGATGGTGAAGCACAACAGCGCATCCGGGACTACATCGAAAAAGGACGGACTGAAGCGGAAGTTGCGATCGAGCTTCCCACCCCCGAAGGTGGCTACTATGTCGGGCCTGTGATTTTTGCCAATGTTCGAGCCGATGCCAAGATCGCTCAAGAAGAGATTTTTGGCCCAGTGTTAGCAGTGATGCGAGCAAACTCGTTCCAAGCAGCATTAGAAATGGCAAATGGAACACCTTACGCCCTGACGGGTGGATTGTATTCGCGTACTCCTTCGCACATTGAGCAAGCACAGGCAGAGTTTGAAGTCGGCAATCTGTACATCAATCGCGGCATTACAGGCGCGATCGTCGCTCGTCAACCCTTCGGAGGCTTTAAGCTCTCCGGCGTGGGTTCTAAGGCAGGCGGAGTCGATTATCTGCTCCAATTCCTAGAACCGCGCGTGGTGACAGAAAATGTTCAGCGTCAGGGATTTGCACCGATCGAGGGCGCGGAATAACTTGATTACCTGGTGCATGAATCCTGTCAGGGATTCATGCACCAGGTCTACTCAAACAGCAGAGGGTTTTGCACACCTAAGCTTTACCGTTTCCAGATTGCAAGATAACCAACGATCGACCCATAACCGGAACATTCTTCGTCCCCGTGAAGATAATCTTTTCATCCAGAAAGCGCGGCTCTTTTGTATTGATCAGTGCTGTCCACTTGCGTTGGCGTAACCGCTCAGGCAAAACAAAATCAATCATTTCCCAATGAGCATTAAACAAAAGTAGGAAACTATTGCCTTTAATGCGTCCACCTTTCGGGCCTCGATCGGGCAGTTCACTACCATTCAGGAACACCGTAATTGCTTTAGCGTATCCATTACACCATTGCTCAGCGGTCATTTCATTACCATCGGGATTAAACCAAGCAATGTCACTCACACTCGAACCGTGAATTGCTTGACCTTGGAACCAGCGCTGTCTACGGAACACAGGATGCGCTTGACGGAAGTGAATCAATCGCTGTGTGAAATTGAGCAAATCCGCATTACGATCGCGCAACTCCCAATCTAACCAAGACAGTTCATTATTCTGACAGTAAGCATTGTTGTTGCCGGATTGAGTCCGACCCATTTCATCGCCCATCACAATCATTGGAATGCCCTGCGACAACATCAAGGTTGTGAGAATATTGCGCTGTTGTCGATCGCGCAGTCGCAGAACTTCAGCATCATCGGTTTCACCTTCCACTCCGCAATTCCAGGAGCGATTGTGGCTTTCACCGTCGCGATTGTCTTCACCATTTGCTTCATTGTGCTTTTCGTTGTAGCTCACCAGATCTCGAAGCGTGAAGCCATCGTGCGCTGTGATGAAGTTGATGCTGGCGTGAGGTCTTCTGCCATTGAGTTGATAGAGATCTGGACTCCCTGTGAATCGATAACCAAATTCGCCGAGCTTACCATCTTGTCCGCGCCAAAAGTCGCGCATTTCATCGCGATATTTTCCGTTCCATTCTGACCAGAGAATTGGGAAGTTACCCACTTGATAGCCACCATCCCCAACATCCCAAGGTTCCGCAATCAACTTCACACCTGCAAGAATCGGATCTTGATGAATAATGTCGAAGAACGACGCTAAGTTATCTACCGCATACAGTTCCCGCGCTAGTGCCGAGGCTAAATCAAACCGGAAACCATCAACGTGCATTTCTGTTACCCAATAGCGCAAGCTATCCATAATCAGCTTGAGCACTTGGGAGCTTTGAACATTCAGCGAATTACCGCATCCGGTAAAGTCCATGTAGTACCGCTCATTTTCTTCGACTAAGCGATAGTACGTTTTGTTATCAATGCCTCGCAGTGAAAGCATTGGGCCGCAGTGATTTCCTTCGCCGGTGTGATTGTAAACCACGTCCAAAATCACTTCGAGCCCAGCTTCGTGCAAAGCTTTGACCATTTGTTTGAATTCTCGCACTTGTCCACCCAGGCTCTTATCCGCACTGTAGCCTGAATACGGCGAGAAGAAGTTAATCGAATCGTAGCCCCAATAGTTGCTTAAATCTTTGCCGGCTAGATGCCCTGGATGCGCCAGGAAGTGATGCACAGGCATGAGTTCAACCGCAGTCACACCCAGCGCTTTCAAATGCTCGATCGCCGCTGGATGTGCAACTCCGGCATAAGTTCCCCGTAGCTCTTCGGGAATATCAGGATGGTTCTTTGTGAATCCCTTGACGTGCATCTCATAGATTACAGTTTCATTCCAAGGGGTTTGTAGGAGTTGATCGCCCTGCCAGTTAAATGATGGATCAACCACTACACACTTAGGTACTAAATGAGCATCATCTAAATCAGAAAAGCCTAAATCTTCTGATGGATCACCCCATCGGTAGCTAAAGATTGCTTCACCATGTTGCACATCGCCGTCGATCGCTTTGGCATAAGGATCAATTAAAAGCTTATTTGGATTAAACCGGTGTCCGCGCTGAGGTTCCCATGCTCCATGAACTCGAAAACCATATCGCTGTCCAGGTGCAACTCCCGGAACATAACCATGCCAAAGAAAGTTCTGACCTTGGTAGAGCGGTAAACGCAATTCTGAACCATCTGGATCAAATAAACAGACCTCGACACCAGTGGCGTGTTCAGAAAAGAGGGAAAAATTGGTTCCTTTTCCGTCCCAAGCTGCGCCTAAGGGATAAACTTTTCCTGTCCAGATGGGGGCATACATAGTGAATAAATCCTAGTGTCTTAAATGAGATTCAGTGCGTTATCTAATGATTTTTTGTGATCGCCTAGCAACGTGATCTTGGTAATGCGGCACAAAGGTTTATTAATGCAATTAATCTAGTTGAAAAGCGTTTAGGTTCCCCTCTACCACGGGTGCCAACTCGCTTTCTGTCCGAGGGGATGTCTCACTGCTGATCCCCAAAACTCCCTATCTCTGAGGAGCTAATCTGTTCGCCCTTAGGCTATCCCTTACGATGATGTATGTGTTGAATCAATAACAATGCAGCGATCGCTGCATTGCTGGACAACCTGCCAACAATAAAACGATCGCTCACTAAAATAACGGTATTTTCCTTTAGCTTCTGGGTTCCAGAGACATCGCCGTTTCTGCAATCGAAGAGTCAATCGCGAGTTGTTCTGCTTCTTCCTGCGCTTTCAACTCATCGAGAGTCTGCCAAACTTGCCGCATTAATGTCTCAAGTCCAAAATGTGATACGGCTGAAATTTTGAACACGGTCGTACTGCTCAGTTGTTCTAATTCAGAAACGATCGCATTCACTTCCTCGCTTTCTGGATCGACCGCATCAAGTTTATTGACTGCAAGAATCTGGAGACGATCGCTTAATCCTCGTCCATAAGCATCAAGTTCGCCCTGGATAGTCTGATAATCTGCGATCGGATCATCGGCAGTGATATCAACCAGATGCAACAGTAATCGAGTCCGCTCCACATGGCGCAAGAAATCATGTCCGAGTCCAATTCCCATGTGTGCGCCTTCGATTAATCCCGGAATATCTGCAAACACAGTGCCATCTCCGGTTGGTTTGCGAACCACTCCCAAGTTTGGAACCAGGGTTGTAAACGGATAGTCAGCAATTTTCGGACGTGCTGCCGATAATGCAGAAATCAGCGTGGATTTACCCGCATTTGGTAAACCGATAATTCCAACTTCGGCTAATAGTTTGAGTTCGAGTCGCAGCGATCGTGCTTCTCCGGGTTGTCCTGGAAACGCATTTTCCGGCGCACGATTGCGATTACTCAAAAAACAATGATTGCCTAAACCGCCCCGTCCGCCTTCTGCGATTTTTAGAGTCTGACCCTGTTTGGTTAAGTCTCCGATCACTTCATCGGTTTCGGCATCATAAACCACCGTACCGCAAGGAACTTCGATGATGAGATCGCGCCCCGATGCCCCGGTGCAATTATTCGAGCCGCCTTTCTGTCCGTTATCCGCTTTGAACAATCTCATGTAGCGAAAATCGAGCAGGGTTTGAAGATTTTCGTTGGTTTTGAGAACGATCGATCCGCCGCGTCCCCCATTGCCGCCGTTTGGCCCACCCGCAGGCACATACTTCTCCCGCCGGAATGACACCATGCCATCTCCGCCATCGCCGGCTTGAACCTGAATTTCTGCTTGATCGATAAATTGCATAGCTTTGCGCTGATTCCCAATACTTCTATGTTAAAGGTATGGCGATCGATCAACATTCAATTCTTTATGATCGAGAAAACACACAGATTTCGTATCCTAAAATGAAAGCATCTGCTTTGAGGAAGTTCTCATGGTGTTGCAGCAATCCAAACAACAATCCGTTCCGCCGTTAGCGAGCGGCGATCGTCTCACTCGTGCCGAATTCGAGCGTCGATATGCAGCCACTCCAGAAAACTTTAAAGCAGAATTAATTGAAGGAGTGGTTTACGTGGCATCCCCTGTTCGCGCTTTTCATGGCGATCCGCATTTCAATCTGATTGCTTGGCTGAGTACATACTCTATTGCAACCCCTGGTACACAGGGATCTGACAACACCACGACTCGGCTCGATCTTGATAATGAACCTCAACCTGATGTATCACTGCGAATCGTGCGAGGTGGAACAACACGAGTCAGTGAAGATGGATATATCGAAGGTGCACCGGAGCTTGTGGCGGAAATTGCAACCAGCAGTGCAGCCATTGATCTGGGTGCAAAAATGAACGCCTATCGCCGGAATCGCGTTCAAGAATACCTTGTTTGGCAAACGTTTGAGAATCAATTGAGCTGGTTTAGACTGGAAAATGAACAGTATGTTTTAGTGGAACTGAATGAGAGTGGCATCATTCAGAGTCAAGTATTTCCGGGATTGTGGCTAGAAGTGGCGGCATTGTTAAACGGTGAAATGTTTACTGTTATGAATACCTTACAACTCGGACTACAATCTCCTGAGCATCAAATCTTTGTCCAGGAATTAGCAGAACGGTCTTAGCGAGTTTTCCAGAAGAAATCGGCAATTGCTTCTTCTTTCAAAAAATGTGCAGGTGGATTCAGCAGCACGGTGGACTGTTTAACCTGCGGAATGCGTCGCGCCACTCGATCAGGAATTCCTTCACCATAAACAATGTGACCTTGACCAACCAGCACAATCATTTGGCGATCAGGATTCTGGTTCAAAAACTGCGCGATCGCATCTGCCATCGTTTCATCCCACAGTACCTGCGCCTGAAAGAATCGCTCAAACCCGCGACTCCTACCTTTGCCAGAGTGAAACGCATTGAACAGTTCCCGTAGGCGATCGCGATATCGCCCCGGCTCTGCGCGAATTTCAGCGATCGGCGGAATGTAGCGCTTTTCTGCCTCGGTGAGACTTTCTAATCCTTGCCGCGCCACTTTGCGAGTAACTTCAGTGGGTGTATTCAGCGCAATTACCGGTAGCTGATTTTGTTTAGCGAAATTGACGATCGGAGAGTAGAATTCCCACGGGAATCCCCAGCGCTTATCGTATTCGGTAAACTCCCGCAGCATCGTCTCGGTTGACGCTCCTGCTAAATAACGATCTAAGCCTGATTGAAAAGGACGTTGAAACATTTCCATGCCGATCGCGATCTTGGGATTTTGTTGATAGAGCGATCGGACAATTTCCCACTGAGCGTGATGATCCTCAGCACTATCATGCGTTTCGCCCAAATAAATCACTCTCGAAGAGCGCAACTGTTTGAGAACCGCTTGAGGATCTAATTTTTGCTGTGTGGGTGTACTGACCGAAATCGCAGCCGGAAGAGTTTGAGCATCGCTGGGTGCTGTCCATAGAACGAATAAGCTCAACGACAATGCACAGAAGTTTGCAATTGATTTTCGAGTCATGAACCTTGCTCCACAATACTTTCAACCAAACTTGGATCAGTCGGTAGCGCAGCACTCAGCACTTCTGAACCGTCTACTGTCACCAACACATCATCTTCAATCCGAATGCCCCGAACATCAGCAAAATCAGTTAAGCGCTCCCAGTTCACCATATCGCGGTATTTTTCACGCCGTTGTGGATCATTGAGAATCGCTGGAACTTGATAAAATCCAGGCTCGATCGTCACAACCATTCCTGCTCTTAGGGGTCGATCCAATCTGAGATACCCAAGTCCAAACCGCGAACTGCGCGATCGACCTGTTTCATATCCTGCTAAATCGCCTAAATCTTCCATATCATGCACATCTAAACCCAATAGATGCCCGATTCCATGCGGAAAAAACAACGCATGAGCATCTTGATCTACTAAGTCGGCTGCATTCCCGCGCAGAATCCCTAAATCGAGCAAGCCTTCTGTCAGCGTTTCACAAGCCAATAGATGAATATCGCGGTACTCAACACCAGGACGAATTTCATCAATCGCCCGATCGTGTGCCGCTAAAACAACTTCATAAACTGCTTTCTGAGTTGGTGAAAACTTCCCGCTCGCTGACCAGGTTCGAGTCACATCCGATGCCCAACCCAACTCAGTTTCCGCGCCCACATCCGCAAGAATCAGATCTGAAGGTTTGATCGCATGATGATAATGTTCATTGTGCAAAACCTCACCATGTACCGTCACAATGCTGTTATATGCACAAGTCATGTTGTGAGCTAGAATTACGCCTTCCATTGCCGCTCGAATCTGGGATTCCTTTTGCGCCTTGAGAGTTGCCTGCATTCCAGTTCGATGAGCTTCAACCGTCACAGCAACCGCTTTACGAATTTCAAAGATCGCGCTTTCGTCATGAATTAAACGCAGTTGTACGATCGCAGTTGTAAGCTTTGGATCATCTGATACTGCTGCAAACTTTGCTATTTCAGATAGCGGGTAAGCTTCATCGGCTCCAATCTCCGCAGCAATCTGATCACGAGTGGGTGATTCTCCATGCCAAAGGGCACTCAAAGGATCAGGATCGTCGAGAAACAGCGTCAAGCGATCGCCTTCGATCCGAATCGCGACTTTTGGCAAAGACAATCCTGCAAAGTAGAGAAAATGACTACTCGCACGAAATGGATAAGGATTCGCCGGAAAATTGCGGGGTTTTGGATCTCCCGATCGCAGCAACACCGGGAAATCAATCAATTCTGCAAGCCGTTTTCTTCTAGATTTGAGCGTGTCAGCCAATCGACTCATGAAGGTTTTTCTGCAAGGACTCCATTTAAAAAGATATCGGCAATTCCCTCTGCCATCTCTTTCATTTCATTCGGAGAACTACCCGGAGCCATAATCGTATCTTGACTAAATCCAGCGATCGTAAACATTCCCAAGAAGACCCGCGCTACCATTCTCGGATTCATTGGACGATAAATCCCTTGATCCATAGCAGTTTGAAAGAATGCTTCCGCCACATCGGTCATTTTTTCAACCACCTCAGACTGAATTCGATCGCGCAAATCCGGATGAAACTGCGCTTCCATAAAACAGACCTTAAACAAATCCACATTCTGATGCATATTGAGCATTCGTTTCCGCATCACTTGCGCGATCGCTTTATAGCTACCCATCTCACTCAATTCAGTCAGCAAATCGGTCAGGATCTCGATCCAACCCTGCGTTGCGACTTCAATCAGAATTGCTTTTTTATTCGTGAAATGGCGAAACAGTGTTCCTTCTGCCACCCCCGCTTTTTCTGCCAAATCCCGCGTTGTTGTGCCATCGTAACCTTGCTTTGCAAACAGTTTCAACGCCGCTTTCAAGATGCGGGTGCGAGTCTCAACTTCAGCTTGTTGGGGCAGTCGGTTTGTTATTGCCATCGCTTCAATGAACAGAGCGGGTCACAAATATCGCCTGTTATTTTAATTGTGCAAGCAATTGTTTGAACTGTACCTTAAGTGTTATGGAGTTTACAGATTTCAACCGAAGAAATTGCGATCGCTCAATCGATTGTTGCAAAAGTTTAGACTAACTGCGGCACTGTATTAATTCTCTTCATAGGCTTGTAGAAATCCTTCTCTTGAGAGATTGGCTTGGGTGCAGCTTGAGCGCAGTGTGGATGCTTTGATTTGACAATGATTGGGCAGCGTCAAGGGCGTTTCCGTTCCATCCTCGTTTTTTCGGCTCATCGAGATATGCTCCTTCTCTCTTACTACTTGAAAACCAAGAGACTCAAGTGCCCAAAGCACTCTTGCTTTTGGCGCATCTTTTGGAAATTTGGGCGTTTAGAGCGCTGCCTCAGCCACAAAAGCTTGTAGCACGGACAATTCAGGATCTAGCACTTTCTCCCCAAATGTTTCGATATGAAAGCGAATTGCAGATTTAACATCCGCTAACGCTTCCTCCTAGGTGTCACCTTCCCCAACGACAACATCTTCGATTCCTGAAGGATAAGCAATATAACTATCTGGATGTTTTTCAACGATGATCTTGATCGTTCTCACGCTAAAACTCCACGTTTTGAGGTGTTCGAGGGAATGGAATCACATCACGAATATTCGCCATTCCCGTCATAAATTGCACCAATCGCTCAAACCCTAGACCGAATCCAGCATGAGGAACCGTCCCATAACGCCGTAAATCCAGATACCACCAATAAGTTGCAGGATCTAATCCTTGCTGTACGATGCGGCGCTCTAAAACGTCCAGCCGTTCTTCTCGCTGCGATCCGCCGATAATTTCCCCAATTTTAGGTGCGAGAATATCCATCGCCCGAACTGTTTTTTCATCATCACTGAGACGCATATAAAACGCTTTGATTTGCGTTGGATAATCAGTGACGATCGTTGGCTTCTTAAACAATTCCTCAGCTAAATATCGCTCATGTTCTGATTGCAAATCCAAGCCCCATTCAACGGGGTACTCAAATTTTTTGTCGGCTTTTTCGAGAAGTTCGATCGCTTTTGTATAAGTAATCCGCTCAAATTGATTGTTAATAATATTCTCTGCGGTTGCTAATACTGAGTCATCAATTCTCTGATTGAAAAACTCCATATCTTCTGAGCAATGCTCCAATACATAGCTGAAAATATATTTCAAAAATGCCTCAGCTAAGTCCATATCGCCTTCGAGATCACAAAATGCCATCTCTGGTTCAACCATCCAGAATTCGGCTAAATGTCTCGAAGTATTAGAGTTTTCCGCTCGAAATGTGGGGCCAAACGTATAGACATTGCTAAACGCCATCGCCATAATTTCCGCTTCAAGCTGTCCGCTTACTGTTAGATAAGCAGGCTTACCAAAAAAGTCTTGCGTATAATCGATATCTTTTTGTTCATTCAACGGCGGTTGTTTCAAGTTCAAACTTGTTACCGCAAACATCTCACCCGCGCCCTCACAATCGCTTGCTGTAATCACGGGCGTATGCACCCATAGAAATCCGCGCTCTTGAAAGAATTGGTGAATTGCAGTCGCACAGGCATTTCGGACTCGGAACACTGCGCTTAATGTGTTGGTGCGCGATCGCAAATGCCCAATTTCCCGCAAAAACTCAAACGAATGTCGCTTCTTCTGCAACGGATAAGTTTCGGGATCAGCTTCCCCATAAACCGTGACCGAACTTGCTTTCAATTCAATTCGCTGCCCTTTCCCCGGAGACGGAACCAGCACTCCCGACACCTCAACCGATGCCCCAGTGCTAATTCGTTTCAAACTCGCTTCGTAATGAGGGACATCTTGATTAATCACGACTTGCAGTCCCGCCATCGAGGAACCGTCGTTCACTTCAATGAACGAAAAGCCTTTTTGTTCTCGCTTGGTACGAACCCAACCCTGAATCGTCACAGTTTCATCAGGTTGACCAGCGCGGAGGAGTTCTGCAATACGTCGAGTCATAACAATACTAAGGGCTAGACAAACTATTAGAAGGAGTCGAGGAATTGGTGGGAGTCGGCGTTTTGAGGGTGATGGATGCCAGCGACCAGCCGATCGCAATGCCCAATCCCCCAAATCGTACCGCCTGCCAAAAGACTTCTTTCAAGCCTGACCAAGAAAACAGCCGACTTTCCAGATTCAATTCCAGTTCTTCTAATTGTTGCTCAATTTCTCGCAATTCGGCTTTCAGCGCGGCAGATTTTCCTTGAGTTTGAAGTGCTGCTTTTCGCTGCTGTAACGTTTCAAGTTGCTGTTCGTCACGCTGAACTTGGGCATACCGCTCTTTCAGTTGATCGAGCGATCGTTCAACGTTCTCTAAAGCCTGCTCGATGTTAATCTCGTCGGAAGAAGCCGCCATGCGTCAGAATAAGTGATGAACGCTTCATTCTACTCACTCTGAATCATGTCAGACACTCTTTCTTCTCAGCCATCTCTCTCCGAAATTAGTACGATAGAACTCGCCCAAGCTCTCGTCGAACGCCTCAGCATTACCGATCGCGACTGGCATCGCCTCAAATCAAATCGGAAAGCAAGAGCGATCGAACAATCTGCGGTAGCGCTAGTTTACCTACTGAAAGACAACCCAGAAGAAGCGTTACCCCGATTGCAGCAAGCGGTCGGCTGGCTCGATCGCTCGATTTCTGCGCCACCTTGCCCCACTCACGGCAATCGGAGTTAACCGCTTACTCGCCGATCGTTTCCATCGGAATCATCGCCAGTGCTGTACCTGCTTGCACTCGAACCTCCATGTCCGCATCTTGCATGAGTTGATTCAGCAGAGCAACGACCCGATCGCTGGCTTGCCCTTGTTTTGCCATCTCCCCTAGCTCGACCGCAACGGTTAATCGCACTAAATGATCTGAATCAGTTGCCTGCTGTTGAAGCTGGCTGAATTGCTCCTCGCTATGGTCTAGCTGTCCAATTTCTTCGAGAACTGACGTATGGTGATGTTCTTGTGGCTTAGACTCGATCGACAAGTCCGATTCAACCACATCTGAAATTCTGAGTGAAGTTGCTAAGGAAATATCTGGCTCTGTAATCGGCATCATTGAGGGAATTGCGATCGTCGAAGCTTCAGAACCCTGAGCAGAAGCTTCAGACTCAGAGAACTCAGGAGCCTCAACTGGTTCGGGACGCTCTGAATCTAGATCAGGTTGCAGTTTGGTTTGATTTGCCTGCTCAAATTTCGCTTCTTGTACAGTATTGGGCTGATAAGAAGTCATCTGGGATTTTAGTTTTGTAGCGGTGCGTGCGGCTGCACTGAGAGCGCCTGCGATCGCGGCGATGATTGTGAGTAATAGTGCAATAGTCATTCTTCTTTACGGTGCAAGTTGATCCTTCTATTGCACTGCAATTTATTTAAGCAATACATCTGACTTGATGCGGACTTTTCTTATGCAAAAAGCCCCCGCACAGGGCGGAGGCTTAGATTTAACCCAAGACTAAAAATTAGTCAAGGTTCGGCATCGACAGCACGGGTTCGGTTTCGCGATCGATTCCTCTCTCGAAGCCTGCAACTGCCGCACGAGCGCGACCTGCATGCCACAAGTGACCAACCAAGAAGAAGAAGCCCACGATGAAGTGGAAGCTTGCCAACCAAGCGCGGGGGTTAACGTAGTTGAACGAGTTAATTTCTGTTGCAACACCACCCACCGAGTTGATCGAACCCAGCGGAGCATGGGTCATATACTCAGCCGCACGGCGCACTTGCCAAGGCTGAATATCGTTCTTGATTTTGTTCAAGTCAAGACCGTTCGGACCACGCAGCGGTTCCAACCAAGGACCGCGGAAGTCCCAGAAGCGCATGGTTTCTCCACCGAAGATGATTTCACCCGTCGGAGAGCGCATCAGGTACTTACCAAGACCGGTCGGACCTTGAGCAGAACCCACGTTCGCACCCAGCTTTTGGTCACGGATCAAGAAGGTCATTGCTTGCGCTTGAGACGCTTCAGGACCAGTCGGACCGTAGAATTCGCTGGGGTAAGCCGTGTTGTTGTACCAAACAAACACCGATGCAATGAAGCCCATCAAGGACAATGCGCCCAAGCTGTAGGACAGGTAAGCCTCACCCGACCAGACCAGCGCCCGACGTGCCCAACCAAAAGGCTTGGTCAGAATGTGCCAGATACCGCCTGCGATGCAGATGAACCCGACCCAAATATGACCTCCAATAATGTCTTCCATGTTGTCCACGCTGATAATCCAGCCTTCGCCACCAAAAGGAGCTTTAGTGAGATAGCCAAAGATTTTAGCGGGGTTCAACGTGGGGTTGGTGATTACGCGGACATCACCGCCACCTGGTGCCCAAGTGTCATAGACACCCCCAAAGAACATTGCTTTGATAACAAGCAGCAATGCACCCAGACCCAAGAGGATTAAGTGATAGCCGATAATGTTGGTCATTTGGTTTTTGTCTTTCCAGTCGTAACCGAAGAAAGACGAATATTCCTCAAGCGTTTCCGGTCCACGAACTGCGTGGTAGATTCCACCCAGACCGAGAACGGCAGAAGAAATGAGGTGAAGAACACCCACAACAAAGTAAGGGAAAGTGTTAATCACTTCGCCACCCGGCCCAACGCCCCAACCTTGAGTTGCCAAGTGAGGCAGCAAGATCAAACCTTGCTCGTACATTGGTTTTTCAGGGATGAAGTGCGAGACCTCAAACAAGGTCATTGCACCTGCCCAGAAAACGATCAGACCAGAGTGGGCGACGTGAGCACCCAGTAATTTACCAGAGAGATTGATTAAACGAGCATTACCAGCCCACCAAGCAAATCCAGATGATTCTTGGTCGCGGTTGCCTGCGAATGAAGGATTAGAGAGCGTTACCACGGGGGAGAACCTCTTCAGGGAATACAAAGTGTTCATGCGGCTGATCCTGAGAAGCCATCCAAGCACGGATGCCCTCGTTCAGCAAAATGTTCTTCGTGTAGAACGTTTCAAATTCCGGGTCTTC
>NZ_JAMPLL010000039.1:0-31431 GCF_039962495.1 Leptolyngbya sp. AS-A5 | reverse complement strand
GTGGATGCACAGATGAAAGCGTTCAAGAATAATTCAGGTAGATGAGTACAGAAGCGATCGCGCTATTAAAACCAATGCATTCGGACCCGTAGAGAATTCCTTCTTTACCGCTCGGCGCAATCTGAACGCACTATTTCTGAATTACAGCGACCTGATTACCCCCTGAGTAGGGTGACGATCGCACTGACGAGTTGTTGTGGCTCTAGCGGTTTCGTCAAGTGCTTTTGATATCCAGATTGCAGCGCTTTTCTCTGATCGATTTCTGCGGCATAAGCAGTCAGCGCGATCGCCGGAATCGTTCCGCCCTGAGCCGGTGGGCGTGAGCGAATTTGTTGCATCAGCATATAGCCATCGATTTCTGCCATGCCGATATCACTGATAATCACATCTGGGAGCGATTGATCGAGTGCCTGCAACGCTTCTGAGCCAGAGGCAGCAGCAATCACGGTTGCCCCCTGTTGTTTCAGCAAAAAAGCCTCAAACTCGCGGGTATCGGTATCGTCATCCACGAGCAAAATCTTCACATTTTGCAGGCGCGCTTCTGATCGAGCTTGAGCCTCGGTGGGTTCAAGCTCGATCAGACTTGCCTGTCGCGTCGGCAGCTGCACACTGAACGTTGCGCCTTGATGCTCGCCTCTACTTTCTGCTTTAACCGTACCGCCGTGCAGCTCCACAATTTGCCGCGCGATCGCCAACCCCAACCCGAGACCGCCAAATCTGCGAGTCGTTGAGCCGTCTTCTTGCCGAAAATACTCAAACACATGGGGCAGAAATTTTGGACTGATTCCCTTACCCGTATCGATAACTCGAATTTGTGCCATCGCATTGCCCAAGTCGCCTTCGGCAGCAACTCGCCTCAGTTGGACCGTCACCTGTCCGCCACTGTCTGTAAACTTGACTGCATTGGTCAGCAGGTTCCAGACGACTTGTTGCAATCGGGCAGCATCGCCAGAGACCGGAGCAGCGTCTGGGTCAAGGTCAAGCATAATTTGAATGTTTTTCGCGTCTGCCGCTAAACGTACGGTTTCAACGGCAGAAACAATGACAAATGCCAAACTAACCGGAGTCGCGGTCAAAGTGAGCTTGCCCTGCATGATGCGGGAAATGTCGAGCAAGTCCTCAATGAGTTGCGATTGTAGTTTGGCGTTACGCTCGATCGTGGCTAAGGCATCCATTTGACGGGCGGGAGCGAGGTTGCCGTTTCGCAGCAGGCGTGTCCAGCCTAAAATCGGATTTAGGGGCGATCTCAGTTCGTGAGACAGCACAGCGAGAAATTCATCTTTGATGCGATTGGCGTTCTCGGCTTGCTCCCGGGCAGCTTGTTCCTGTTCAAGAAGCTGCAAACGGGCTTGCTCAATCTGCTTCTGGGGTTCAATGTCGGTACAAGTTCCAAACCATTGACGAATGCGACCTTGCTCATCTTTGAGCGGAATCCCCTGCCCTAAGAACCAGCGATAACTCCCATCGTGGCGACGAAAGCGATACTCTATCTCGTAGAATTGACCACTGTTCACGGCTGCCAGCCAACGATCGTGAGTCATCTCCAAGTCATCGGGATGAATAATGGATAGCCAGTTTAAGCCGTGCATTTGCTCAGCGGTCAAGCCCGTGTAGTCGCAAAATCGCTGGTTGACGTATTCATTGTGTCCTGCTGCATCAGTAATCCAAATAAACTGCGGAATCGCTTCTGCCAGCAGTCGATAACGGGCTTCACTTCCCCGGAGTTCTGCTTCGGCTCGTTTGCGCTCGTGGATATCAATCGATACGCCAAACCAGCGAATAATCTCGCCCGTTTGCAAATCCCGGTAGGGTTCAGCGCGAACCAGAAACCAGCGATAGGTTCCTGCCGCAGAGCGAATCCGGTGTTCGACCGAGAAAATGCCTCCCGTGCGTCGCGCTTCGTTGAATGCTGTGATTGTGCGATCGCCATCGTCTGGATGAACGAAATTAGCAGCGACTTCTGCGGCAGTTGTCGGTTCATAAGGAACGCCGGTGTAGTTGCTCCATTGCTTGTTGAAGAACTCAACCCGCCCCTCTGTATCGGTGATCCAGACGATCTGCGGCACAGCATCCGCCATCAATCGAAACCGCTGTTCACTTTCGCGTAAGGCTGCCTCTGTCCTAGCACGTTCCAGCTTTGTCCAAATGCGGCTTGCCAATTCCTGCATCAAGGCGATCTCGTCATCGCGCCAATCATACGGAACCGGATGAAAAACCGTGAGCGAAAACTTCCATTCGCCGTCACGAATGAGCGGAATGTTCAGTTCTGCCCCAATGCTCAGGGCGGCATATTTCCCCGAATCAACAATGCGAGGGTCAGCAGCCACATTTCGCACCACAATCGGCTGTCCGGCTTGTGCCGTATGCAGAAATTCCTCGGCGACAAATTGGGGCAGGGCATACATACCAAGTTTGGTTGGTATGTCGGTTTGATGCCAGTGATGATAGATCACAGCTTCGTCAGCCCGCTCATTAATTTCAACAAAAGCGCAGCTTGAAATGTTGAGATAGCGATGCAGGCGATCGCCCACCATTTGCACAATGTCGCCCACTTCTGTAATTTCAGCTAGGTCATCGCGAACGGTTGCCAGGAATTCAGCGTTTAGGGTTGCCCACGTCCGATCGGTAATATCCCTAAATAAGACGGCAAACTGTTGACCCTGGGGAGCATTGATTGGTGTCACATAAACGTCAAACCAGCAATTCAACGCCTGCAAGTAGCTTTCAAATCGAGTCGATTCACCCGTTCTGACGACGCGGGCATAGGTTTCAAGCCAGAAAGGTTCGAGCGTGGGAATGAGTTCGCTCACGACTTTACCGGTGACTTGCTGTAATCCGGTCAGGATTTCAAAGGCGGGGTTGACTTCAAGAACTCGATGGTCGTAAGGTTTACCCGTTTCGTCCACCATCAGTTCGCACACGCAAAACCCCTCGTCGATCGAATCAAACAGCGTGCGATATCGCTGCTCACTATCCCGCAGAGCTTGTTCGGTGCGTTTGCGCTGGGTGATGTCTTGGAAAACACAACCGACCCGGCGGCTGTCTGCATCGCCAATTTTGAAGGTGTAGAAGTTAAACCAGGAATCGAGCGGCTGGGTGTACAGCTCTTGTCGCTCAGCAATTCCGGTTTGAGCCACCCGACCATAGGCTTCCCACCAGGCAGACTCGTAGTTTGGGTCAATCTCCCGCAACGATCGTCCAGCCAGGTCGAGTCCGGTAACGCGCTTAACGGCTGGATTCGCTTCGAGATAAAAAACATTGAGCGGGCGATCGTCTGCGTCAAAAATGACATCGGCAATAAAGTAGCCTTCGTCGATCGACTCAAACAGCATCCGGTACTTTGCTTCGGATTCGCGCAGGGCGGCTTCAGCGCGAGCACGTTCGACGGCTGCCCACGTCCGTTCTGCGGTTTCTTCAACTTGTTTAACCTCAAGTTCTGTCCACTGACGCGGTGTGGACTGATGAACGGCAAGCAGGGCAACGAATTGATTGTTTTTGATCAGCGGCACATCGATATGGGCAGCAATATCGATGTCTCGATACATTGCCTTTTCGCTGTCTGTATATTTAAGGCTGTTCGCTACATCGGGAACGATCGCCGTTTGCCCCGCTCGATGGTCCTCGGTTAAGTTGCGTCCGAAGTCTTCTAAACGATAACGCCCGCTCAATTCAGCAACGTGATTGGTATAGTTTTCATGAACGATGACTTCATGGCCGCTCGGTAACACTTCAACGTAGATGACACGGCTGGCTCCCAAAGACTCACCCAGAATGCGAGCGGCGGTAGCCTGAATCTCGTTCGCATCGGTGAGCAGGCGCAGCGCATCGGAGAGTGTGACTCGAAAGGCATCGGCTTGGTCAGCTTGGCGGAAGGTGGCTATTGGGGTGCAATTCTGTGGCGGCACCGATACTTGCTGCATCTGTTCGGATCTTTGATCTTGGTTGAGTTCAGCTAATCGACTCTGTACTGCTGTTTTCAAACTCTCTGACCAGGTTTCGATCGCGCCCAGAGGTGTTTGTGACCAATCGTGCGATTTCAGCAGCGCACTGGTCTCGCCGTTCCCTGCAAACAGGTTGTCAGCCATTCCCTTTTGTTCCTCTGCCCTCATGCTTTGAGCTCCCTAGCGGGGAAGTACTTCCTTTGCATCGCTTGGGCACGCTCTTGTAACGCTGCGTCGGGCGACTGGGACAACTGATGGAGTAGCGTATCAATTTGCCTCAGTGATAAGGGCGAAGGCGTGGCGTTTCCTTTCCCAGCGATTGATCGTGGGAAAGGAAACGCCACGCTGAGTCGCAAGCTTTTCCTGAGTCAGCTTCAAGGTCTGCCGGAGTTCCCGAATCAGTTGACCAATGGCTGGCTGTTCGATCCCTAAATATTCCTGATGAAAAGCCACATCGTTCCCACTTTATAAAGTTCTTTATGTGTAAAAACTTTGGTTGGTTTTTGAGGAAAAATCAATCCGTCTCAAGATCGAAGTGGACTTAGAATTGCAACAGAACACCACCTTGTAGGGGTGCTGAAGTCGGCTCCACGCAGTAATGAGAACGGTGGCGAACAGTTGGAAATGCTGGCAGGTTAAGCGATCTCTGAAACGAAGTGCGATCACTTTAGAGTTCGTCTAACGCTTGCTTTAGCATTTCTAACTCTGCATCAATAAGAGCGTATTTATCGGCACTCGGTTCAATAGACCCACCAAGATTAAGGATCGTCTGCTCTAGCGTTGCCAGCGATCGCTTGAGATTTGAAATCGTAGTCGCATACTCTTGCCGCAATGCGCTACTCATCGAGTCTTTATTCGTAGCTTCTAAATTTGCAATTTGCTGACGTAGAGAAATAGCCCGTTCTTCTAGTTCTCTCGCTTGCTGATTTGAGTTATAGCTTGACTGAGACTTAGGGCTGTTCATTTCGGAGCGAACAATGCGACTGATGCGATCAAATGTACCCATACTTAGAACCCCCTAGATTGATGAAGTATCTTTGTGCGCGATCGCAGTTGCAAGGCTGCGCCCAACTGAGTTTGTGCCTACTTTCCATAATCCGGTCGAGATGAAGGAAGCACTTCACTCTACGGTTTTCTTCCTACACGTCCTGATCCTTCACAAAATCTTTGCCTCAATAGAAGAATTCAGCGCGATCACGCCCTCAACAGATGAATCGCGCCGCTCTCCCATAAGTCCCCAAGCTACTAGCCCAACCTGAAACGCCAGAATCAGCCATGCTTCGATCGTCATGGGCGCGATCGCGGGTTCAGAATTCATTAGAAAATCGATTTCTTCCATCGCCACTGGAAATAAGGGACGGGTTCAGCGTTCCTAGATTGAGTGCGATCGTGCTTAATACGGCTCACCTTACAAGCCGGAGTCAGTTGTAAAACTGGGTCAAGTTCTTACATATCAATACTTCCAGCGATTCTTTACGGAGTCACCGGAGTCAATTTTTTCTATTCTTACGCGAGAGAAACAAAAAATATTTTCACTAACTGAATGGGTATCAAGACAGAGAAAAAAAAATATTAGAGACGGTGGAGTAACTTCCACTAAAACTGACTCCGGTGACTCCAAAGAATAAATGAAACTCAGTAGTAGGGTGCGTTTCAGCAATTCACAACTGGCTCCGAAGTGAGTCCAAATTGAGTCAAAACTGACTCCGCCATGCAGCAGCTAGGGTCACTCAGAACCCAATTCAAGAATTATCCAATTTCGTTTCGGTTTAGGGCTGATTTAGGGCTAGGCTCTAAATCATTTTCCTGAAACCTATGGGCGATACTGGATTTGAACCAGTGACCCCATCCGTGTGAAGGATGTGCGCTACCCCTGTGCCAATCGCCCGAATCTTTATAAAGATATCACAGATTGCTTCCGATCAATCAAGCTCAATTCTTAAAAATCAAGTTTCGCAAAATTCTTTGTCCCCAGGTTGACACTACCAGCAAAACCGAATATAGTACCGATGTACTAAATACACTTGTATTGCCCTTATCTTGTTGAGGAAAACGCCATGAACGGATTAGGCACTCGCAGCAGACCCCGGAAAGAAACCAATGGAACTGTGTCCCATCGTACGATCGCGCTTGATGCTGGCAACTACGATCTCAAGTTTTGGAACGGAGCAGGACATCCAAGAGCGATTCGATCGATGAGGTTTCAATTACCGCAAGGACGCGATCCGGTGCGTTATTCTGACCAGTCGCCGCTGATTGAGTTGCCGGATGGAACTCGCTATCATTTTGGCACACAAGCGTACAAATATCGCCGTCAACAGCAAACGGTTGTAGAGAATAAAGTTGATCTAGCGAGATTGCATCTATATGCCTGTTTGGAGTCTGAGCGGGATGAGGAGATGAGCCGATTTCCGCTGCACGTTTATGCCTCTACGCCTGATCCGAGCCGCAATGCAGACACGATCAAATCTCAACTGCTGGGAATGCACGAATTTAAGCGGAATGGTATTCCGTTTAGAATCACAGTCGAGCACGTTGAAGTAGAACGCGAAGGAATTGGAGCTTATCGCTATGCTCAACAGTTAGGACTCATTCCTGATAGTGGTTATACGATCGTCGTTGATATCGGTGGTGGAACGTGGCTAACACGGCTGATTGATGCGGAAGGAGATGTGATCGATGAAAACGTGATGGATCGAGGAGGATCGTATGAGCTTGCAACAGCGATTAGCTTCGATCGACGGCTGATTGATGCGTTGGGAACCACAGTTGATCCGGCAATTGTGATGGATGGATTCAAATCGGGGCATACCTATGCGGATACAGGATTATCCTGGTCGCTCTGGCTGGAAGAGTATCTTGATCCTTGGTTTAAGGGAATTTTTCAAACAATCAAAGCACAGTACACGCCTTATATGCCGCGCGTCACCCGATTTCTAGTCACAGGCGGAAGCTCACACTTAATTGCAGAACGACTCGCAGGGCGAAAGTTATTTGCAGTGATGCCTGATCCACAGTTTACCAATGTTCGAGGATTGTACCCGGTCGCTGAAGGGTGGCAGCTATGTATGACAACAAAATAAGACTCAGCAAGGATGTGATCGAAAAGGCAGAATTGATTGCCGCAGAATGGGGATTGAAAAATGCAAGAGCTGCGATCGAAGCTGTATTTCGCAAGTATGCAGATGATTATCTGTATGGACGATCGCAAGGAACCTCTGTAATTCAAAGATCACAACCGATGATAGCGGTCGATCGCGATAGTCAGTCAGTTCCGTGTGAAGCGATCGAGGAGCTAGATGATTTGCTAGGACTTTAGTTAGGACTTTAGAGCGATTGGGCTGAACGGTATCTAAAGATGCTCTAAATCTTTAGATACCGTTTTTTATGCGGCATTGAATGATTTATCAGTCAGATTTATCTATAAATTTGATACAGGCAAATTCATAAATCTATGTCGCAATATATTCTAAGACGACTTCTTGGCTTGGTTCCTGTTCTATTTGGAATTACATTAGCGGTATTTTTATTGCTGCGATTGATTCCGGGCGATCCGGCGATCGTGCTTGCGGGAGAACGGGCAACGCCAGAGCAAATCGCTGCCTTGCAGACTCAACTAGGACTCGATCGCCCCTTGTGGCTTCAGTATTTCGCGTTTGTTGGCAATCTATTGCAGTTGAAATTAGGCAATAGTATTTTGAGCGGCATTCCCGTGATCGATGAAATTCGATCACGCTGGGCAGCAACCTTTGAATTGTCGATCGCGGCGATTCTAGTGGCAATCGTTCTTGGAATTCCAGCCGGAATCATTGCTGCCGTGCAGAAAAATCGCTGGCAAGATCAAGTGACGATCGCGGGGTCATTGCTCGGTGTGTCGCTTCCGGTATATTGGCTGGGATTGTTGCTAATTTACCTATTTTCAATCACGTTGCGATGGTTGCCTCCGAGTGGGCGGATTAGCGTTGAGACTGGATTCAACTTCCAACCGATTACCGGATTTTATCTGCTGGATACAGTGTTAAGGTTGAATGCTCCAGCGCTGATCGATGTGATCGCGCATCTGATTCTTCCAGCATTAACGTTAGGGACAATTCCATTGGCGATCGTCGCCCGTATTACCCGGAGCGCGATGTTAGATGTGTTGTCACAGGATTATATCCGGACAGCAAAAGCGAAAGGATTATCGAATTATTTAGTGATTCTGCGTCATGCGTTGAAGAATGCACTGTTACCGATTAATACCACGATCGGGCTTCAGTTCGGAACCTTGCTAGGGGGTGCGATTCTGACAGAAACAATCTTTTCGTGGTCGGGGATCGGCTCTTGGATTTACGAAGGCATTTTGGCGCGAGATTATCCGGTGGTGCAAGGTGGAGTGGTGTTTGTGGCGATCGTCTTCGTGTTGATTAATTTAGTCGTGGATCTGTCTTATGCGCTTATTGATCCAAGAGTTCGATATGAGTAGAAACCGCTCTCTTCTGCGATTCTGGCGATCGACTTCTGGCAGAACCGGGCTGATTCTTACTCTGGTATTGTTTGCACTCGCGCTGCTTGCGCCGATTCTTAGACCTTACATTCCCGCAGGCGATCGCGATTTTATTGCCCGATTACAGCCGCCAAGCCCCGTTCATTTACTGGGAACTGATGGACTGGGGCGCGATTTATTGACATTAATTTGGCATGGAATTCAGACATCGCTGTTCATTAGCTTGGTTTCGGTGGGAGTTGGAGCCGCGATCGGGGTCTTTTTCGGTTTACTCGCGGGCTATTTTCGCGGTTGGATCGAGGCGCTGATTGTTTGGCTTACAGATATTTTGCTGGCGTTTCCGTCGATTTTGCTAGCGATCGCCATTGTCACTACGGTCGAGAGATTCACCTTCAGAATTAACGATCTAGTCATTTTCAATCACACCTTGACGAGTCTGCAAAAAGTAGTGATTGCGGTCGCGATCGCACAAATTCCGATCTATATTCGCCTCACTCGCAGTCTGGTGCTATCGCTCCGAGAACAAGATTTCGTGCAGGCGGCAACTGCGATCGGGGCGACGGCACCGCAAATCATTGTGCGGCACATTTTGCCCGGAAGCTTAACTCCGATCATTGTTCAAGCCTCTTTATCATTGGGAACGGCGACGCTCGAAGCAGCCGGTCTAGGCTTTTTGGGGCTGGGGGCACAACCTCCAACCCCAGAACTCGGCACCCTGTTATCTGATGCGTTTCGCAACGGCTACGCGCTGACTTCCCCCTGGACAACGATTTTTCCGGGGTTAGCGATTACGATGATTGTTCTAGCGTTTAACTTATTAGGTGATGGATTGCGCGACGGGTTTGATCCACGATCGCAATAGTCAAAAATGCTATCCTGTGTTTCGTCACCTGTTCCACCTGCTATGAAAGAAATTCAGATTCTACTTGAAGCGCTAAAAGATCCAGACGAAGAAGTGCGATCAGATGCAACTCAGGCGTTGTGGCAGATTTGGTTTGCTCAAAAAGGAGTCACAGGACTGCAAACGCTACAACGAGCACAGGTGCTACTCGAATCTGGTGAAGCAATGCAGGCGGAAGCCGTGTTATCTGAGTTGATTGAACAATTACCGGATTTTGCAGAGGCTTGGAATCGACGGGCGGTATTGTATTTTGTGCAGCAACAATACCGCAAAGCGATCGCCGATTGTCAAAAAGCGATCGAGCTAAATCCAATTCACTTCGGCGCGTGGCATGGATTAGGACTATCCTATGCAGCACGAGGGGAATATCGAGAGGCGATCTCTGCGTTTCGGCAGGCGCTAGAGATTCAACCGTATGCGATCGAGAATCAGCGCTTGATTTTGGAATGTACCGCTAAACTGAGCTAAGTTAAACGACGAGACAGCGTAGTCTAGTAGTGTTCTAGACCTGTGGAAGTTTCTAAACGGGAAGCCCGAATTCATAGCGGTTCATGAATAACCCGATAAAAATGTCATGAATGTCTACTGAGTAAACGAGCTACTGCCCTTAATTTCCTGTCCAGGTGGAACTTCAACTCTCTACTTCTCTTTTATTAAGGAGATGATTACATCCACTAACTTCTCCGGCTCCACTGGTTTAGCAACGTGCCCCTGGAATCCTGCTGCGAATGCCTGTTGTTGGTTAAGTTCCCCGGCGTAAGCTGTTAGCGCAATTGCGAGAACATCCCCGTTGTCTTCTGGCGATCGTCTTCTAATCTGACGTAAGAGTTCATAGCCATCCATTTCTGGCATCCCAATATCGCTAATGACAACATCAGGCTTGAATACATCTAAGGCTTCTAGAGCTTCGATCGCAGAAGTTGTCACTTTTATTTCTGCTCCGGCTTGTTCCAGAATGGCAGAAACCAGTTCTTGCATATCGGCTTGATCATCCACCGCTAAAACTTGTAAACCCGCCAGGGGAAAAGCTTTTACTGAGGAGCTTAAAGGCTCAGGCTGACCTGAATTTTCTCCACGCCGATTTTTTGACGCTGGTAATAGAACAGTAAATGTTGCCCCTAATCCTTCTCCAGGACTTTCTGCCTGAACCGTTCCGCCGTGTAGTTCTGTTAAGTGCTGAACGATCGCTAACCCTAACCCCAATCCCCCAAACTTACGGGTTGTTGCGCCGTCCTCCTGTCGGAAGTATTCAAACACATGGGGTAGAAACTGCGGAGCAATTCCTTTTCCGGTGTCTTGAACTTGAATTTGAACGTGAGTATTGGTTTGGGCTAGTCGAATCTCTACGGTTCCGCCTGACGGGGTAAATTTGATTGCATTGCTGAGCAAATTCCAGACCACCTGTTGAAGACGAGCTACATCTCCTGAGACCAGTTCAATCTTACTGGCGATAACCTTCTGTACTTCGATCCCTTTTGCTTCAGCAGCCAAGTGTACGGTTTCCAGAGCAGCATCAACGACTGTGACTAAATTGACTGGACAAGCATCCAACATCATTTTGCCGCGCAGAATCCGCGAGACATCGAGTAAATCATCAATGAGTTGGGTTTGCAGCTTGGCATTGCGCTCGATCGTTTGCAGGGCACGCCTTGTTGCTGCTTCATCAAACTGATGCGCTTGCAGCAGCTTTGACCATCCCAGAATGGGATTGAGGGGCGATCGCAGTTCGTGAGACAGCACTGCCAAAAATTCATCTTTAATCCGGTTGGCTTGTTCGGCTTCTCTCCGGGCATTCTGTTCGCGTTCTAACAATTTTTCGCGCTCTTGCTCGGCTTGCTTTCGCTGCGTGATATCTTGCACAACTCCCAGCATTCCGAGAACCTGCCCGAACGAGTCGTACTGAGCACGTCCCTTTGCAGCGATGCATCGTTCTGTTTCATCCGGATGAATCACTCGATATTCAACGTCGTAGTCGCTGTGTTCAGCGATCGCTTCTTCAACCTGTGAACCTGCTCGCTCTCGATCGTCTGGATGAAGGAGCTTTTGCATCTGGGTCCAGGTCATATAAGGTCCTGGTGGAATGCCAAATATCTCAGCCGCTTGCTCTGTAAATGTCACGATGTCGGTTGCTACGTTCCAACTCCAGTCTCCCAGTTTTGCAGCCGCCAACGCCAAACTTAACTGCTCAGTACTTTCTTTTAATGCTTTTTCCGCTTGTTTGCGCTCGGTAATGTCTGTACAGGTGCCAAACCAGCGAATGACTTGACTTTGCTCATCCAGCATCGGCAAGGCGCGGGTGAGATGCCAACAGTAGCTACCGTCCGCTCGTCTCAAGCGATGTTCTACGTCATAGCTGGTCTTTTGCTCAGCGGCTTGACTCCACCGACTGATACTGTCGGCGCGATCGTCGGGATGAATAATTTCCTGCCAGCCCAATCCCTGAGTTTGTGCCAGGGTTAGCCCGGTGTAGTCGAACCAGCGAGGGCTGTAATAATCAACCCAACCTTGAGCATCCGCTGTCCAAACCATTTGCGGAATCGATTCTGCGAGAAAGCGAAAACGCTGTTGGCTGGCGACGCGACGAGATCGACCCAACTCCAAATTCGTGGCCACCCGTGCCAGCAGTTCTCTCGCGCTAAAAGGCTTGACCAAATAATCATCGGCTCCTGCTTCTAGTCCCTCAACGGCAGCTTCTTCACCCGCTCGCGCTGAGAGCAGCAGAATTGGAATCTCGCGAGTTTGGGAATCAGCCCGGAGTTGCCGCAGCAGTTCAAAGCCATCGAGCCTAGGCATCATCACATCGGTGAGCACTAAATCCGGCAATTGGGCACGAGCCGATTCCAGGGCAGCTTGACCATCGGCAACCGCTTCGACCTCATAGTGTTCCTTCAAGAGCCGTTGCAGGTAGTGACGCATATCCGCGTTGTCATCGGCTAACAAAATTCGGGCAGAAACACGCGCAGGTACCCCTGCTGAGTCTTCGCTGCGCTCCACAACCCACTCTAAGGCTTCTTCGACATAAGCTGCTGCGCCTGTAGCCGTTGAAGCCTGGATTCGGACGGATTGAATCTGCTCCGACGGCAGGTGAGCACACCCGATCGGCAATCGTACAACAAAAGTACTTCCTTCCTTTTCCACACTGCTCGCAGTCACCGTTCCCCCATGCAGCTTGACCAATTCCTGCACCAGCGACAGTCCAATGCCCGAACCTTCATAGGAGCGACCCCGCGCCCCGGCAACCCGATGAAACCGTTCAAACAGACGGGGCAACTCATGAGCCGGAATGCCAGTTCCCGTATCTTGAACGACCAATTCAACCGCAGCGTCTACCGGACGCAGTGACACCGAGATCTGTCCCTCAAAAGTAAACTTGAACGCGTTGGAGAGCAAGTTAAGGACAATCTTCTCCCACATTTCGCGATCGACATACACAGGTTCCGGCAGCGGAAGACAATTCACGACCAGCTGCATTCCTGCTTTCTCGATCGCCGATCGAAACACACTGGCGAGATCAGCCGTCAGGCTTGCCAGATCTGTTGCTTCATAAACGGCTTGAATGCGCCCCGCCTCAATCCGAGAAAAGTCGAGTAAGGTGTTGACCAGCTTTAACAAACGCTGGCTGTTGCGATGCGCCACAGCAATTTGTTCTCGTTCAGCAGCAGGCAACTGGTCACTCTGAAGCAAATCCTCGAGCGGATTCAGCATCAAGGTCAGCGGTGTGCGAAACTCGTGGCTGACATTGGAAAAGAAAACTGTTTTTGCCCGATCGAGTTCTGCCAGCATTTCGGCGCGGCGGCGTTCTTCTTCATAAGCCTGAGCATTGCGGATCGACACGGAAACCTGTCCAGCCAGCAGCTCATAAAACGACTGGTAGCCTTCATCCAGCCCACGGTTCGGACTGATGCCGCAAATCAGCACTCCTAGCGGTGCAGCCACATTCGACGACGGAATCGGTAAAGCGATCGCCTGGCTCACGCTTTCATTCCAGGGTCCGCCAGCAATGGTGATATCTCGATCAAGTTCTGAGACGATCGCGGTTTGACCTGCCATCGCTTTTGCGAGAGACCATCGATCCGCTGTGTCTGCCAGTGCTTCTGAAAGCAGGACAGTTGTGGGAACGATCGCCGCATTGCCGTTCATCCCCACGCTGCCGCAGAGCTTTAGGGTTTGGTCGTTGGAGTCGCGCAAGTAGATCAGGGCAAAGGGCACATCCAGCGGACATTCCGCGATCGTCGCCAGAATATCCTGACAGGTTGTATCCACACTCCGCGTTTCCCCTGCCCGGGCTGCCAGGTCGCGCTGCAAACGCAACCGTCGCTCTCCTAATACCTGCTGCGTCACTTCGCTACAGACACAGAGCATGCCGCGAATCTTGCCTGCATCATCTTCAACGGCGCTGTAGGACAAACTAAAATGAGCTTCCTCGTTGTAGCCGGAGCGGTTCACTGCGAGCATCTGGTCTTCCACCCAGTTGGGAACCCCAGTCGTCATAACTTCGGTAATCATCGGACCGATCACATCCCAGGACTCAGCCTGAGTTTCCCGGATCGATCGTCCCAGCGCATAGGGATGTTTCGTGCCAATCAGATTGATATAAGCATCGTTGTAAATCTGAATTAGCTCCTGCTCCCACAGCAAGATCATGGGGTAACGCGAGCCTAACAGCGTACGAACGGTTGATTTCAGGCTTTGCGACCAGGATTCAACAGCCCCCACTGGCGTTTGTGCCCACTCCATTGCCTGCATCCGTGTTCCCATTTCCCCAAACTTGGGAAAGGGACTTGTTCTGTGTCTGTTCATTCGCTTTCCTTTCTCTTCTTCATATTAGGCATTTCGCGGCTCGAGTGGGGGAAGCCGTCAGTCCCGTCCCTTTATAAATATTATGCTTGCTTCTGCTTGCCGCCGTGCCGCCAAAGTCCTTGCCGAACTAATGAATGAACAATTTTTTGAGTTTCCTCTGTTTCACAATGCGTATACAAGCATCCCCGGGTCAAACCTGAAAACGAGAAGAGTATCCTGTTCCAAAATCTGGCAGCTAAATCATTAGGTCATGTTCTAGCGATTATCTTGCTCCCCCTGAACGCTAGAAAGCTTCAATCGACGGTCAAACAGATTGACCGCAGATTCGGGAGTATCAAAATTCCATTTATATCTGAAATTGACTGATAATCGTTTGTAAGTTGACTGCCATCTGCGCCAGTTGCATTGCTGCTTGAGCCGTGTTACTCGCTCCGATCGTGGTCGTCTGAGCATTTTGAGCCACCACTCCAATATTCTTGGCGATGTCTGAACTTCCCTTTGCAGCTTCTGCAACATTACGAGAGATTTCATTCGTCGTTGCCGTTTGTTCTTCAACCGCGCTGGCGATCGTATTTTGAATGTCGTTAATTTGGTTGATCACGGCTGTAATTTGAGTGATCGCTTCAACCGCACCGCTTGTATCCGTCTGAATCGCTTCGATCCGTTGACTAATATCTTCGGTGGCGGCGGCGGTTTGTTTTGCCAGCTCTTTGACTTCATTGGCAACGACCGCAAAGCCTCGACCTGCATCTCCCGCTCGTGCCGCTTCGATCGTGGCGTTTAATGCCAGCAAATTAGTTTGCTGCGCGATCGAGGTAATCACTTTGATCACTTTGCCAATTTCAACGCTGCTTTGACCTAGCTTTGTGATCGTCGCGTTGGTTTGATCGGAAGTTCTGACCGCATCACTCGCAACTTTTGCGGCTTCTGCCGCGCTTTTCGCGATTTCTCGGATGCTCGCGTTCATTTCTTCGATCGCTGTAGCAACTGTGGCTGCATTCTGGCTCACTTGTTCCGCCGAAGCTGAAGCCGAGGTTGCTTGTTCAGCCGTTTGTCCTGCATTGCCTGTCATTTCATGACTCACAGCAGAAAGTTCTTCGGCTGCGGTCGCGACCGTTGTTGCCACTTCTGTAATCTGCCGCAGCGAACTCCGGAGATTTTCGATCATTTGGTTGATGCTGCGGGTGAGGGTGCGAAATTCTCCGGTGTTTTCTGCTTCGATTTGGTTTGCCAAATCTCCTTGAGCAACAGCACAAGAGATCTCAGCAATGCCGCGAACTTGCTCAGTGATATCGTGAGCCATCTGATTGACGGTTTCGATCAGCTCTTGCCAGATTCCTGTTGCGCCTGCGATCGTTGCAACTATTTCCAGATTGCCTTCGGTGCCAATTTCTCTCACAACTCGCGTAAATTCGGCAGTGTAAAGATTAAGCCGATCGATTAGATCGTTGACGATCGGTGCGATTGGGAGAGATTCCTCACTGGTTGACATTTTTTGGCTGAGGTCGCCTTGCGCGATCGCGCTTAACACTTGCTCGGCTTCGCTCATTCCTTGAGTCAAGTTCTGATTGCGGATCATTAACTGATTGAATTCTCGCGCTATCTCGCCGAAGCCGTTGTTCTCATCTAAACGAACCGAGAAATCGCCTGCGTTTGCGGCTTGCATTGCCTGTAAAAGTTGCTGCATATGTGCTTTCATCGCGGTTGCCGATCCAGCGCTTGCTGTTTTTGGGGTTGAATTAGAAACCATCGAGATATCCTTAGTTAATTGAGCGAACTCGTGATTAGGGTTGAATCTGAAAATTTGGTTGAATCTGAGATTTTGATAGTATCCAAGATCAGCAGAAAACCTTGCTCAAGTTTGTATGCGCCTTTTAGAAAGCCTCGAATGTGAGCAGTCAAATTAGCAGGCGGCGGCTCAAATGTTTCGCTGTCACAGGACAAAATATCTCCAATGTCCTCAACAATGAAACTGATCACATCGTCGATCGTGTTCACAATCACGTTGTAAGTCGTTTCCTCGCCAATGCCACAGGATGCCGATCGCAGTCCCAATCGACAAGGCAAATCCACGACGGGAATCACCTGTCCGCGCAGATTCATTAAGCCGCAAATGTCTGGAGGCGCGAGCGGAATTCGGGTGAGCGGGGGTTGGCGAATGATTTCTTGCACCTGCTCAATCTCGATGCCAAAGTAGGAACCCTTGAGATAGAAAGTGCATACCTGTTGAATCGTCATCGATCGCTTCACCTCCTGGTTGTGAGTTCGGGAACTCGATAAGGATTGGCTAGCTCGACGATCATAGCTAAATCCAAAATTTCAGTAATCTGACCTTGAACCGTTGCATAACAGTGAGCACCCGGACGAATTGCCGCTCCTGTCACCGTCAGCGATTCTTCTACGATGTCGAGAATTTGATTCACCATTAATCCAACAGTGCGATTCTGATCAAGTGTGATCACGACGATCGGGATACTCTCCTCAAACTGATTGAGAGAACGAGGCTTTCCGGTGAAAACGGCTTGTAGATCAATCAAAGCAACGACGCGATCGCCATATTGCATCAGAAGTTGTTGTCCAACTTGTTCAATCCTTGTCCTGGAAATTGTTTCTAGTCGAGTTGCCTGAGTCAGAACAATTCCCATCCGAGTATTCTCAGTCCCAAGCACAATCAGAATCAATTGACGATCGCGTTGTTCTGATTCAGAGACCGCAGTTGAAATGGGGATCTGCTTTTGAACACCTGCATATC
The DNA here is from genome assembly GCF_039962495.1 of Leptolyngbya sp. AS-A5. Taxonomy (NCBI): domain Bacteria; kingdom Bacillati; phylum Cyanobacteriota; class Cyanophyceae; order Leptolyngbyales; family Leptolyngbyaceae; genus Leptolyngbya; species Leptolyngbya sp. AS-A5. The sequence continues at coordinate 14,551 of NZ_JAMPLL010000039.1, read as the reverse complement.
GAGCAAGTCCAGCAGCATCAAGGATCAGCGCCGCAGTTCCATCTCCTAAAACGGTCGCGCCTGCAAACATCTCCAGCGATCTTAACTGTTTACTGAGCGGCTTAATCACAATATCCTGAGTATCTTCAATGTCATCCACAAGCAAGCCATAGTGATATCGATCGACGGTAATCACAACGAAATAAACTACATCAGTTGTTGTGGTTGATAGCTGTAGAACGGAAGCAAGATTAACCAAAGGCAGAATCTGTCCGCGCAGTCGATATACAGGAGCATTCAGCACTGTTTCAATGCTTTGATCAATTTGTTCTTTCCCTTCGATTCGCACCAGTTCCTGGATGCTGGCTTGAGGAATTGCAAATCGTTCACCTCCACTTTTCACCAGTAGCGTCGGAATAATGGCTAACGTCAGGGGAATTTTCAGGCGAAATGTAGTTCCCTGACCTAATTGGCTCTCAACCTCGACCGTGCCTTTAACCGCTTCAATGTTTCGCCGCACGACATCTAAACCAACTCCGCGCCCAGATAAGCGGGTCACTTCTGTCGCCGTCGAAAATCCAGGCTGAAAAATCAGATCCAACGCCTCTTGGTCGCTGATTAATTCCGCTTCGGTGGCGCTAATTAAGCCGAGTTGCTGCGATCGAACTTTAATCTGTTGAGGATCAATGCCCGCACCATCATCGCTGATTTCTAGAATTACTTTACCGCTTTCTTGGGCAGCTCTTAACTTGAGCATACCGGAAGCCGATTTACCCGCCGCCAGTCTAGCCGTTGAGAGTTCAATCCCGTGATCAATACAATTGCGAATTAAATGCGTCAGAGGATCTTTAATCGCTGCAACAAGACTACGATCGAGTTCGGTTTCACCCCCTTCGAGAACCAGCGTCACTTCTTTACTACAGGCGATTGCTAAATCTCGCACAAATCGAGGCAAAGTCCGCCAGAGCGTATGAAGCGACTGCATTCGCGTCTGCATCACCTGATCTTGCAGTTCATTCGTAATCAGATTAATTTGCTGACAGGTTGAAACTAAAGCAGCATCGCTGCTTGTTGCGGTGAGTTGCAGCATTCGATTGCGGGCGAGAACCAGTTCACCCATCAGGTTCATCAAATGATCGAGCAAATTGATTTGAACTCGAATCGTAGAATCAAACGGGGTTAAAGCTTTTGCTTCAGCATCTTCCAAACTTTCTCTGGGATTGATGCTATCGATCGCAGCATCCACCGCGCAAAGCGCCGTTAACGTTGCAGTCAAGCTGGAATAATCCTGATTGCCTTCGGTTTTGGTAATTTCGATCGTGCGTAAAATCTGTCGAATCACATCTGTGAGCTGCAGCAGCACTGTTGCAATCTCAGGAGAAATTCGGCGCTGAGCCGTCCGAATCTTGTCGAGCAGTGCCTCTCCTGCATGAGCGATCGCTTCAAGTTTCGGAAACGGAATGAATCCACAGTTTCCCTTCATCGTATGCAGAGCGCGATACATCCGATTGAGCAGTTCTGTGTCGAGAGAACTATTTTCCAGGTTCAAAACATCCTGCTCAAACTGGGCAAGAATCTCGTGACTCTCAACCAGAAAAACCTTTAAATCTTCTGCATCGATTTCATTCAAAGGCTGCATGTACTCCGGACTCAACAGGTGCCCACTATTCCTATCCTACGGAGGATGAACACGGCTCACAATCTATCCTAAGATAGACGTTGATCCAAAAGAAATGCTGAACACTAATGAAAATTCACTTGATAGGGGGATATGGATTGTCCGACCTGCGGTTCGACTGAACTCCACCGGAATGGGCACCGCAATCACGTTCAGTGCTACAAGTGCAAACGCTGTGGACGACAGTTTCTAGCATCCTACAGGCAAATTCGGTACTCGGAAGACATCAAGCAGCTTTGCATTCAGATGTATCTTAGAGGCATGAGTACCCGACGCATCGAAAAAATGACGGATATTCATCACACCACCATTTTAAGCTGGCTTCGAGGAGTCGATTTGGACGTTTTAGAGCTGTCTTGCGGAGAGGAACTAGATTCCACAGAATGATGTGAGCGATAGTGAAAGGGGTAGGAATCGTGGACGATGCAAATTTGACTTCAGTGCTAATTGTGGATGATGCAGCGTTCTCACGACGGATGCTTCGCAAGTATGTAGAAGCGGAAGGCTACCAAGTTTTAGAAGCCTGTAATGGACAACAGGCGCTAGAGATGGTGCAGCAACATCACCCAAGCTGTATTCTGACAGATTTGCTCATGCCGGATGTGGATGGCTTTCAACTCTTGCAAATGCTACGAGAGCAAGGTGAGGCAATTCCGATCGTAATTATCACAGCGGATATCCAGGATGCCTCGCGCGCACGTGGAGTTGCATTGGGAGCCGCAAGCTTTATCAACAAACCCGCAAAAGAAGATCAAGTGCGGCAGACGATTCGCCAACTCTTGCAGCCAGAAGGAGCCGATGTTTGATGCCACTGATTACAGACGAGCAACTGGATGCGCTTCAGGAGTTTATCAACATTGGTGTTGGGCGAGCTGGAGCCATGCTGAACGAAATGGTAGCATCCCCGATCGTGCTGAATGTTCCAGCTTTACAAGTGTTTAATAGCACAGCCTTGCAGCAAGAACTAGCAGCGCAGTTTAATGGCCACTGTTTATCCACAGTGGGATTAAAATTCTCAGGCAGCTTTACTGGCAGCGCAGAATTAGTCTTTCCGACGGATAGTGCTGCTGCGCTCGTCTCGCTGTTAACCGGTGAGGAGCGCGATTCTCCCGATCTGGATGCCGTGAAAATTGGTACCTTGACCGAAGTGGGAAACATCGTGATCAACGGAGTGCTCGGATCAATCAGTAACTTACTGCGGCGACAAATGGATTACGCGCTGCCGACCTACTCCGAGGACAAGCTCGACCATCTTCTATCTGAAAATTACCCATTCGAACTCGATACTGTTTTTTTCCTTGCTCAAGCAAGATTTGAGATCGAACAGCTTGAGATTATGGGTGAAATTATTCTAATTTTTGAAATGGCTTCCTTCGATGCGCTCCTGATCTGTATTAATGAAGAACTGAGACTAATCTCATCGTTGTGAGCAGGAGCAGTTCAATCTCATGTCCCACGGTCACGATCGCTTCAGCCTATTAGATCAAATCCCGCTCGGTGTCTGCGTTCTACGCGCTGATTATCAAGTGGTGTTTTGGAACCACTGTCTAGAAGAATGGACAAAAATTCCGCGCGATCGCATTAAGGGACAAGCGATTCGCGAATTTTTCCCCCGGTTTGCTGAAGCCCTGTATGTCAATCGCTTGGCTCCCATTTTTGCAGGAGGCCCGCCGACGATTTTCTCCTCACAACTGCATCACTATTTGATTCCCGCCACGCTCTCAAATGGCAGCAAGCGCATTCAGCACACCACGATCACGGCAATTCCCGCAGATGAGGGAGACGGGTTTTATGCCATGATCTCGATTCAAGATGTGACGGACTTGACTTTTCGCGTTCAGGAATATCGGCAGATGCGCGATCGGGCAGTTGCCGAAGCCAAAGAGCGCAAATACGCTCAAGAACGCGCCGAAAGTGCAAATCGGGTCAAAGACGAATTTCTGGCGGTGGTGTCCCACGAACTGCGAACACCCCTCAATCCCATCCTCGGCTGGTCGAAATTACTCGCTGAAGGCAGACTTTCGGGTGCGGCTGTTCAACGCGCCCTTGAGACGATTGCCAGAAACGCAGCCCTACAAGCCCAATTAATCGATGATTTACTCGATGTTTCTCGAATTCTGCGCGGCAAATTAACGCTCGCTCGGCATACGGTCGATCTCGTTCTGATTGTGCAAGCAGCGCTCGATACTGTCCGGTTGATGGCAGAGAATAAGGGGATTGCGATCACGCTACAGACCGATCGCGCTGCTCCGATTGTGGGGGATACCATGCGACTTCAACAAGTGGTGTGGAACTTGCTCACCAATGCGATCAAATTTACTCCAGAGGGCGGAACGATCGAGGTAACGCTCCGCCGTGAATCTAAGCAAACGGTTTTGTCTGTTCAAGATACGGGAACTGGCATTGCGCCAGATTTCCTGCCGTTTGTGTTTGAGGCGTTTCGTCAAGCGGATGCTTCTAGTACACGCAAAGTCGGCGGCTTAGGGCTAGGGTTAGCAATCACGCGAAATTTAGTTGAGCTTCACGGCGGAACAATCAAGGCGGATAGTACCGGGGTTAATCAGGGTTCAACCTTTGCGATCGCGCTGCCCAATCCTCAAGCGGAAAATCAGGTGATCAAGTTTCCTCATTCTTTAGAGCCAAGTAAAGACGTGAACCTGGTTGGTGTACGCGTTCTGATCATTGATGATGAGCAAGATAGCCGCGATCTGATTCAGTTTGTGTTGGAAAGTAGTGGCGCGATCGTGACTGCTACAGAATCAGTTGCAGCCGCGATCGCTGCGCTCAATCGTTACACGCCCGACTTAATTGTGAGTGACTTAGGAATGCCAGAGGCAAATGGGTTTGACTTGATTCAAGCGGTGCGATCGCGCTCCGACGAGGCACAGCAGATTCCTGCGATCGCGCTTACAGCTTATGCGTCTGAATTGACTCAGCAGCAAGCCCTTCTCGCTGGATTTCAGCAGCATCTTGTTAAACCCATTCACCCGGATAAACTGCTTGAAGCGGTCAGTCAGCTAGTGATGCTGAATCGAACACCCCATTAACGAAAGTTCGATAGAAAGAACTCGCTTCGATGCTGCATTTGGGTTGCCCCTAAATCCCCCACGAGTGGCGGACTCAGAGGAAAGAGGTTCCCTAACCTCAAGTGAGTTGGCGTAACACAATAAGCGATCGCGCCATCAAAGGAACCGCTTGATTAGAGGCAAAAATCCGCTCCTCTTGAATAAAGCGAGGCTCTTTGGTGTCGATTAGCATTTGCCATTCTTTGTCTGCTAGCGCTTGCGGCAAGATGAACTCAATCGTTTCCCAATAGGCATTAAACAGCAGCAGAAAGCTATCATCTCTAATTTTTTGCCCTTGAGGTCCAGGGCTGGGAATTCTATCACCGTTGAGAAACACGCCGATCGATTTGGGATAGCCTTCTTGCCACTCTTGTTCGGTATGTTCTGTTCCATCCGGGTCAAACCAAGCAATATCCGGAACTCCTCGAATCGCCTGACCCTGGAACCACTTGCGACGACGAAACACCGGATGCTGACGGCGGAAATAAATCAGTTCTCGGCAGAAATTGACCAAATCCTGATTGCCCTTGACCAAATTCCAATCAAACCAGGAGATTTCGCTGTCTTGACAGTAGCCGTTGTTGTTGCCTCTTTGCGATCGACCCAGTTCATCGCCCCCCAACAGCATCGGAATTCCTTGGGACAGCATCAAAGTGACGAGCAGATTTCGCCGTTGCCGCTCCCGGAGCTGTAAGACTTCCGGGTCGTCTGTTGCTCCTTCGACTCCACAGTTCCAAGAGCGATTGTGGCTTTCTCCATCGCGATTGCCTTCGCTGTTGGCTTCGTTATGTTTTTCGTTGTAGCTGACTAAATCATTCAGCGTGAACCCATCATGTGCTGTGATGAAGTTAATGCTGGCATTGGGTCGTCTGCCATTTTGCTGGAAGTATAGGTCGGGACTGCCCGTGAGTCGATAAGCGAACTCTCCTAACGTCTCGTCTTCCCCCCGCCAAAAATCCCGCACCGTATCGCGATATTTACCGTTCCACTCTGACCACAGTACCGGGAAGTTTCCAACTTGATAGCCGCCCTCGCCCACGTCCCACGGCTCAGCAATCAGCTTCACATCCGCTAATATTGGATCTTGATGGATGATGTTGAAAAACGCAGCCAAGCTGTCCACTTCATACAACTCCCGCGCCAGAGCAGAAGCCAGATCAAAGCGGAAGCCGTCTACGTGCATTTCTGTGACCCAATAGCGCAAGCTATCGGTGATCAACTTCAAGACTTGAGGATGTCCGGCAGAGAGCGAATTACCACAACCTGTAAAGTCCATGTAATAGCGCTTATTGTCTGCAACCAGATGATAGTAATTTCTGTTATCAATTCCCCGCAGCGAGAGCGTCGGCCCCAGATGATTGCCTTCCCCAGTGTGATTGTAAACTACGTCGAGAATGACCTCAATCCCAGCTCGGTGCAAGGCTTTCACCATTTCCTTAAATTCAGCCACTTGTTGCCCTAGCGTCCCACCAGCACTGTAAGCGGCGTGAGGGGCAAAGTAGTTGATCGAGTCGTAGCCCCAATAGTTCTTCAGTCCTTTGTCGGCAAGATGTCCTGGGTAGGCGAGAAAGTGGTGAATCGGCATGAGTTCAACTGCCGTAATTCCCAGTCGCTGCAAGTGTTCGATCGCGGCTGGATGCCCCATGCCCGCATAGGTTCCTCGTAGCGCTTCAGGAACATCTGGGTGTAGCTTCGTGAAGCCTTTGACATGAACTTCGTAGATAATTGTTTCATGCCAGGGAGTCCGCAATAGCTTATCGCCTTCCCAATCAAAGGATTGATCCACCACCACCGATTTAGGCATCAATGGAGCGCTATCAAGTTCTGAAAACGATAGATCTGCATCCGGACTATTCCAGTCATACCCGAAAATCTCAGGACCGTTCCGCACGTCTCCGTCGATCGCTTTGCCATAAGGATCAATAAGAAGCTTGTTAGGATTGAAGCGAAATCCTTGTTCTGGTTCATAAGCTCCATGCACCCGATAGCCGTATCGCTGCCCTGGCCCTACACCAGGTAAATACCCATACCACACAAAGTTATTCACTTCGGTCAGCTTTACCCGTGTCTCTTGATCGTCGCGATCAAACAGGCACAATTCAACCGCAGTTGCATTCTCAGAAAATAGGGCAAAGTTGGTTCCTTTTCCATCCCAATAAGCACCCAGGGGATAGACGTTACCAGGCCATACGGAAACATGCATAGGGGACTTTCGCTTAAAATCTAGGCGTGAACAATAATGTGGCAGACTGGACGATCGCTGAAGGATTTACAGCCATCCAGCTCGTTTCTCAATCCGCATATTTTTTGACAATAGGGATTACTAACGCTGTTGTCTATCGCTCTAGGGGTGGAATCGATCAGAGTGGGGAGTAGAGATCGCTCTATCTGATTGGTTCTTCACCTTTGTCGTCAGCCTCTAATCTCCTTGCGCTTCTTCAAGATGTAACAGACTGACAATGACACCCGCGATCGGCACCGACAAAAAGATTCCTAGTGGCCCTGAAACCCTTGTTCCAACTAAGAGCGCAAAAAACACAACGACCGGACTGAGATGAACAGTGCTTTGCATGATACGCGGAGAAATGAAGTTATCCTGCAATTGTTGTAGAATCACGCAAACGGCTAGAACTTTGAGCGCGGTCAGCCAGCCACTCTGCACCAAGATAACCAAGCAAACAAGAGACACCCCTAACGTCGCTCCAATTCCAGGAATGAGGTCAAACACTCCAACAGTAACCGCAAGCAAAAACGAAAATGGAATCTGAAACAGAACAAAAACCAGAAAAGTAGCAACACTCAGGAGAAACGAAACCAGTAATTGACCTCGAAGAAAGCCGACAAAGTTTCTTTGTACTGCGGTAGCGACGCGGCTTCGATGTTGAGCTGGAACTAATTTCAGCATGAGTTGCCACAGTTTTGCACCATCAATCAGCATGAAAAAGGCAACTACCAGCACAATAATAAAGGTCACATAGTTCTGGAAAAGAATTGGTAGAGACTGAATTGTCCAATTTAAGCTTGATATAAATGCGTTGCGAATTTGAGCTTCGATCGCATCCAGATTCAGGGGAATATTGCGGGCTACCAGAGCATTTTGCAACTGATCGAGCGGATTGTTTGCGCTATTTAGCGTCTGGAGCAACAAGGTTGCTAATTGCTGAACCTGATCGGCTAACGTGAGCGCGATCGTCACAACGGCAACAATAATAAAAATCAGGCTTAACGCAATGACAAGACTCAGCGCAATACTTCTTTTAACAAAGCGCTCTAGATAGCGGACTGGATAGTTGAGCAGAAGTGCCAGAATTGCTGATAACGCAAATACAAAAATCACATACTCAAAATACTGAAGTAGCGAAACAAATACCCAGCCAGAGGCAAAGAACAGCAGAAATCGAACCAAAGCATTCGTGCTGATTCGGTTCCATAAGGACTGATGATTTGTGGGGTCTGGCAGTTGATCCATGAAGGCTACCTTTTTGACGATCGATCACAAAGCAGAGCGTACTGTTAGCGATAGGAAGGTCACTACTCTACTCGACATCGCAAGCATCCAGGATACGTCAAAGGAATTACTCAATCGGTCTGCCTAAAAGCCTCCAGACTAAAATTTTTAGTTAAACAATTTTTAGTTAAACAATGTAGTGAGCAAAGTAGCTATAGCGAGATTTGCATGAAGCGAAGCTAAAAGGCTTCTATCAATAGGTTGAAAGGTATTGTTGTTTTTGTATTACCAAAAAGATAGAGGCGCTGCGGATCATACAGACCCAGCAGCGCCTCATCCGACTATTCAACGCTCGATCGATCACAACTCTTTACGACTTAGCGACATCAGTTTGCTTCTGCTCAGCACTAGAAGCTTGATAAGCTTTCTCTAGGCGCATAAGCTGTTTTGCTTGGGCTGACAAAGCACCTGTATCCAGCCAGTTTGCAATCAAGGCATCGGTCGAGAATAACCCTGCTCCATTCACGGCAAACACCAGAAAACAAGCGGCGTAAATTGCGGATAACTCTAGATAAGTCAGATTCAAGCCCGCTACGAGGATGTGATGATACATCGCAACACACATTGTACCGAATAATCCTAAGGCTGCTGGACGAGTCAAAAAGCCGATGACCAGCAATGGTGCACCGATCGTTTCAGTGAGGGCAGCGAGATAGCTAAATACGATCGGGAAGGGTAGCCCGATGACCTCGACATAAGCATGAGCAAAGCTTTCAATATCGGCGAACTTGTCGAGTCCATTGTGGATCATCATAATGCCCAGGACAGTTCGCAAAATTGCCCAGACCGTTTGCGACCAGAAGTTAGGCGTAACAGTCGGTTTCAGAAGCGTCGTTAAAAAAGCAGAGGGTGCCATAGGTTTAGGGTTGCGCTGTGAGAAAAAGTATTAAATTACATTAACTATAGCATTAAGAAACGTAAAGAGACCCTGGCTGTGCAGTGTGGCTTCTTAAGCAATAAGACTCTAAAACTTGCTCATTTTCTTTCTGGATAGAATCCTACTGAGGCGTAGAAATTCCTGGAAATCGGGAGCTTGAGATGGTTTTGGGTTATTTTTTGAATGACTTCTGAAAGCGAAACTGTAATCTATCGCTCTGATATTTCAGTCTTTAGATAGAAAGTCTTACAGCGAACTTTACTTTTCTTAATATCATGGTTAAGGTTTGTGAATAGAGTTAACAGTCTTCTAGGTAGATCCTTTCAAAAATGCCCCAGCAGCCCTGCCCTTGGTATGCCAAACAGGTATACCAAGGGCAGAGTGGATACCCTCCACTTCAAAGGCTAAAGGCTAAGGCAGGTTTACGGAGGGGCTTAGTCTTTACAAAATGAGCAGAATCTAAAGGATAAGAGTGATGAAAGTTCAGAAATTCGCGCCTGTGATTGCCGCTTTTATTGGCTGCCTCTTCTTTATTACCATTAACCTTGTGGCTCCTCAGAGTGCTGCAAGTAGCCCACAACAATCTCACTATTTGATTAAGCCCCTACAGGTCGATCGTGTCTTGTATGTACAGCCAAGGCTATCACTAGGCAATCTAGCACCGGACTCGTTATTAACAGCATTAGAAGAGATTTCACAGCGTTACGCGATCAAAGGCTCCAGGTTATATACTCGGCAGGTCAATGGTCGAGAAATTCCAGGGTTGTTGGTGTTTACTGCGCCGCTAACGGCACAGATAACAAATGACTAGATCCATTCAGCTAAGCTGAGATTGATATCTTCCGCTGCTTTTATTAAGGAACACCTGACTTGAAACGATCGCGAATTGGACTACTTATTCTAGCGGTGCTGCTGATTGCGCTCTCCTGGTGGGGCATCTTCACAGCCCGCGCAGGATTAATTGTGCGTCCCTTGAATCAAGAAGGAGTTCCACTGCTCTATCTTGCGCCAAAGTCAGCGAAGTCTGTTCCGGGAGTGTTAGTTGCACATGGTTACTCTGGTTCAAAACAGTTGATGCTGACTTACGGATATGTATTATCTCAATCAGGCTATGCAGTCATGCTTTGGGATTGGGATGGTCATGGTGCAAACCCAAATCGTTTGCAGTCTGGTTCACTCCAGCGTAACTTTCAAACGGCTTGGAATGCGATCGCACAGCAGCCAGAAGTAGACCGTTCTCGACTTGCGGTGCTGGGGCATTCGATGGGAAGTGGAGCCGTGATGGATGCTGCGATCGACCATCCGAGCGATTTTTCTGCAACTGTTGCGATCTCGCCCACGGGCGCGACTGTAACTGCGGATCGACCCCGAAATCTACAGCTACAAGCGGGCACTTGGGAAGGTGGATTTATTCGTAATGCAGAACGTATCCTTCAGCAGGCAGGCGGTATCAATTCGGATACCGCATCAGAACGAGGGCGCGAGTTTGTCTTGGTGCCCAATGTAGAACACATCACGATTTTATTTAATTCAGTCAGTCACACTGCGGCACGCCACTGGCTCGATCGCACCTTTGGACAACAACAGCAAAGTCAGTACGTCGATCGTCGGATGCTTTGGCAAGGCGTTCATCTCGTGGGATGGATCATGGCGCTTACTGCGGTGATGCCAAGTGTACGAATGAAGGGCGAAGTTTCTGCGATTTCAGCAGTACAGCGCTGGGGTGGTTTGATTTTATCGTCGATCGTGCCGACCCTTGGGCTTGTTTTACTGAATCGTGTGATTGATCTGCAAACGCTGGGTGGTGTTCAAGTGGGTGGAGCCGTCGCGCTTTGGTTCTTGATAGCAGGAGCAATTTGGCTGAGCGTGTTGCGCCAGATTCCGCCACTGAGATTACGAGCGGTGGGCGTGGGAATCGGTGTGTTTACAGTGCTATGGATTGCGGTCGGAGCGATGGCACAGGTTGTATGGTTGCAGTCGGTGTTGACTCCAGAGCGGTTAGTTATTTGGGGAGCGATCGCGATCGCGTCACTGCCTTGGTTTCTTGCAACTGAAATGACGCAGCAAAATCGAACGCCAGCGCAACGACTCGCTTGGGGAGTTGCACAAAGCATTGCCCTCATTGGCGGGTTTGTGTTGGTACTGCAATTTTTACCGCAGCTTGGATTTATGTTTTTGCTGCTGCCGTTGTTCCCGGTATTAATCAGTTTGTTGTCGATCGTCTCCGCACAAGTGCGAGAGAGTTGGAGTGTTGCAATCCCTAGTGCGTTATTTTTCGCATGGCTGTTAGCCGCAGGGTTTCCGCTAGCGTAGTCCTGCGATCGCGATACTCATTTAGGGCGCTTGAAATTGCGGCGGATTGTCTTGGATCTTCCGAACTAAACCGCGCCGCTCTGCGTGTTTAGTGGTGATTGCAACACTTCTTCTTGCTTTTGAGATATCAGCTTGATCAAACGCATCATAAAGCTGATTAATGAGATCGTCGATCGACAGCGGATGCTTCTCATCTGCAAGAACCTGCACGATCGCGTCCATTGGTTTGGCTCCTTTGAACTTTGCCTTGAGTGCTGTTGCGTCGAAGGCTGATTGATCAGCTTTAGCAGATGTTGCTTTAGGTTTGGAGTTCGACGCTTCAGGCTGTGATGCAGGTGCGGTTTGGCTGCTTTGTGAAGCGCTGGGCTGGCTGTCTCCTAAAAGTGAGTTAATATAACCGAGCAAGCGATCGATTTCTGCTTCAGCTTGCTTACTAACCGCTTGAACAATTTCATCTTGCTCGTTCAGTAAACGATCGCGGGTTTGCTCTAGTTCAGCTTTGAGGGAGTCGTTAAGAATAGGAGGCACTGTAGATTCCTTAATTTGAAGCGCATTTACTTCGATTGTAGTGCGATTCGCTGTCTTTGATGTCTCTTGTCTACTACTAATTTTAGTTTCTGAAGAGTCTGCTACCTTTTCTAGTGGGTAAGACGAGCTATCTTTTACCCAGCTTTAACCCTGAATGACTAAGTTTTCTGCTAAGACTGAGGCGAAAACCTACTGGGGACATCCCTCTATGCCGATGAAACGTCGGAATCTTCTTCTACTTCTGGGTGCTGCGGCTGGCACAACTGCGATCGGTAGCTTGGTGAAAAACAGTCAAAAGTTTTCGATGCCGTTTCAATCAACAGAAACAAGCGGGACTTTGACGAATCTCAGCTTTAAGCCAATTCAAAGTCCGATGTCACTGCTAACTAATGTTAAAGCTGTGACTGCGTTTGAGATTGTGGATGATTTGGTTATTCCAGAAGGATTCTCTTATCAGGTGATTGGGGCTTGGGGCGATCGAATTGGGGATTCCCGGTTTGGCTATAACAATGATTACTTATCCTTTGTGGAGACGGCTCCGAATGAAGGCTTTTTGACAATTAACTTTGAGTACATTAGCGCGATTCCGTGGTTGCAATCTTACTCAAAAGTGTTGGGCAAAGCGCTCCCGATCGCCGCAGTTGAGCAAGAACTCAAAAAGAAAAAAGCACTCAACGCCCTTGCTCTACCCGAAAAAAGTGCGCTCAAAGCTCAGATTGCAACTATTTGCAAAGAAGCGTTGATTGATCAAGGCATGGGTGTCATTTCGATTCGTAAGACTCCAGACGGCAAGTGGGAGCGAACCTTCTCAAACGCCGATCGCCGCATCACCGGAATCTCAGGCTTAGAAGATAAACGTTACCTTAGCTGTACTGGCGCAGCAAAAGCTGTGTTTCAGAAGAAAACGGGAACAGGGTACATTGATAAACTGGGCGATCGGATCATCGGGACATTTGGTAACTGTGCGGGCGGTACAACGCCCTGGGGAACTGTTTTGAGTGCGGAAGAAAACATTCACATTCAAGTTCCTGAGCCAGTTTATGCTGATGGCACATCGTTTCCGCCCGATCGCGTGACGTTCAGGATTAACGATGAGGATGTTTCTGGACAAGGTAATGTTTTTGGATTGTCTGGTAACAAATACGGCTGGATTGTTGAAGTTGATCCAGCTAACCCGAACGACTATGGAACTAAGCATACTTGGCTCGGTCGCTATCGTCATGAGGCAGTCGGGGTGAGAGTTGAGGCGGGAAAACCCTTAGCGTTTTATTCCGGGTGCGATCGACGCAGTGGACATATCTATAAGTTTGTCAGTCGTGATTCAGTGAATGATCCGAAAGATAAAGCAAATTCCCGCTTATTAGCCGATGGAATGCTTTACGCTGCAAAGTTCAACGAAGATGGTACAGGACGCTGGATTGCACTAAAACCTGATACTGCGGTTAATCCTGAAGATCCAGCCACGATCGTTGGGGGTATGATCAATCTCCCTAAACGCCCAGAGGGTGGATTTATTAGTATTCGCAGTAGAGGTGCGATCGACCAGTACAAGCGGCGATTCAAAACGCTAGGCGATCTCTATGAAGGCAATCCGACAGAAAAACAAGGTGCGATTTTGATCGATGCTCACTATGCTGCAAATGCGTGTGGTGCCACCTGTACAGCTCGACCCGAAGACACCGAGATTGCTCCAGATGGCTCTCTGTACATTTCTTTTACTTCTGGATCGTCAGATAGTCGAGATGGTGGTGCAGATAAGCGTGTGTTTAAAGGCCCGAAAGGCGAAACCCCTTATGAACACGGGTTTGTCATGCACTTAATTGAAGACAACAATGACCCTGCTGCACTGTCTTTCCGGTGGACAATGTTAGCAATGGGCGGCGAACCGACTGCGGGTGGTGCAGGCTTCTCAAATCCTGATAACTTACTGATTGATCCGGATGGTCATATTTGGATTGTTACCGATATGTCTTCGGACAAGTTAAACAAAGCGGTTCCAAGGCGGATTGATAAAAATGGAGTCCCAACCAGCCAATCCAACTTACGCGGACTGTTCGGCAACAATAGCTTATGGTTTGTGCCCACATCGGGCGCAAATGCTGGCAATGCTTATCTGTTTGCAATGGCTCCGATGGAAGCTGAATTAACTGGGCCGTTTTTGAGCCGCGATCGTCAATCCCTCTTTCTCGCTGTTCAGCACCCCGGAGAAAGCAACGGCATTCGTCAAAATATGAAGTCCGAAACCCGCAAATTTGCCATGAAAACGACAGACGGCAAAGACTTCACCCAATCGCGCCAAGTTCCGATCGGTTCTAACTTCCCCGATAAAAAAGCAAACGCTGTACCCAAGCCTTGTGTCGTGGTAGTAACGAGGAGCGATCGCCAGAACATTACATCCACCTAGTATTGCAGAATAGTCTTGCAGAGGCTTGGTTATACTTTGCAGAGTTGACATCCGCTTCAACTATTTCAGTGGATAAGCCTAAACATAACCTGAGTTCGGGATAAGGAATGGGACAAGAAAGGGGCAAACTCGATAGGCTGAAATTGCTAAAAATCCCGCCCAATTTGCCCTCATGTCTAGTCTAGAAGAACTCTTTTGC
>NZ_JAMPLL010000038.1:0-31645 GCF_039962495.1 Leptolyngbya sp. AS-A5 | reverse complement strand
TTAGCACCGGGATAGCAGATTCAAATGTCTACGTCATAGAACCTACAGCGTAGACATGTACATAAAGTAAAAGCTAGTTTTCAAGGCATTTTCAGCGATTTAGCTGTAGATAACAACGGGTTATGTCCGCCAGCCGCAGCAATTTCTAGGGCGCGTCTTGCATGGGCTTGACCTTTGACATCGCGCAAATCAGGAGCCGAAATTTGCATCTCAGCCATCTCAAGCGCGGTATCAATTTGAGCCGGAATGTAACCGCTTGAATCGTTGAGAAACGCGCCGACTTCGGATAAATGCTTGAAGCCGTAAACGTTGAGATCCTTGACCACCGCCGCTTCTCGAACATTATCGGCAGGCACAACTAAGTTAGAAATGCCAAGTTGTTTTGCGGCAGCCGCGATCGCCAAAACTCCTGCTACCGGACGCAAACTACCATCGAGCGAGACTTCGCCTAAAAACAAATACTCATCTAAACCTTCGGTTTGAACTTGTTCTGCTGCTGCGAGAATGCCAATACTAATGGGAAGATCAAAGCTCGGCCCTTCTTTCCTCAGATCCGCAGGCGCAAGGTTAATCACGATCCGCCGCATCGGAAATGCAAATCCAGAATTCTTGATCGCAGTTTTAACCCGCTCTTTTGATTCTTGAACTTCTGTACCCTATCTGCGGACTCCTAATTTTTCTAATTCTTACCCTTATTCTCGCTCACATACAAAACTGGCTAACTGGCTAACCCTAGAAAACCAGAACGTCTGATATATAAAGACTTTAGGCAGGTTAGCCAGTTTTTGAAGTGCTTAAACTGGCTAACTTTTATGGTACTTTAAGAGGGCTGAAACGTCCGTCCCGTATGGTGGTTAGCCAGTTTTTGAAGTGCCTAACCCATCAAAAAACAAGCGAGATCGCACCTAGCCCCGTTTCTGGGAACGATCGAGCAGTCCCCTTCCACGAACCGCAATGGAAGAAACTGCACTTGATTTGATGTTGAGTTCCGAGCCACCCATTCCGCCCATGACGCTCGAAGCTTGGCTGATTCTGGCGTTCATGCTTGGGCTAGTGGCTTGGGGACTTCTGGCAGAGCGTCGCGATTGACGATCGGTTGAAGGGCGCGATCTGCGCTGAATTCTTTATATGCAGGTAAAGATCCTGTGAATTGTCAGCCTGTGTAAGGAGAAAACCGTAGAGTGAAGTGCTGTCTTCATCTCGACCTGATTCTGGCAAGTAAGCGTCAATCAGTCGATCGCGGGTGCAGAATTGCAAGCGCACAAAGATACTTCATCAATCTAGTGGGTTCTAAGTATGGGTACATTCGATCGCATTAGTCGCATTGTTCGCGCCGAGATGAACAGCCATAACTCTCAGTCGAGCTATGACTCAAATCAGCAAACGAGAGAACTAGAAAAACAGGCTATTTCTCTCCGGCAGCAAATTGCAAATTTAGAAGCCACAAATAAAGACTCGATGAGTAGCGTATTGCAGCAAGAGTATGCAACTACGATTTCAAATCTCAAGCGATCGCTGGCAACGCTAGAGCAGACGATCCTTAATCTTGGTGGGTCTATTGAACCGAGTGCCGATAAATACGCCCTTACTGATGCAGAATTAGAAATGCTAAAGCAAGTGTTAGACGAACTCTAAAGCGATCGTTTACGCTCTTGATGATGAATTCTGAACCCGCGATCGCTCCCATGCCGATCGGGGCACGGCTGATTCTGGCGTTCATGCTTGGGCTAGGGGTTGGGAACCCCTGACTAGAGCGGTGGAGTCCAACCCTGCAACTTCAAGCAAAGCTGCAAGTCGAAATGCAGCAACATATCGAAAATGAATTTAATTGCTTCTTTGAAACCCTCATGGACGATGACGTTTTATCGATCGAGCAAAAGCGGCGGGTCATCGACATTGCAGCTAATTTAAGCAAAGCAGCAGAAATCGGAATCGAGGCAAACTGATGAGAGAATTTACGCCAGTCGAGCAGAAGGAAATCGCGATATTAGTCGATCGTTTGATTGATGAAAGAATGGATCGCTTTACTGGCGCGATCGCAGAATCCCCCAACACTATCGAGCATCTGAGAAGCGCTTAAAACGATTACAGCGCTCACTGTCCCGCAAAAAGAAGGGATCTAATCGTCGCAAGAAAGCGATTAAGCGAGTCGCTAAGGCACATCCGAAAGTCTCGAATCAACGGAAGGACTTTCATTACAAAACTGTCAAAAAGCTTTTATCTCAAGGGAAGCACGTTGCACATGAAAAGTTAAATATCAAAGGAATTGCGAGAACGAGACTCGCAAAATCAACGCATGATGCTGGATGGGGTCAATTCCTGCAAATTCTATCAATCAAGGCTGAAAGAGCCGGATTGTTAACGATTGCAGTGAATCCAAACGGCACTTCTCAAGACTGCTCTGGATGCGGTGCAAAAGTCCCTAAAACGCTAAAGGACAGACTTCACGCCTGTCCTGAGTGTGGACTAACGATTGACCGTGACCACAATGCAGCAATCAACATCAAACACAGAGCCGTAGGGCATTCGGTTCTTAAAGCTCAGGTAACGTCCGAAGCAATAGCTGGAGTCACTGAGAAGCCCGCTCTGTATGCTTAAGCATCAGAGTCGGGAGCATGTCACACGGAGGTTTCGGCTTTCTTGCGATTCTGACGCGATCGACGAACGGCTCCACCCACCCATGCCAATGCAAGTCCTGGCAATGGTGTGAACCCAAACGGAACTGGAACAGGCGTGAAATTCACGTTATCCATGCCGTAAGCGGAGAAAGGTGGAGTCGTGGAGGACAGAACAACTCGCGTCAGTGGTCCTGCAAAACTTAGAGTTCTCCAAGTGCCGCTTGCACCGGAACCTGTGAATGTTCCAGTAGTGGCTGTTCCAAGGCTGGTCGCTCCCTGGAAAGCTTGAATTGTGAAATTATCTGTTGTTCCGGCTCGGACACCAACATCAATCGAGAACCCTGTCACTAATGAAGCAAAGGTAAATGTGGGAGAACAGTTTGCAGCCTGGTTACATCCAAGAAAAACAGGACCATTCGTTCCATTCAAACCCCAGTTTCCTGGATCTCCATTTGCTACTCCACCAACAATCCCAAAGTAATTTCCACTGATAGTCAGTCCTTGTGCAGAATAGGAAGCTGCTGGATTGAAGCCACTGTTGTTTGAATAAAGATTATCAAACGCGGCTGTGAGTGCATGAGCAGGTTTGGCATTCACTATAGTTGTGGCTGTAATCGCGATCGCCGCGATGAGTGGAAGTTTCCTTGTCAGGTTCAAAGCAGAACTCATCATCTCTCTAATAAAGAAATTACTGCTTTAATTCTATGAATCGAAATTTACTAGACATCAGCATTTGCACTGATCTGTAGAATTGGCTTACCAAGTTGCACATCACCTATTGTAGTGATTTCAGGACGCAAGCCGAAGCTCAACGGGTGTTGATAGCTTTCCCGAATGATCCATTCCGATTGGATGGAGACAAGGATGGAGTCGCTTGCGAGAGTTTGCCGTAGACAGGAGGGCGATCGCCATTCCTGGAAAAGAGACGGGCGATCGATCAGTGATAATCCTTAAAGTTGCTTGCAAGCGCGATCGCTCCTTAGATGTGGGAATCCTTGAGCCATTCCCCTTTTAAAGCAGCGATGAATAAAATCCAGTGGCGCTCTCAATGGCGAATCAGGCGCGATCGTATTCCCCAAATGATTCTTGTCCTCGCGCTCGGTGCGATTCCCGTCAGCTTTACAGCCGCATGGGTATCTGACCAGTTTCGACTGTGGCAGGCGGGCGGGAAATGGTGCGTTCAGATTGCGCCAAGCGGTGAAGAAAAAGTTCTCTATGGCTCCGAGTGCAGCGGGTTTAGATAGCGCGATCTCTGCTTATGAAGATTCGACAAATCCGTAATTTTCTTCCAGTCTTGGGTATACGATTCAACAGCACAATCTCTGAGGTTTAAAATGTTGAATCGTGTTGTTTGACTGGGTCTGATCTCTGTAGCATTGAACTTCTCGAATGCTGCGTTCTCTCATGATTACCAGCCATTGAGAACTAAAGACGATACCCGAATTGCATCGAATAATTTAGAGGCGCTCTATCCCGATGCAGCCGTTCTCAATCAGCAGGACTGGCGAACAGCACAAAACATCCCGTGGTCAAAGGTCGCTTTCTCACAGCAATCTCAAGCCGCTCAAGATGACTATTATCCCCATCATCCAAGTGATTGCGGGTACATCAAGAAGCTAGAAATTGAGGGAGTTTCTGGCTATTACTTTATCCAGTCGTGTAGCAGAGACGACAGAATGTGGCTTCAAGAAGTGAAGGTGACAGAGACAAAAACAAGGGGTGTCATCTATGTGCAGGAGCAGCCTCTAATCGATGGGCAGCCACTCAGCCCCGCATATTGGTGTGCCCTGCAAGCACCCGGCTTTAGGAGTGTAGGAAGGTCTTTAAGAAGGGTGCTGACCCCGCTAGAGGTGAAATAGAGGTTGATCCGAAGTTTAAGGATGATTCGGAGTTTATCCGCGATCGCATCCTTCCAGCGCTCCTCAATCGCACGATCGCGGCGTTCAAGTCGCTGATGACAGAAGGAATTGATTTTACTTGCTGTGATGCGGCAATGCAGGAAATCCAGATCAGCCAATCGCATCTCTATGAATTTGCGTCTGAAACGGGGCTAGTGTTCGATCCTCAGTCAGTGATGCCGATTAGTGAACTGTGGGCAAAACTTGAAGCTTACTATCTCGATACGGGCGTTCTAAAAACCGAACCAACTCGCAACTGGGAAGATCCCGTCCGTCCTGGAGATCCATACGTTAAAGGACAGAATCAGGTGGCAGCGCGGTTTATCAGCCTGTACCCGCAATGCAAGAAAATTTCACTTGGTAAAAATCGTTTTGGGATTCAGGGGTTAGCGTTCAAATCTGCTGAAACATCACAGCAGACAGAATCAACGTTTGAGCCAACACAGCCAGTTGAGCCAACATTTACCGACGAAGAAAACGAGCAAATCGAAGACGCGATCGGGATGGTGAACTCGGCGGCGGAATCGGGTGATTCAGAGACGATTCAGCAAATTTTCTCTGTGCTTGCCTCTTTACCTGCTGAACTAAAGAAGAAAGCTTGGGAGCGAATGTCTTCGCAAACTCAAAACGTATTGAAGGCAGCGAAACCAAAACGGGTAGAGCTAGATAAGGCGGGGGCGCGACGATGAAGCCGGAGACACCGAAAGAATTGCTCAATCGCAAGGTTCAAGAATTTCGCGATCGCAACGAGCTACTTCAAGCGATCTCAGATTCAGCAGAACCTACCAATGACGGACGCTATGTGATTCCAGCAAAATTCATCGAAGCGGTGCGGAAACTGTTAGCGGCTTAGATTTTTAAGGCAATGCGAACAATTTCGCCATCTTGCACCCATACGGTGTCTACGAGCCATCGAAACAATCTTATCCGCTCGTCCTCAGAGCAGAACTGCCAGAAGTCCGGGTTTCTCAGGATTTCAACGGCGGATTCTTGTTTCTCGGCTTTAGCGATCGCTTCTTGCTTGAAATTGAACTCTAGCCGTTTAACTTGGCTCTCAAGGTCTGAACGGGCACGATCAAGCGCGGGGTTGGCTCCTAGCGCTCGAAGCCCCTCTAATTGTTCGCGCAGTTGCCCCAATTTGGGCGGCTCTAGCGTAGGTTCTGACGTTTGGCGTAACGCATCGATACGCTCGGCGGCGCGGGTTAATGCCTCAATAATTGCCGCTTCAGCGCGATCGTTCCGAATCGATTTGTTTTGATCACAACGTCCCTGAGTCTTGCCCTTGCAAGTGTAGTAATTAAAATGCTGTCCCTGTCTAACTCTCGTTGCATTAGACTTCATCGGCGCGTCGCAGACTTGGCAGCGCAATAGCCCAGAGATGGGATAACGCCGATCTTTTTTGCTGACGAGCCATTTCCCTCTAGTTGCGCCGTTATGTTTAAGGATGCGTCTGATTTCTTCTACCTGAGCTTCGGTTAGTAGCGCCTGATCCGGATGAGTATCCCGCCGGATGTCCCATTGGTCTTGAGGTAATCGCTTTCCGTACTTTTTGCGCCCCGCCCCGTCCAGTCCTAAATATTCACGGGTGGCGTAAGCGGTATGCCCTCGTAAAACGGGATTGAGTAACCAGTCTCTTAAGCCTTTATGACTCCACTGAAAAACATCCCGGTTTGAGAAGCGATGAGACTTTGCAAGCGTAAAGTCATCATCCGCATCCAGCACGAACGATTTTGCAAGCCCTCGCTCTTTCGATGGTTTGGGGTGGCTAAATCGCTGAATCCCATATTTTTTATGAATCAGTACGATCGCACCCCTTAATCCTTGACCATCCCAAAAAAGTGAAATGCAGTCCCGCGCCAAATCAGCGAACGTCATCCCAGGATGATCATTGCCATTAGACGGGCGATCAGACAGCAGACACAGAAACGGCGTATTATTCAGCCGATAGTGACGATTTACGGCAGTGTAACCCCACGGCATACAAGTATTAGCGCGATCGTTTTTGCGGCGCGATTCGTGCCCTTTCCGGGCGCGTTTGCGGATGGTCTGAAGCTCTCGCTTGGCGATGTAAATACCCAAGCCCGCAAAAAATTCGCTGTCTTCATCCAGAATATCGATGTGTTCATCCAGCCCAGTGAGCGGAATGCAGCGATCGCGCATGATCTTAACTAATCGCTCAAACAATCCCGGCGAGGCGGTGAGCCGATCGAGGCGCGTTATTCTCACTTCAGCGATTTCGCCCGCTTCAATGTCTGCAATCAGTCGCAGAATCCCTTCTCTGCCGTCATCAGCGCGGGAAGCCACATCGCCATAAATGCGATCGCATCCAGAATCGCGTAAGCGCTGAACTTGGTTACTCAATGCGACTTGATAAGCCTGGTCTTCAGTGGAGACTCTCGCAAGTCCCGCGATGATTTGCGCCATAGGTTAGCCAGTTTTTAGGCAGTTGTGAGGCAGTTTTTAGGGTGGCTAACCTGCCTAAAACATAATCAGAGAGTAGGTTTTGTGGATCGAGGGTTAGCCAGTTAGCCAGTTTTGGAAGTTATAGAACTTCTTTCTTTATTTAGTACTAGATTTCTATACCTCTAATTGTCCGCTATTGTGGCACCGAAACCTCTGTTCCGGGTAATCCCACTACAACAATTCCTGGCAATCCCCCCGCAACATCGACTTCAACGCCGACTTTTACGGCATCGATTCCAATGAGTGACGCACTCCAAACCCTTGCCAGCATTCTTTACCTCAGTTTTTACCTCTCGGTAGAGTACCCTGCATTCTGCGGTAAAGCGCGATCGTGAGACAGGATGCTCACGAGATCCTGTGTTGTAAATGGCTTTTGCAAAAATCCCTGAAAGCCATGTGCTTCTGCTTGGGCAACGACTTCTGTAGAAGCGACTCCGCTCATGGCGATCGCATACAGTTGAGGATTCCACTGCCGCAGGAGGGGTAACGTGGCAAATCCATCCAGCGATGGCATCATCAAATCGAGCAAAACCGTGCGAATTTGAGTTTTGTATTGCGTCAAAAGCTCGATCGCGGCTAAGCCACTCGCAGCGGTCAGAACTTGGTAGTCGTAATCGAGCAGTGTGGCTTGCACGGTTTCACAAATGGCTGCTTCGTCATCGACAATCAAAATTAGGGTCTGTTCACCAGATAACAGTTTGGAATCCGGTGGGGCGGGGGGTTCGATCGTAGAAGTGGCAGGTAGATAAATCTTGAACTGACTGCCTTGATTGATTTGGCTGTGAACATCGACAAATCCGCCATGGCTTCTGACAATGCCGAGCAAAGCGGAGAGTCCTAAACCTGTGCCTTTGCCAATGTCTTTGGTGGTGAAAAAGGGGTCGAAAATTCGCTGAAGATTGTCCGGAGTGATGCCGCTTCCCGTATCCGTCACTGTAACCAAAACGTAAGCCCCGACTTGGGCTTCCAGATGCAAGCGAGCGATCGCGGCGTCGATCGTGACATTCTCGGCTTTAAGCGTCAGCGCTCCGCCGTCGGGCATCGCATCGCGAGCATTCACGCACAGGTTCATTAGGATTTGATGGATCTGAGTGGCATCGCCTGTGATTGTCCAAAGGTCGGGTGCGATGTCTGTGTGAAGGTCGATCGATTTTGGAAAGGTGGGTTGAATGATGTGCTGAATTTCGCGAAGGACGTGACGGAGTTGTAGGCTGACTCGTCGCCCCTCAACGCCTCGCGCAAACGCTAGAATTTGCTTCACGAGATCGGCTCCGCGTCGGGCACTGGTTTCGGCAGTGGTGAGCAGAACGCGGTTTTGGTCGCTGAGATTGGGAAGTTTGAGCGGAAGCAGTTGAGTGACTGCCAGAATTGGAGTCAGGATATTGTTGAGATCGTGAGCAATTCCGCTTGCTAGGGTTCCGAGACTTTCGAGCCGTTGCGCTCTGAAAAACTGGGCTTCAAGCTGTTTTTTCTCAGTGATATCCATGTGAATTCCCAGCATTCGCGGTGAATTCAGTTCTGATGCAAAGACGCTGCTTTGAACGGCGATCCAACGAATGCTGCCGTTGGGATGCAGGATACGGAATTCGATGTCGAGTCCGTGGAACTGCGCGATCGCACTTTGGCATTCTTGCTCGATTTTGGCGCGATCGTCCGGGTGAATCAACGCAATCCAATCGGCAGCAGTGCCACCAAAACTATGAGGTACTAAGCCGTAAAGCGCTTCGACCTCGCCTGTCCAAGCCATTGCCTGGGTGTGAAGGTTCCATTCAAAGCTGCCCATTTTTGCGGCTTTTTGTGCGAGTTCTAGCCGCTCTTGGATTTTCTGAGCACGATCGATTTCTTGTTGCAGCCGCTGATTTGCCGTTTCCAGTTCTCTTGTCCGTTCTTGGACGCGATGTTCAAGAATATCGTTTGCTTCTCGGAGCGCTTCTGCTGCTTGTTTGCGCTCGATCGCATATCGAATGGAGCGAATAAAGGTATCCGGATTAATCTGCCGTTTCACGAGATAATCCTGAGCGCCGTGTCGGACGGCGTGAATGGCAAGCTGATCGTCGTTTGTGTTGGTCAGAACCACGATCGGGAGATTGGGAGAATGCCGCAGCATCGTATTCAGCGAATCGAGTCCCGCACTATCTGGCAGCGTGAGATCCAGCAAGACAACATCGAATGCCTCAGATTCCAGCAGCGCGATCGCTTCGCGCATTCGCTGCACTGGGACAAGCTGAAATCGGCATTCGATCGTGTGCTTTAGAATCTCTTGCAACAGTCGCGCTTCTGCTGCATTGTCTTCGACCAGTAGCACTTTGACACAGGGACGCTGTTCTAAGTGGGACTCTGTCCGACTTTGATCGGTAATGTGGCGGTGTCTAGCCAAAACTCTTCAATCCCCCGAATGATTTTGAACAACTGGCTCAGATTGCGGGATTTAGCGATATAGCAATTCACGTGCAGATCGTAGCTCTTATGAATGTCTTCCTCATTGCGCGAGGTCGTCAGCACAACGACGGGAATGTGCTTCAGCAACGGATCAGCTTTGATCTCGGCGAGCACTTCCCGTCCATCCTTCCTCGGCAAATTCAAGTCCAACAGAATCAGGTCTGGGTAAGTTTCCTGACTCTGAAGGAGTTGCATTGCTTCGACCCCATCCCGCGCCACAATAACTTCACATTCAGTTGCGGTGCTTTTGAGCGCTTCCTGGATAAGCCGAATATCGCCTCGGTTATCTTCGATTAAAAAGATAGTTTTTCTTTTGTCCGATCGCATGGCTGGGATCTCGTCCTCCAACGGGGATGGTGAAGTGAAAAGTCGCGCCGTGACCGATTTCCGATTCGACCCAGATGCGTCCGCGATGGCATTCGACAATCTTTTTACAGATGGCTAATCCCATGCCTGATCCGGGATATTCATCACGGGTATGTAACCGCTGAAAGATCACGAAAATACGATCGTTAAATTGCGGCTCGATGCCGATACCGTTGTCTCGGACTGAGAAGAGCCAAGCATCTTCCTGTCGCTGAACGCCAATATGAATGTGTGGCGGCTGATTGCCCTTGAATTTGATCGCATTCCCAATCAAATTTTGGAACAGTTGCATCAATTGAGTCCCGTCCGCCACAATTTGCGGCATTGGATCAAAAGTAATCTGAGTTCCAGTCTCGGCAATGCGTCCACGCAAATTACTCAATGCATGATTCAGAGCCGTTTCCGCATCGGTGAGTTGCCATTCAATACCTTTGAGATCGACTTTTGAATACACCAAAACATCATCGATCAAGGTCTGCATTAAGCTCACACCTTCGACCGCAAAATCGATGAAATCCGTGGCATCTTGATCGAGGGAGTCGTGATAGCGCATTTCGAGCAGTTGCACATAGTTTGCAACTTGATTCAGCGGCTCTTGTAAATCATGAGAGGCAACATAAGCAAACTTTTTCAGTTCTGCGTTCGATCGCTCTAAATCTTGTGCCAAGAGTGCCAATTCTTCCGCTTGTCGCAGCACGATGTTAACGATCGCTTTTCGTAATTCAAGGGTTGCTTGAATTTCAACGGGTTTCCACGGCAATGAATTCAGCCGAACCGTTTCTTTCCATAATTCAAACGACTTACGCGGACAGAGACGACGTTCATTGCCCACTTCTTGCAGTTCATACGCATGATTGGGATCACCCCCCCAATTCACGGTTTGGATCACTTCAGGGCGGAACCAAAGCACGTAGCTCCGTTTTGAAATGGGAATTGCTAATAATCCGCTAGCGACGTGCTTAAAGCGCTCTGCATCAGAATAGATAGCGGGTAATTCGCTGGTATAAAACACTTCGTCATCGACGTTTTTCGCCAGCCACTGCACTAAGTAATTTAGTTCTTCTTCGGATGGCGTTTGCCCGATCGTTGTCCAGCGTCCTCCAAAACAAATCGCAGCCCCTTTTGCATCTGCTAAATCCAATAAATTCAGCTCAGATTGAATTAAGCCATCAATAAAATTCTCCGCTTCAGACATCGATTCAATCAGTGCAGAATGTACTCGTGCTAGGTGCATTCGATAGTGATAATCTGCGGCTTCTTCGCGTGTAGAAATTTCCGCAAAAATGACTCGACCTAAAAATTCGCAAGCCTTGCGTAGTTCGTAAGAAACGGCTTTCGGGGTGCGATGATGACAAGCAATTAATCCCCAGAGCTTTTGGTCTTTCATCAATGAAATGGTCAGCGATGCGCCTACGCCCATATTGTGCAAATATTCAGTGTGACAGGCGTAAGGACTCCGCAGAATTGATAGCGTTAAATCTGTCGGTTGCTGAGTGACAGGATTATGAGTAGGATAAAGCGAAACAGGTTCAGCATGAGCATCTGGAATCACACGAATCCAGTTTGAGACAAACATCTTACGCGCAGGCTGAGGAATGTCTGATTCTGGGAAATGCAAGCCAAAATAAGGCTCTAGTTCTTCGATTTTCTCTTCTGCAACGACTTCTCCGTGACCATCGCCATCAAATTTGTAGAGCATGACGCGATCGAACCCCGTCACCTTCCGAACTTCTTGCACAATAATCTGACAGAAATCTTGTAGATTTGCTGTTGCTTGTAGCTGATTAATCGAAGCTTTCGCAAGGTGATAGAAGCTTAAAAACGGAATGTTTTCTTGAGCTAATGCAGGCTCTAATTCCAACACCAAGAATCCATCTGCACTCCGATGAAACACTGCATCAAATACAGCATAATCATCGCCTCTTTTTCTGATCCAAACTCTTGTCGGATTGATAAAGTCCAAATTATCTGCGGCTAATCCTTCCCGAAATCGCTCAACTTGGAATGAATCAAAGATTTCGTCGATCGCTTTACCTAACAAATTGCTTGGAGCAATCTGAAGAACAGAATTCGTATTTCCGCTCGCTTGCAAAACAGTTAGATCTGGTTCCTGTAAGACAATCAGAATACCATGCGGCTGAATCTGAGTTAAGCGGTGAATTGAGGGTTGTTTCAAGCTGATTAAGCTACTTGGTTGCGCTTCCAAAGTGATATCGGTCATAGCTGTCCTTACGCCCAGGGCGCGAAAATATTGTGCTTTATGTGGGAGCTTTTCGACCGATGATGCAGAGTTCAAATCTTAAGCTGCCGCATTTCTATTTCTACTCTAAGTCAGCAGCATAACTTAGAAAACTAAGCTGGATTGTTAAATAAAGCCGAAGTAATTTTATTTTGAGATCAATCGCTTCTACTCAATTGTTTTTGCTTAGTTGTTTTTACTTATTTGTATGATCTGGAGAAATGAGCGCTCACTCTAATGGTAAAGTCACAATTCCTAACCAGAAATCTTTAATTCGTTGAATGATTTGTGATAATTGATCGCAATCCGAAGCTTTAATAACGTAGCTGTTACCTTGCAGCGTATAACTTTGAAAGATTTCTTCTTCTCGATCAGAGCTAGTCAAAATCACGACCGGAATTCGCCTAAGCTTCGGGTCAGACTTTAATTCTGTTAATATCTCTTGCCCCGATTTTCCAGGTAAATTCAAATCGAGTAAAATTAAATCAGGGCGCGGAGCTTCAGAATATTCGCCGCGACGCTGTAAGAAATTGATTGCGCTTGTGCCATCAGCGATCACTTCGACTTGAAAAGCATCTTGCTGAAACGCGGATTGAATGAGAAGCGTATGTTCTGGGTTTTCTTCTAGCACTAGAATGAAACGTTCCACGAAAAATCTTCCTCGAATGTAGTCTTGCTAACTTTAGTAAAACATTCTCGATCGCGAACGCTTGCAAATTTGTTAACTTTTTCATATCAACAAGATTGATACAATATTCAGCGAACTGATTTTACTTGCCTGTATGAGCGACCCGACCGATACCATTTTCGGCAAAATCATTCGCAAAGAAATTCCGGCGGATATTGTTTACGAGGATACTCTAGCGCTGGCATTTCGCGACGTGAACCCGCAAGCGCCTGTTCATATTCTGGTGATTCCCAAGCAACCGATCGCCAAACTCTCGGATGCAGAATCTAAAGATCATGCCTTAATGGGGCACCTGCTTCTGACCGCTAAACGAGTTGCAGAACAACAAGGACTGACTAACGGCTATCGTCTCGTGATTAACACAGGTGAAGATGGCGGTCAAACCGTGTATCATTTGCACTTGCATATTTTAGGCGGTCGATCGCTGTCTTGGCCCCCCGGATAGAGGCGGTTTGCGCTACGATCGACAAGAGCGAATCGGAGGAAGGACAACGGTTTACACACGCCCTTTAGCTCGATTGATCGAGCAATTGCAGCACCTCCCTGGTGTTGGCCCCAAATCAGCCCAGCGCTTAGCTTTGCATCTGATCAAACGCCCCGAAGAAGAAGTGAAAGCTTTGGCGATGGCGTTGATGGAAGCGAAGCTACAGGTTGGGTACTGTTCTGTATGCGGTCATTTGTCGGCAGAACCTGTCTGCGAAATTTGTCGATCGCCCCAGCGTGATGCCAAAACGATCTGCGTCGTGGCAGATTCTCGTGATGTGATTGCGCTGGAAAAAACGCGGGAATATCGCGGGAAGTATCACGTTTTAGGTGGATTAATTTCGCCGATCGACGGCATTGGCCCGGAACAACTCAATATCAAGCAATTGGTTCGACGAGTGAGCCAGCAAAAAGTGGAAGAAGTCATTCTTGCCATTAGTCCCAGTGTGGAAGGCGAAACGACAACGCTGTATGTCGGTAGTTTGCTGAAGCCTTTTACCCGTGTGACTCGGATTGCCTTTGGTTTACCGATGGGCGGCGATTTGGAATATGCCGACGAAGTAACGCTGGCACGGGCACTCGAAGGCAGGCGCGAATTGGATTAAGTGCGATCGCCGATCAACTCTGAATCTTGATTGCCAAAAATTGCGTCTTGATGAGCGTAATATTTGTACTCCATCAGATTGCCAAACGGATCAACCAGGAAAAAGGTGCGGTGTTCGAGTGGAGTACCGAGAAAGCGCTGTTTTGGCTGTTGATAAAACGTCAGTTGTTTTTGCTCTGCGCGATCGAGCAAAGCTCTCCAGTCAGCTTCATCGGTAAACACAAGCCCAAAGTGACGCGGGTAGATGCCTGTTTGCGGTGCGATCGCGTCAGGTGTAACGTGCGCGACGAGTTGATGACCGTACAGATTCAGAATTGCAGACTGTGCGTTTTCTCTCCCTAAACCACAGCCTAAACCGTCTACGTAATAGCTTTTCGTTGTGGGAATATCGCGAACCGGAAACGCTAGATGAAACAGCACTGAAGACATAATCGCGTCAGCCATAGAAATGCCACAATTAATTATGGCGAATTTTTTCTGTGAATTATGCCCCCAATAGCTTCAGGCTGGCTCATTGCGATCGTAGTCAACACCGTTCTGCTCGGAGTTGCGGCGATCGTCCCGAAAAAACTTCTGACTCCCGGAGGACTTGCAAATGCTTGGATTCTGGGTGTGATTGTCTGGGGCTGCCTCGGCTGGCAGGGCTACCTGCTGGTGATATTCTACTTTCTGGTTGGGTCGGGTGTGACCTTCGTGGGTAAGGCACAGAAAGAAGAATTGGGGATTGCAGAAGCGCGATCGGGAGCCAGAGGAGCCGGAAATGTTTGGGGATCAGCGCTCGTTGGTGCAATTTGCGCGATTTTAGTCTTTCTGCTGTCCAATGGTGTTCTTCCGCCGTCGTTACCTTGGGTTGTGTTGCTGCAATTAGGATTTGTCGCGAGTTTTTGCACCAAGCTATCCGATACTTGCGGCACAGAAATTGGGAAAGCGTATGGTCAACGAACGTTTTTAATTACGACATTGAAGCCTGTGCCGCGTGGAACAGAAGGAGCCGTGAGTTTAGAAGGCACGATCGCAGGTGTAATTGGCTCAATCGCGATCGCGATCGTCGGTTGGTTACTGGGATTAATCAGCCCGATCGGAGTTGTCATTTGTGCGATCGCGGCATTTGTGGCAACTACAATCGAGAGTCTGATTGGAGCCACGATCGAAGATAAAGTCCCATTTCTCACTCACGATGTTGTGAATATTTTGAATACCTTGATTGGTGCGATCGTCGCAATTGCGATCGGACTTGCGTTCTAAAATGGAGAATAAGTCTTCTAGGATGAACTTTGATCAAGCTCAATTTGAGGTGCGCTGTGAATGGGGTCAGCAGGGGGTTTTGCGGTTAACGCCTATCAGTGATGTTGTCATTATTGTTGATGTTCTTTCGTTTTCGACTTGCATTGAGATTGCAAATCGTCGAGGCGCGATCGTGTTTCCGTATCAGTGGAAAGATGAATCTGCCAACGCATTTGCTCGATCCGTAGGGGCAGAAATTGCCGAAAAGCGTGGCAGTGGGAGGTACTCTTTATCTCCGACTTCGTTGCTTTTGATCGAGCCAGGAACTCGACTGGTGCTTCCCTCTCCAAATGGGTCTTCTTTAAGTCGTATCACAGGCACAACTCCGACTCTAACTGGGTGTTTGAGAAATCATCAAGCTGTTGCGATCGCGGCAATGCAATACGGACGAAGAATCGCGGTGATTCCAGCAGGAGAAACCTGGGAGAACGGTAGCCTGCGTCCTTCTTTCGAGGATTTGATCGGAGCGGGAGCGGTGATCAATGGTTTAAACGGCAGTCGATCACCAGAAGCGGAATTAGCAGTCGCGGCGTATGAAGGGGTCTGGCGATCGCTAAACCATCTGATCAAGCAATGTAGCTCCGGTCAAGAACTAATTCAGCGAGGTTTTGAACAAGATGTCGAGTTGGCAGCAGAGATCAATGTTAGCGATTGTGTTCCTACGTTGATGAATGGAGCATATACAAATTGCATAAATTAACTGATTGAATTTGTGTTAGGAGAGTTCTACAATCACGGGCGTATGATCGCTCGGTTGTTCAAGTTCGCGGGGAGCACGATCGATCACACAAGAAATCGCCCGCTCATAGAGATTCGGTGTCAGGTAGTGATGATCAATCCGCCAGCCTGCATTGCGACGGAATCCCGCCGATCGATAATCCCACCAGCTATAGTGTCCACCTTCTGTTGTGAACTTCCGAAACGCATCGGAGAGTCCAAGATCTAAGACATGGCGCAGCGCTTCCCGCTCTAAATCAGTTGCCATCACTTGCTTCTCACGTCCTTTTGGGGTGTGAATATCAATATCTTCAAGCGCAATATTAAAGTCACCACACACCAGTAAAGATGGAGACTGCCGAAGTAACGTCTGCAAATATTCGCGCAATACTTTCAACCAACGCAGCTTGTATTCATACTTCTCACTGCCTACGGCTGAACCATTCGGAACATAGAGATCAACAATTCGCACACCATTCAACACGGTACTAATCACCCGCTTTTGATCGTCCAAATTACCAACAATTTCCGCAGGCAAAATTGCCCCAAATCCTAAATCCACTGCCTGAAGCGGCGATCGACTAATCAGCGCGACCCCGTTATAACTCTTCTGTCCATACACATAAGCGTGATACCCAATTGAGGTGATCGCCTCATGCGGAAATAACTCATCGACGACCTTTGTTTCCTGCACACACAGTAGATCGATCGGATTGTCGGTGAGCCACTGGGTTACATGAGCCAGACGAGTCCGAATCGAATTGACATTCCAGGTTGCAATCTTCATGAAGCTCGATCAAATCAAACGGATTCCATCTTCGCATTAAACGAGCGATCGTAACGCCGCTTCTACCTCGCGTGCCGACTGATAGCGATCGTTCGGATTTGGCTCTGTTAGTCGATACAGCACTTCAACCAACTCTGGCAACAGTCCCGGAATCAAATCGGGACTAAAGCGATAATCCTGCTGCCATTGGCGGTAGAACAAGTGCGGCGGCTGACCTGAAATCAAAAACGAGAGTGTGGTGCCGATCGCATATAAATCCGATAAAACGGTTGCTTGTCCAAATTTCTGCTCTGGAGCGAGATAAGTAGCAGCTAGCTTATCTAAACTTAGTCCGCGCACCCCGCCAAAATCAACCAGCGCTAACTGGTAAGAAGAAGTCGAATGCGATCGACAAATAATATTGGAGGGACGGATATCTTGATGGAGAACGGGCAGAGCTTGTGCGTGGAGATAATCCAGAATTTCACACACCTCGATCATCCAATCGACTGCTTGCTTGAGATCGACTTTGCCCCGCTCTAGAATGTGGTGAAAGAGCGTTCTTCCTGCGATCAGTTCTGTGACTAAAAACGGCTGCCCGTCCACGCGAAAAAAATCGCGCCAACGAGGAAGCCCAGGATGATTCAACGATCGCAGCAGCTTTGCCTGCCGCTCGAACAACGACAACGCCTCCGGATGATTCAGCCAACTCGAATGGAGCGTTTTGAGGAGAACGGCTTCGCCCGCATACTGACCTACGTAAGTCACACCCATTTTGCCTCGACTCAAAAGCTTGATCGAGTGATATTGTCCGATCGTGCAGGGATCTGGATTTGCCGATTCATAACTTGACTGGCTTGAGTCCATCGTCGTTTTTGAGGTTAAGCCAATCTTTGACGGTTGTAGCAATTGCGTCTTATCGTCTTCCCCGTGGTAAGCGACGGTATTGCTTACAGCTTGAGCCGGAATACGGGTGGACTCAGCGGCTCGTTTCAGCAGCGCGGGATCGGAACGACCCAAATGAATTTGCAAATTTGGGCCTGAACGTGCCAACCGAAAAATCATGCCATCGCGGATTGGCACTTGTGAAATTCTTTTGCCCTCGTAATACGTGCCGTTCGCGCCCAGGCTAGCCAGTTCCCAAGACGAATTGACTCGTCGAATTTCCGCATGGTAGCGAGAAACAACGGCACTGTAGAGGACAACCTGATTATCTGTCGATCGACCCACCCGGACGGTTGAACCGTCATCAAATGTCCAGTGCTGAACGGGCGTTAGCCGATCGGGATGCAAGAGAGTTAGGGTAATCACATTCACGCCACAGAAGCTTGGACGAACAAGAAACGAAGAACGATTTAGATTCAGGAATTCAGTGATGCTTGAGGCTCAGGACAATACTGTACCCTGAAGCTCTACAACTGATGCAGAAATTATTCAGGCTGAGCCACCCAAAGAGTTTGTGATTGCTCTCAAAATTCCCAGAAGCTCCCCGCTTGCTAACGCTGCCGCTGACTCAACTGCGCTCTATCAATCTATAGCGATGTAAATTCCAAGCTTTGCGCGATCGAGCGTGGCATGAGCGATCGGCGAATAATCTGATCCACTGATCAGCGAGGCATAAAGAGTAATTCGCGAGCGACTATACTGTACATTTGTGTGGATTTGAGCACACAGCATCAGTTATAGGGAGTAATGCAGATGGCATCCATTCGCGAGTTGCATCAACAACTCATCCGCAAAGAACGATCGGCAGTTGAAATTGTGCAGGAGTCGCTGAATCAGATTCAAGCGCTTGAACCGATGCTGCATAGTTTTTTGCAGGTGACGAGCGATCGCGCTTTGGAACACGCGAAGCAAATTGATGCCAAAATTGCTGCTGGCGAGGAGATTGGATTGTTGGCGGGCATTCCGATTGGCATTAAAGATAATCTTTGTACAAAAGGCGTTCCAACCACTTGCGCCTCTAAGATTCTGCAAAATTTCGTGCCGCCGTATGAATCGAGCGTGACGCAGAAGCTGATCGATGC
The DNA here is from genome assembly GCF_039962495.1 of Leptolyngbya sp. AS-A5. Lineage (NCBI taxonomy): Bacteria > Bacillati > Cyanobacteriota > Cyanophyceae > Leptolyngbyales > Leptolyngbyaceae > Leptolyngbya > Leptolyngbya sp. AS-A5. Next base: position 13,053 of record NZ_JAMPLL010000038.1, on the reverse strand, counting down.
AGGCGCTGTGATACTTGGGAAAACCAATCTCGATGAGTTTGCGATGGGCGGCTCGACCGAAACTTCAGCTTATGCAAAAACCGCGAACCCTTGGGATACGTCACGAGTTCCGGGCGGATCGTCGGGGGGATCGGCAGCGGCAGTTGCCGGAGGAGAATGTCCGATCGCGCTTGGTTCCGACACAGGCGGCTCGATTCGGCAACCTGCCTCGTTTTGCGGCATTGTGGGATTGAAGCCGACCTATGGCTTGGTGTCGCGCTATGGTTTGGTGGCGTTTGCGTCGTCGCTGGATCAGATTGGCCCATTTGCGCGATCGGTGGAAGATGCGGCGATTTTGCTGAATGCGATCGCGGGATACGATCCGCGAGATTCCACGAGCCTGAAAGTTGATGTTCCGGATTACACGCAGTTTCTGACTTCAGACCTGAAAGGTAAGCGGGTCGGGGTGATTAAAGAAACGTTTGGAGAAGGACTTGATCCAGAAGTTGAAAAAGCGGTGAATGGCGCGATCGATCAACTCAAAGCATTGGGCGCAGAAGTGAAAGAAATCTCCTGTCCTCGGTTCCGCTACGGGATCGCAGCGTACTACATCATTGCACCGTCGGAAGCCTCCGCAAATTTGGCGCGATACGACGGGGTGAAGTATGGAGCGCGGATCGAAGAGGCTGAAAACTTGATGGAGATGTACACGCGGACACGATCGGAAGGATTCGGAGCAGAAGTCAAACGCCGAATTATGATCGGAACCTATGCGCTGTCTGCCGGATATTACGATGCGTATTATCTACAGGCGCAAAAAGTGAGAACGCTAATTAAACAAGATTTTGAGGCAGCGTTTGAGCAAGTCGATGTGCTAGTTTCACCGACTGCACCGACGACTGCATTTAAGCTAGGTGATAAATCTCAAGATCCACTCAGTATGTATCTGATCGATTTGATGACCATTCCGGTGAATTTAGCAGGACTGCCGGGAATGAGTGTGCCTTGTGGATTTGATTCGCAGGGCTTACCGATCGGTCTGCAAATTGTTGGGAATGTGCTGCGAGAAGATCAGGTGTTTCAGGTAGCATCGGCGTATGAGAGATCGACTGATTGGCATACGCGAATTCCTAAACTGTGAAATACCAAATCACCGTATGAGTATCAACAACGGTACTCATACAAAAATCAACACTTAACAAAAATCAATCCAAACAAAACCCCGTATTCCAGTTCGGATAGGACGGGGCAAAAGACGCAGTTAGGAGGTATCTGCTATTCACACTATCGAAGGAAATAACAATTCAACGCGATCTTAAGATGTTCTTAACGTCTAGATTGGGGCGTAGGTCGCTGACTCCCCGAAATGAACCCGGTTTTCCACTAGCGACTCCAAACGCATCACGCGGCGGCTTGAAAAAACTACAGACGACTTCTGCGGTTCCATCTTGTTCAAATAGCTCCAGAACTTTGTTCGGTTGAATCGCAATTTTCTTACGGCAGTCGTATACCTGCATTGGCTTTACTTCACCATCGACTCGCACTTTGGCACGATACTCCCAATAGTTCTTTGCGCTGCGTTTGATGGTCACAATACAAATTTCGTGGTTGTCTAAGTTGCGACAAGGTGCTGCCTGCAGTGGTAATGTCACATTGATGAATAGAATGATCAGAATTAAAAGTCGCATTTCAGCCGCTAGCTAATTTGTGTGCATGTCGTGTTGTTTCTGGTAATCGATATTTTGTCGTACAACCCATCACATAGGCGATCGCTGTTTCTAAACTAATCCGATGTCCAGAAGAAATATAAAGCGGATTGGTGCCGATGCGAGTTCGGAGAACAGCGCCGATCGTGTCCCCTTTATGTAGCAGTGGCACCCATTCACCGCGTTGGTTTGGCACTTCTGCATGAGTTCCGACTAATCGGGATTTTGCAACCCCGATCGCAGGTAAATTCGTCAACACTCCCAAATGACAGGCGATGCCAAATCGTCTTGGATGCGCCAATCCTTGACCATCACACAGCAACAAATCGGGAGTTATTTGAAGTTGCTCCAGCGCATCTAACACCGCAGGCACTTCTCGAAACGAGAGAAACCCCGGAATGTAGGGGAAGGTTGTCGGACGACGAGCGATCACGCTTTCATGAAGCTTTAGCTCTGGATAAGATAACACCGCAACGGCGGCTCGCGTGACTGTGCCCTCGCTCTCGAATCCCACATCGATCCCCGCAACAAACTGAACCACACCAAACTGATCTTTGGTGATGACTTCTTGACGAAGTTCCTGTTGGATTGGGATAGCTGCTTCTGCCGTCAGCGCCCACTCATGCCGTGGTTCAATTTTCATGACTGCTTCGTGTATGATTTTGTCGATCGACCTACAATGCACTATTATCTCTTTCCAGGGCTGCGATGCTAGGACGACTTCTCGATGGACGATACAGAATCATTCAGGCTCTAGGTTCGGGCGGCTTTGGGCAGACGTACATCGCAGAAGATACCCGTCGTCCCGGAAATCCGCGCTGTGTGCTGAAGCATTTGAGCTTTTCGAGCCACGATGAAGCGATTTTGCGGCAGGTGCGCCGCATGTTTTACGCTGAGGCGGACACGCTGGAAAAATTAGGCAAGCACGACCAAATTCCGCAACTGCTGGCGTATTTTGAACAAGATCACGAGTTTTATCTGGTGCAAGAATTCGTTCAGGGGCATCCCCTGAGCGATGAGATTACTGGCGGTCATCGCCTTTCAGAAGCTCAAGTGATTGAGCTACTTGAAGATGTTACGCAAGTTCTTAATTTTGTGCATCAACAGGGTGTGATTCATCGCGATCTCAAGCCCGAAAACTTGATTCGCCGCGATCGCGATCAAAAGCTGGTGCTGATCGATTTTGGAGCCGTTAAAACCATTGTTGAGACCTCGATTGCAGAAACGCAGGTGCAAACCCAAGTTAGCCTTCCCGTATACACCACAGGCTATGCTGCTAGCGAACAATGCCTCGGAAAACCAAGATATAACAGTGACTTCTATTCGTTAGGAATCATTGCCATTCAAGCTCTAACTGGAATGCGTCCTTCCCAGTTCGCCCACGATCCCCGGACTTACAGCCTCGTCTGGCGTGAACACGCAAACGTGAGCGACGAGCTTGCGGATGTGATCGAGAAAATGACGCAGTTTCACTTTAACGATCGCTATCAAACCGCCTCAGAGGTATTCGCCGCATTAGCGCAAGCCAAGTCTGCGACCTTTACGCAAGTTCCCCTCTCAAAAATTGGTCGCCCTCCGCACGCTCGTCGCTCAAAAAAGTCTTTCAAATTTGCGGCGATCGGGCTGGGAGTTGCGTCAATCATTGGGATTGCTATCTGGGCATTAACGCGCCCCGCTGCAACACCCGTAGTCGAGCAGGCGGCACAACAACTTAGTTTTGGGGAAATCGGACTCAATCCACTTTCACAAACGCCGCTGAAGCAAGCCGCGATCGACAAAATGAGGAGCGGCAATTTTTCTGAAGCGGTGAAGCTCTTCGAGAAAGCACGACGCGCAGATAAATCTGATCCCGAAACCTTAATCTATTTGAACAATGCCCGCATCGGCAACCATCAAGCTCATACCATTGCGGTAGTGATCCCGATTCGCACTCAACCTCAGTCTTCGATCGAGGTATTACGTGGCGTTGCTCAAGCGCAAGATCGAATCAATCAAACCAAAAGCATGAAGCTACGAGTTGCGGTGGCGTGGGATGACTCTGATCCTAGGCTCGCAAGCACGATCGCAACTCAATTGGTAAATGATCCAAAAGTTCTCGGCGTGATTGGACATGGAACCAGCGACACAACCTATGCAGCCGGAAAAATCTATCAAACCGGGGAACTGGTTGCTATTTCTCCGGTTAGCTCGGCAAAAGATTTGTCGGGCTTTAGTCGCTATGTGTTTCGCACGATGCCGAGTGATGAATTGCCTGCTAAACAGCTTGCCGCCCACCTAACTAAACGGCTGAACAAACGAAAGGTCGCTATCTTCTTCAATTCCAAAAATCGCTACAGTCGATCGCTCACCGACTCGTTTAAAGATGCGCTCTACTATGGGGATCGAGGGCAAGTCGTGGATCAAATTGATTTAAGTGATCCCGCGATCGAGATTGCCGATAGAGTGAACCAAGCGAGGAGAAAGGGGGCACAAGCTATCCTGCTGGCTCCTAACAGCGAATTGCTCGATCGAGCGCTGCTTGTGATTAACGCCAATCAAAAACGGTTGCCGATTCTGGCAGGAGATGCCCTTTATAGCTCCCGGATTCTTACAGAACTGGGAAATCTTGCAGCAGGAATGGTCGTTGCAATTCCCGCTGCACAAACTCAGCTACAGAATTCGCCGTTTGAGCAGCAAGCGCGATCGGTTTGGGGCAAGCCTGCACCTTGGCGATCGGCACTCGGCTATGATGCGGCTCAAGCGTTCATTGCAGCGCTGCAAAAAGCGCCCACCCGGAACGGCATTCGCGCTGCACTTTCAACCCCGGAATTCACCACGATCGGAGCAGTCAATCCCGTCAATTTCACCCCGAACGGCGATCGCGAAATGGCGATCGTGCTAGTGCGGGTGACTCCGGCAAAATCTGGGCGATTTGTGTTCCGACCGGTCGTGAAGTAGCGCTATTTTACAGGCTGAGCCACAGGTTGAGTTGTAGGGGCGGGTGTGACGGATGCGGGTTGGGATTGCAGCAGAACTTGGCGACGCTTGAGGAATTCAGCAGTTGCAGCGTCTAGGCTATCTCGCTGCTGCTGTCGGAAGGCATCGGGGTCGATCGAGGTTTGAGTCGCACGCTGAATTAGCTCCATCAAACCCGTGCTGGGGTTTTCGCCGCGATTGTTAAACAGATTACTCAAAGAATCTTGAGACTGCGGATCACGAAGCAAATCAGCGCTACTGGGTGCTTGTTGAGCGTGAGCCGGTTGCGCGAGTGTGAACGCAGCACCCAATCCTGCAATGAACCCAAATGCCAATGCTTTCCTAGACATGAAACAACTCCCCGTTTGCGATGGTTTGAATGACTTTGCCCTACTGACATTCTACTGATGACGAATTGTTTTGGAAATTTCTCCCATCACAACCCCTAATTCTCAGAATAGAAAATCTCTACGGTTAGATGAAACTGTTGCACTTACAAATCTGTCACAGGAGGGATGTACGAGATTCCAGCTTCGTGAGATTGTATAGGAGTGTGAGGAGATTGATTCAAGTTTCAAAAGCCTTTGAAGTCGAAACACGGCAAGACGTTCAGAGGCTTTTGTTTTGCGAAGAATCTGAACGATCGAGCTTCTCGAACTCCTGCCAGCAGAGGTACAGCGATCGTGGAACATGAAAGCAGCCTTTCCACTTGCCGCCCTTCAGATTGAGTAGCACTTCGCCGCGTCGATTGAGATAGCCAAACCATTCACCATACTCTCGATCGGCAAAGTGATTCCAACTGTAATCGTGGACTTTTTCGTACCAGTTCCAGCATTCTGCACGTCCGGTCAGACGATACCCCATGACCAGTGCGACTAATGTTTCAACGTGAACCCACCAGAGCTTTTGATCCCACTCTAGCTGCTGGGTTGGATAGCCTTTGATGTCCAGGAAGTAATAGATCCCGCCATAAGTTTGATCCCAGGCAAACTCTAGAGTATTGAGTACCCCGTCAACACATTGGTTAATCAAGTCCAGATTATTGCTGCGAACACTTCGTGGCGCATAGCGTTCGGCGATATCCATCATGAACCACATCGCCTCAATGCCATGACCCGGATTAATCAAGCGACCTTCAAAAGAATCGATGTGGGAGCCATCTGGAGCAACATTTTCGTAAAGTAAGTTCTGATCCAAAAAATCAGTCATCACTTCTTGAACCGTTGCTTTAAGCACTTGTTCTAGCGTTTCCTGGGGTAATAACCATTCCATCTCTAGCGTTAAATTTGCAAGAATCATCGGGACGGATAACCCTTTCATCGATCGCGTTCCCGGATACGCTTTGTTATAAACTCCTTTTGGGTTGTTCTGCCGACGCAAGACGTTCTGATATGCCTGAAGTGCAACCTCTCGCGCCCAGTCCTGACCGGATGCTAACGCAAATTGACTAAACGCCATCGCTGCAAAACAGTCAGAGAAGATATTGTACGGCTGAATCAAGGGTTGACCCGAACGATCGAGCGAAAAATACCAGTTGCCCTCAGCGTCGCGCCCATGTTTTGCTAAAAATTTCGCGCCATGTTCTGCGATGTCTAACCACTCCGATCGCGGCTCCAATCGGTTGCACAACATCGAAAACATCCAAATCTGGCGGTTTTGCAACCAGATAAATTTATCCGTATCGTAGACACTTCCGGTGCGATCGAGGCAGGTAAAATAGCCGCCTTGCGGATCGATCGAATGCTTCTGCCAAAACGGAAGTACATCATTGAGGAGCGCAGTTTTGTACAGGTCTGCTAACTGCTGAAAATCGCGCTCCATATCACCGCTCCGTAAAATCAGCCTTTATTTTAGAACGGGATGTCGTCTAACTCAGGCTGAGATTCAAGCGCTGGAGCGGTAGGTGCTTTGGGGGTGCGTTTCGGAGTCGTGGCGGCAGGCGGCGGAGTGCTGGGAGCGCGAGTCGGAGCCTCAGTCGTGACGCTACTAGAGATCGATGCGCCGTTTAGAGCGTGAATTCTTTGAATGGTTAATTCTGCTTGCTTCTCTTTGAAGCCTTCAGGGCGATCGACGGTATTCATCGTCAAGCGCCCTTCTAGAATCACGCGATCGCCTTGGTGATAGTTTGCTTGAATTTCTTGCGCGAGGTTGCCCCAGCCCACTGCTTTAAGCTGAGTTGCCGGATCTTCGGGGCGGAGTCCAGCAAACTCCACTCGTAACTCCGCGATCGGGGTTTGGTTGTCGGAGGTGAATCGAAGCTGCGGTTCCTGAATGATGTCCGCTAACAAAATGATGCTGTTCATAGACCTGTGAAAAGTGGGTGAACGTTATTCTACTGCCTTGGCTGATTTTGTAAGAAGCGATATTTTAGTACACATGCTCTATTCTAGCTTCTTCGATGCCTTGTTCTTGGTAAACAAACTCTTGCACTTTCAGCCGATACTCGCGCAAAATTTCATCGACCCAGCCGCGATTTGGGCTATTGGCGTAAACGTGAATTAAGGGTTCCGTGGCATCCGGTAAAATCAGCACCCAGCTATCGCTGCGATCGGGATTAAAAATCTTCACGCCGTCAAACGTCTCTAACATTTCGGCGGGATGACTTTCGACTAAATGCCGCATCAGCGCTCCCTTAATTGTCCAGGGACAGCGCACCGAATAGGTTTTGTGCGACACACGCGGACACTCTGCCCGAATTTGCGCCAGAGTGCGGTCTTGCAGCGTCAGCATCTCGATCAGTTTCGCAATGCAGAACATCGCATCGAAGCCAGGATGCAGTTGCGGAAAGATAAAGCCCATTTCGCCGCTACCCCCTAAAACCGTGTTGCCGTGAGCATGACAGGCTTCCATTAGCGACGTTGGACTCGCTTTGGTGCGTACCACTTTGCCATCGTGACGACGAGCAATTTGCTCGATCGCGCTCGACGCATGAACCGGAACCACGATCGTCCCCCGTGGATTTGATGTCAACATCATATCGACCATCAGCGCCGTCAGCGTTTCACCCCGAATTGGGCTGCCTGTTTCATCCACAAGAATCAACTGTTCCCCGTTAGCCGAAACTTGCACCCCAAAGGTTGCTTTTAGCGCTTCGACGACGTGACCGAGCTGATTGAGCAGAGATTCACGATCGTTGACCGAGGGAGCCGTTTGCGTCAGACTGGCATTCAATACGACTGCATCACAGCCAAATTTTGCCAATAGCTGTGGCAAGACTGCACCAGAAACCGCATAAGCGTAATCAATCACAACTTTCGAGCTACTGTGCTGCACCGCTTGAATGTTCAAATGCCGCTCAAATCCACGGCTGTAGATTTCAGTTGCTTGATTGACGCTCACCACGCCGCCAATTTCTTGAATTGGAGCGCGGCGAAAATCTTCCTTGAAAAATGCGCCCTCGATCTTTTTCTCGATCGCTTTCGAGACGTTAATTCCAATGCGATCGAAGAACTCAATCAAAATGTGATCGGATTTTTCTGGATGGATCCGAATGTGTAAACCGCCTGCGACACCGAGCGTGGGAACGACCGATCTCGACACGGGAATCGCTGTCGCTTCGAGGTTTTGCACATTAATTCCAACCGACATCAAGCCTGCAATCATCGATCGTGACACCATACGAGAAATCGTTCTTTGATCTCGTGAAACCGTCACCTGGGATCCCGGTTTGAGCGTTGAGCCATAGGCTGCTCCCAGCTTCACGGCAAATTCTGGAATGATATCGACGTTGGCGAGTCCAGAAACGCCGCGCTGACCAAATAAGTTCCGGTGTGCTGTGTAGCCCCAGATTAAATTGGTGTTGAGCGTTGCGCCTGCTTCTACGTTTTTACTAGGCCAAACACGCACATTGGGGCCAATGAGCGCTTCTTCTCCGACGGTTGAAAGCGGCCCTACCACTGCGCCTTCTAGAACGTGCGATCGTCGATCGATTCTCGCTCCCCGCGCAATTACACAAGCTCGTAAATGCACCTCATCACCAATCAAGGCACCATTCCAAATAACTGGGCGCTTCAGATCGGCTTCCGCCCCGATCGTCACGTTATCTCCGATCGTGGTTCCGGCTTCGATCGTCACCCGCGCTCCAATCCTGCAGTTATTGCCAATAATTGCAGGTGTTTCAATCCGTGCTGAAGAATCGATATAAGTGTTGTCTCCTACCCACAATCCGGGCGATCGCTCGACGTAATCGAACTCTAATTTCACCTTGCGCGATAGTCCTGCATACTGCGCTTCCCGATACGCATCTAAATGCCCGACATCGCACCAATAGCCTTCTGCAATGTAGCCATACATTGGCTCACCTTTATCCAGCAAAAGCGGGAACAGATCTTTTGAAAAGTCTGCCTCTTCGTTGTCCGGCAAATACTTCAGCACATCCGGCTCAAGAATATAAATTCCGGTATTTACCGTATCCGAGAAAATCTCACTGCTCGAAGGTTTTTCTAAGAAGCGACGAATGCGGTAATCTTCATCTGTGATTACCACACCGAACTCGATCGGATTCTGTACTCGCGTCAACACTAAGGTTGCTTTCGATCCCTTGCGGTAGTGGAACTCGATCGCAGCACTCAGGTCAAAATCGGTAACACTATCGCCGCTGATCACCAAAAACGTATCCTCGAGCAATTCCGCAATATTTTTAACGCAACCAGCGGTTCCTAAAGGCTGATCTTCCTCAACCGCATAAGTCATTTGCACCCCGAACTCACTGCCATCCTGAAAGTAATCACGCATCACATCCGGGAGATAGTGCAGCGTTGCGATCACTTCCCGAATGTGGTGGCGTTGCAGCAGGTTGATAATATGTTGCGCGATCGGACGGTTGAGAATCGGAACCATCGGTTTTGGCAGGTCACAGGTGAGCGGTCTCAGTCGAGTTCCCGATCCACCTGCCATTAACACTGCTCTCATACAGTCTCCTTCATACTTTCTCGATTTGTGCGATCGCTCTTTATTCAATTTGACAGCGCTAGCTTTTTTCGGACAGGAATCTCACAATTATTAGCAAATGTGAAGTCCCCCCGACTCTGCATTTCGATTGTTAGAATCTGAAAAGAAAATGAAAACGAGGACTTTGGCATGAAGCTCTTACTATTGTTGGCGTTGGCGGTGTATGTCGTGGGGGCTTATCGCTTTTGGAAAGGCTTCCGACGGACAAACTTTAGTCAAGGTAGAGTGTATTTAGCGCTACTGTGGCCCGCTATGATGTTTAATCGTTCTTACCGTCAAAACTTTACTCGCGCACTCAAAGGCTAAATCATTGGCTGTACAAGACTGGGATTCACATATTGCTGCGATCGCCGATCGCTTTAACCGAGAATATCGCGGTGAGGCGATCGCGCTGCCTGAAGAAGTTGAGGCAATGCCGATTTTTCGGGAGCGCGTATCAGGACAGCTTCAAGCAAAGATTACCTCTCCGTTTTGGCAATTGGCGCAACCGCAGAAGAATCAACGCTGCTTGGATATTGGCTGCGGCGTTGGTTTTTTGATTTATGGCTGGCGGGATTGGAATGCTTACTATTCTGGTCAAGATGTCAGTAAGGTGGCGTGTGATGCGATCAATGCTCGCGCTCCGCAACTCAATTCTAAGCTGTTTCGCGGGGTTAAGCTCGAAGCGGCGCATCAGTTGCAGTATGAGGCGAACCAGTTTGATTATGTGGTTTCGACGGGCGTGAGTTGTTATTCGTCGATCAATTACTGGTCGCTAGTTATGTCCGAAGTGAAGCGGGTGCTTAAGCCTGGTGGAGTGTTTGTGTTTGATGTGCTTGATCCGAATGCACCGCTGGCGGAGAGTTGGGCAATTTTGGAAACGTATTTAGGCACAGAAGTCTTTCTCGAATCGTTAGAAGATTGGAAGAAATTGATTCAGTCTGAGGGCGGTAAAATTGTGAAGACGTTGCCTGGAGAGTTATTTCAGTTGTACAAGGTAACGTTTTAGGATGGTACAACGCTGCGTTATTAGTGGCTTGTGCCCCCTAAATCCCCCACGAGTGGGGGACTTTGAGTATAGAAGAACTGTGAACATAGAAGAACTGCTTGAGCTTGGGGAGTTACTCTACTTGCGCGGCTTCTCGGGTCGGTTTCTCGCTGGAATGCGATCCCCTCGATAAAACTTGCGCTCTAAATTGTGTAACACAAGCCAAGTTGAACCTGCAATCAGGGGCACGATCGCAGCCAATCCCGCAATTAGCAGCGATGACGGCTGAAAGAGAATGGACACTAAAGGCAACACTGCCCAACACAAGCCCCCTAGAACAGAGATCGCGAACTTCAACTGCTGAATTCGCGCCAATGCAGTACGGCAGCTTGAACAATGAACGGTGTGAGAGTGATAGCGATCGAGTAATTGTTCGATCGGCTGCAAAGGAGGTAACGATTGATGCGGAAAGGGATCAGCTTCAAACTGATTCACCCAATTTCGTAAGCTTGACACAAATGCATCGGCACGAGTCGGTAAGTAACAAGCTTTTGCATAGTTCTCACTGCCACCTTTTTCGACTAAATAGCGCTCTTGATAGTGCAAAAAGATTTGATCATCTTCTAACACCGTGTTGTTGCCTAAATGCGAATACCAGCGCGGCGTGAGCTTGATAAAAAAGCCGGGAAGCTTGGAGGCAAACTTAAACGGGAATCGAGCAAAGACGCGGCATTCCCCTTTTCGCATCGGTGTTGCATAAACAACCGTGAGCGTCCGCCCGAATTGTTTCGAGGTTAGATCGTGATACATCAATGCCGGAGCAATGAACTTTGTATGTTGCGATCCCAATGTTCCTTTGCGTGGGCCTTCTTGCCAAAAGCCTACAAAACCTTGCTTGCCAGATTCTAAAACTTCTAGCTCAACGGTGGAAGCATTCGATCGATTCCCCACGGATTTATGATGCGTAAACGGAATGTGGCTAACATCAAGAACATTTTCCAGCAGCGTTAAGGCATCGTAAGGTAAATCGCGAAACGTGTTCAAACACACCCATTCATCGGGCGATTCTTCCATTGCTTCCACGATCGGAATCGTCACTTGTTCTGGATTGTTCTTACCGGGATAGATGAACAATAGTCCTTGCCGTTCTGCGGTGGCATAGGAAGCAACACACGCCCGCTTAGATTCATCTGCAGAAACATTGTCAGACTGTTGGGGAATACGATCGCAGCTTCCATCTCCTTTAAATGCCCACCCATGATAGGGACATTCAAGCAGTCCATCTTCTGCAATTCTGCCTTCTGAAAGGGGAGCTAATCGATGCGGACATTGATCCTCGAATGCTCTCCAAGTCTCAGACTGAACATCCCACCAAATGACTAAATCCTGTCCCAACAGGGTAAATTTAGTTGGCTCTGTTTTGCTTAAATCTCGAACATAATGAACCGGATACCAAGCTTCCTTCCAATCAAACCAAGTCGGATCGGTTCCACCTGCGGGAATCTCAGTCGCTTGGGTTGCGGGGGGTCGATCGATCAGCATGAGTCAGCCCTTTGAAGAAGTTTCTTTACACTTCTTCATTATAAAGAGCTGAGTTTAAGACAGGTGAAACCATCGTTAGCGATGGCTTGAAGGGTTCTACATCTGACCCTCAAGCGATATAGGAACTGAACACGATTAAGCCGACTAAGGTGAACAAACCGAGTCCTCGACGGAAGTAGTTCACGCCCTGAAACAGTTCTAACCAAGCCCAGGTAAACGCAGCTCCAAACCCGATTAAACCGATTCCAGCTTGGAGTCTGCTTGCAGGAAGGACAAGATGCAATAGGATAGCTGTCGTGGCAACGATAACGGGTAAATTTGGCATCTGAGCAATTACAATATTGCCCTCGTGGTCGCGAAACGTGCGATCAAACAACGTGCTTCTTTGCGCTTCAACTTTCTCTGAATTGGTTTTTAATTGCGATGTCATATATTCTGTCTGCCAGCTACTTGATCCAAAGCTTAGCTCTGTCGCATTCGCTCGATGCCCCACTAAAGTTGGAGATTTTCAGTGTTAACGTGAGTTCGACAGAAGTTTTTAGCTACGTTTGAACCTGCGGGTAGCCCCCTAAATCCCCCACAGGTGGGGGACTTTGAAGGGTTAGGAATCGATTCAATTGGGGAATTGCGGTTCTCTAAGTCCCCCATTCTGGGGGATTTAGGGGGCAAGAAGCCGCTCAAACCGAAGCGAAAAATCTCGTCGAACTGACGTCAGGTTAGGGTTAAGGTAGACCAGCATCGAGTGTGACGGCAAATTTGATTCAAGCCTTACGAGTGCGGAGGAGTTGCACGAAGGTATCGCTGACGGTGTGGTCTTTAGTATCGGCGGCATATTAGATTAACCTGAGTTCGGGTTAAGCCGGGAGCAGCAGATTGTGGTCGAGCGCAATGGACGGTTTCTTCGGTTGATGGCAGTAGGCAATCAAGCCGCCGAGAATGTTGACAAAGCAATTG